>CAZPMD010000159.1:0-7576 GCA_964587395.1 uncultured Hyphomicrobiales bacterium
TACGCGATGATCGGGCGGCAGGACAACGAGAATCTCTACCTGATCTATTCCGACGATCTCTCCGCCTGGAGTGGTGGGCAGGCCATCGTCAAGCCGAAGCAACCCTGGGAGTTCGTGCAGATCGGCAACTGCGGATCGCCGATCGAACTGGACGAGGGCTGGCTGCTGCTGACGCACGGTGTCGGCCCCGTGCGCAAATACTCGATAGGCGCCGTCCTCCTCGACAAGCAGGACCCCTCTCGCGTGCTCGCGCGATCGGCCGAGCCGCTGGTTCGTCCCGACCTGTCGGAGCGCGAGGGATACGTCCCGAATGTTGTCTACACCTGCGGCGCCATGCGCCACGAGGACCGGATCATCCTGCCCTACGCGGTCTCGGACACGTTCTCCAAGATCGCCACCATCGATATTGCGGCCCTGCTTGGCACGCTCAAGGGCTAGCTCCGGGGCAAAGGGAGCGGGGCAAGGCTGTGGGGCTCCGGCCATGCGCACGAAGCTCGACGCAGAGGACCTCTCCAGAGCTTATGGACCTTCCCGGTTGAAGGGCGCCCACTGCGAGGATAGGCCTCGAATTCGCCTTGGAAGCGGCACCGGGCAAAGCCCGTCAGCCCTTGACCCCGTAGCAGTGCGTGAAGAGAGGAATGTCCGCAATCGGCAGCAAAGCCAATGTCCGGTAGTAAGGCGCGGAGCAGCCGTTGGTCGCTGGCGACAGATATCTTCCTCGATCACCGCGCATTCGACTGGACTGCTGGCGCGAAGAGAGCGTGTGTGTGACCGGCACTAAGGCGTGCGGGTCAGGCAGGACGACGATGGCAACGAAGCGGAAGGATCGGAACGAGCGCGCGGATGCGGCGGGGTCGGCTGGCGTCGAGCCGAAGCTCTGCGAGGTGCAGCATCTCCTGAACGCGGGGACACGGCTGGACAGACGGATGAAGGAGCTTGCCGATCGCGACTAATCGATCGCTGCCGCAAACGAATGCCTGATTGAGATCGCCCCGCTGAGGCCTGTCGCCTCGCGGGGTCGTGGTGGTGCCGGCAAAGGGCTGGCGAACCAGCCTCAAGAGGGCCACCACCATGACCACGAACTCCACCTCCGCCATCAAGCTGACCGATGCCCAGCACGTCGCACTCTCGGCAGCGAGCCAGCGCGCAGATCGGTGCATCGTCCCGCCCGCGCATCTGAAGGGCGGCGCTGTCCCGAAGTTCACCGGCAGCCTGATCGCCAAAGGCGTTGCCGGGGAGATTGAAGCCGACGCTGGAATGCCGATCATTCGCCGCGATGTTGAGCGGGCCCGGGCGCTGGTGATTACCGCTGCCGGCTTCGCCGCGCTCGGCATTGAGGCGCCGGATGTTGCCGATGCGCTGACCGCTGAACCTGCCGAGCCGCGCGCCGCATCGCAGGACGATTGCGATAGGCCTTCTGCCAACGATGGTGCACGGGAAGGCGATAGCCTGGTCGCTGCCGATGCTGACAACGCACCGTCTGCCGGAACCTCATCCAGCACCGTGCGATCCGCGACGCCGCGGGAGGGCACCAAGCTCGCTCAGGTGATCGCGCTGCTCGAGCGAGCGGAAGGTGCTGCCATAAGCGAGCTGATGACCACGACCGGCTGGCTCGCTCATACGACGCGAGCGGCGCTGACTGGGCTGCGCAAGCGTGGCTTCATGGTTGAGCGGGAGAAGGGAGCGGACGGCAAGGAGAGCCGCTACCGGATCGCGGCCATCCGGATCGTTGCGAAGGCAGCGTGATTCCCATGGGTTCCGGCAAGCCCGATCGACGCAGCGTTGATCAGATCGCAGACGAGATCGCGCGCCTACGCGATCTCGATGCTTCAGCCCTTCGACTGCGCTGGCGGGAGGTGACCGGCAAGCCTGCCGCTCCCGGTCTCAGGGGCGAACTGCTCGTCCGGGCGCTCGCCTATTCCATCCAGGGGAAGGCTTTCGGTGGATTGTCGCTGACCGCGACGAAGCGCCTGCAGGCCATTGCGCGGGAAGGCAAGGCATCGAAGGCGGTTCCGGTGACCGAGAGCCGATCTTCCGCAGCGCCGCGGCGGCTGATGCCGGGCTCGCGGTTTATCCGGGAGTGGCGGGGTGTCATGCACGAGGTGATCGTGATCCCCGAGGGGTTCCTCTGGCATGGTGCGACCTACACGTCGCTCTCGACCGTCGCCAAGGCGATCACGGGCACGACGTGGAACGGCTGGGTGTTCTTCGGAGCAAAGCCCGCTCCGAAGAAGCCAAAGCCGCCGAGCACAGGACCGACGCCGTCCGCTGCTGTCGGTGCGACCGAACGCCAGTCTTCAGGGAGCGATGTCCATGCGTAGCGCTCGATCGACCGAACGATCAGGCGTTGGGAAGGCGCAGGGCGCGGGTGCAAAGCGCTGTGCCGTCTATACGCGCAAGTCCAGCGAGGAGGGCCTGGAACAGGACTTCAACTCGCTGCATGCCCAGCGTGAGGCCTGCGAGGCCTACATCGCTTCGCAGCGCCATGAGGGCTGGTCGCTCATTCCCGCCCATTACGACGATGGCGGCTACTCCGGCGGCTCGATGGAGCGGCCTGGCTTGGCGGCACTGATGGCTGATGTCGACGCCGGACGCATCGACATCGTCGTCGTCTACAAGGTCGATCGGCTGACCCGCTCGCTCGCCGACTTCGCCAAGATCGTCGAGCGCTTCGATGCCAGGGGCATCTCCTTCGTGTCGGTGACGCAGGCCTTCAACACGACCTCGTCGATGGGACGGCTCACCCTCAACGTCCTGCTATCCTTCGCGCAGTTCGAGCGCGAGGTCACCGCCGAACGGATCCGCGACAAGATCGCGGCATCCAAGCGCAAGGGCCTCTGGATGGGAGGTAACCTTCCGTTCGGCTACCGCGTCGAGAGCCGCAAACTGGTCATCGACGAAGCTGAAGCCGAACAGGTCAGGACGATCTTCAATCTGTACCTGAAGCTTGGATCAATCGGAGCGCTCAAGAAGGAACTCGACCATCTGGGAATGCGAACGCGCGTTCGTTCTCTCACCAGTGGCGTGGTGGTGGGCGGCATTCCGTTCGGCATCGGACCTCTCCAGGCGATCTTGCGGAACCGAGTCTATGTCGGTGACCTCGTCCATCGCGGCGTCCATCACGACGGTGAGCATTCGGCGATCCTCGACGGCCCGATCTTCGACGAGGTGCAGCGCCGATTGGATGCGCGGCGCGTGGCAAAGCACGAGCAAGCGACGAACGGCGGCTCTCTGCTGGGTGGCCTGTTGTTCGATTCCAAAGGCAACAGGATGTCGCCGAGCCACTCGCGCAAGGATGGCGTTCGCTACACCTACTACGTCTCCCGCGCCCTGCTCGACCATCGACCAAGCGAGGCCGGCTCTACTAGCCGTGTGTCGATGCCTGCGATCGACGAAGCGGTGATGGATGCCTGTGTGCCCCGGATATCCGCCAACCCAATAGACGTAAGCGAGCGACGCCTGTCCGTCAGGTCCGCCATCGAACGTGTTGAAGTGCACTCGGACCACTTGGTCCTGGCGCTCAAGACCGACCGCCTTCAGGAGCCGCACACCGCTTCGGGCAACATGCAGGTCGAGACGATCTCGGTTCCTTGGCGCCCGACATCCAGTCGACCTGCAAGGACGATCGTGGATGCTGCGACGCACGATCTCGGCGCATCTTCGTCGCGCCAGAAGGACCAACAACGGCTTCTCACAACGATCACTCGCTCGCGCAACTGGATGGACGAGTTGTTGAGTGGGCGGGTGGCAGACCTGGAAACCATCGCGCAGCGCGATGGCTTATCGGTTCGCGGCGTGCGGTTGATGCTGAACCTTGCCTTCCTCTCGCCCCGACTCATCGAGGCGGCGCTGCAGGATCGTTGGCCGGCTGGGATCACGGCTTCGGATCTCGCACGTGCCCTGCCGATAAACTGGAGCGACCAGCACGGGCTGATCGGCCTGGCGGCTCCCTGATCCCTATTCAGCTACATCGGGATACGCGGCGCGGTCTAACGCCGGCGGCGTTTGACCGTCAGCACGGGTATGCGTCGAACCGGTCTGCAAGGCTGATCGAAACCGTCTCGTGCAACTGGCGCATTGCAATTTCGGAAACTGCCATTGGCGCGCGGAGAATGGTGCATACCGCAGGCCGGCGCCGCCCGCCGGAGAGCCTATCCGCAGAGGCTCGACGTGCTGCATTTATGGCTAAGTCGCGGAGGTCTCGAGACAAAATAAAAGCCCGGTCAATGGACCGGGCTTGCGCAGTGCGGGCTGGTGGAGCTAGGGGGATTCGAACCCCCGACCTCTGCAGTGCGATTGCAGCGCTCTCCCATCTGAGCTACAGCCCCGCCCGCGAGCGCGCCTTTTAGGGCGTGCCGGGATTTCGGTCAAGGCGTCGTTCGCGCCTGAAAGCCTCTCGACGGACCCGGCAGCTCCGGGTGAGAACGCCGCAGGGCGGCGTCCTCCCGGCTTCACACATACTGCCCGTGGCAGTGCTTGTACTTCTTGCCCGAGCCGCAGGGGCAGGGGTCGTTGCGGCCGACCTTGCCCCAGGTGGAGGGGTCGTTCGGATTGCGCGCAGCCACGGCGTCGCCCGCCGGCAAGGACTGGAACGATCCCCCCGACGCCGCTCCCATCTGGGCGAACTCGTCCATGCCCGTGGTCGGGTCGATATGGTGGGCGGTCATCGGCGGCAGGTCCGGCATGGGCGGCGGCTCCTGCAGCTCGACGAGGGCGAGCTGCTGCGTCGTCATCTCGCGCAGCTTGGCCATCAGTCCCTCGAAGAGCTGGAAGGCCTCCGACTTGAACTCGTTCAGCGGGTCGCGCTGGGCATAGCCGCGCAGGCCGACGACCTGGCGCAGGTGGTCGAGCTGGACGATGTGCTCGCGCCACAGGTGGTCGAGCACCTGCATGACCACGGCCTTCTCGATCTGGCGCATGATGTCCGGGCCGAAGCGGGCGGCCTTGGAGGCCATCATCTCGTCGGCGGCGCGGGTGATGCGCTCGATCACTTCCTCGTCGGCGATGCCCTCTTCCTTGGCCCAGTCCGGGATCGGCAGGTCGAGGTTGAGGACACGGTAGATCTCGTCCTTGAGGGTCGCGGTGTCCCACTGCTCGGCATAGGCGTCCGGCGGGATGTAGGTGTGGACCAGGGTCTCGATGACGCCATGGCGCATGTCCTGCGTCATGTCGGAGAGATCCTGCTGGCTCATCAGTTCGATGCGCTGCTCGAAGATGACCTTGCGCTGGTCGTTGGCGACGTCGTCGTACTTGAGGACGTTCTTGCGCAGGTCGAAGTTGCGCGCCTCGACTTTCTTCTGCGCCTTCTCCAGCGCCCGGTTGATCCAGGGATGGACGATGGCCTCGCCCTCCTTGAGGCCGAGCTTGGTGAGCATGCCCTCCATGCGGTCCGACCCGAAGATGCGCATCAGGTCGTCCTGCAGGGACAGGTAGAACTTGGAGCGGCCGGGGTCGCCCTGGCGGCCGGAACGGCCGCGCAGCTGGTTGTCGATGCGCCGGCTCTCGTGGCGCTCGGTGCCCATGATGTAGAGACCGCCGGCGTTGAGAGCCCGCTGCTTGAGCTCGGCCACCTGCTTGCGGATGGCCTCGGCCTTGGCCTGCTTTTCCGGCCCATCCTCCATGCCGGAGAGTTCAGCCGCGATGCGCATGTCGGCGTTGCCGCCGAGCTGGATGTCGGTGCCGCGGCCGGCCATGTTGGTGGCGATGGTGATGGCGCCGGGCACGCCGGCCTGGGAGACGATGAAGGCTTCCTGCTCGTGATAGCGGGCGTTCAGCACGGCGAAGACCTTCTCCGCCGCTGTCCCCTGGTCGCCGTCGTAGAGCGGCGCGAAGGCCTGCGGGTCCTCGAGATCGACCTGCTTGAAGCCATGGCCTTTCAGCATCTCGGCCAGGGTTTCCGACTTCTCGATCGAGGTGGTGCCGACGAGCACCGGCTGGCCCTTGGCGCGGGCCGCCTCCACCTCGGTGATGATCGCCTGGTACTTGTCCTGGACGGTCTTGTAGACCTCGTCGTCCTCGTCGAGGCGGGCGATGCCGCGGTTGGTGGGAATCTCCACCACCTGCAGCTTGTAGATGTCCATGAACTCGTCGGCCTCGGTCAGTGCCGTACCGGTCATGCCCGCAAGCTTCTTGTACATGCGGAAGTAGTTCTGGAAGGTGATCGAGGCCAGCGTCTGGTTCTCCGGCTGGACCTGGACACGCTCCTTGGCCTCGAGCGCCTGGTGCAGGCCTTCCGAATAGCGCCGGCCCGGCATCATGCGGCCGGTGAACTCGTCGATGATGACGACCTCGCCATTGCGGACGATGTAGTCCTTGTCGCGCTGGAACAGCTTGTGGGCCTTCAGCGCCTGGTTGACGTGATGGACCGTCGAGACATTCTCGACGTCGTAGAGGTCGCCCTTGACGTAACCAGCCGCGACGAGGGCCTTCTCCATCTTTTCATTGCCGCTCTCGGTGAGGGAGGCGGTGCGCTGCTTTTCGTCGACCTCGTAGTCCTCCTTGGCGAGGACAGGGATGAAGCGGTCGATGGTGGCATAGAAGTCCGAGCGGTCGTCGAGCGGGCCGGAGATGATCAGCGGCGTGCGCGCCTCGTCGATGAGGATGGAGTCCACCTCGTCGACGATGGCGTAGAAGTGGCCGCGCTGGACCATCTCCTCCACCGTGTACTTCATGTTGTCGCGCAGGTAGTCGAAGCCGTATTCGTTGTTCGTGCCGTAGGTGATGTCGCAGGCATAGGCGTCGTGCCGTTGCTGGTCGTCCATGCCGTGCACGATGGTGCCGGTGGTCATGCCGAGGAAGCCGTAGACCCGGCCCATCCACTCGGCGTCGCGCTTGGCGAGGTAGTCGTTGACGGTGACGACGTGGACGCCCTTGCCGGCGAGTGCGTTGAGGTAGACGGCGAGGGTCGCGACGAGGGTCTTGCCCTCGCCGGTCTTCATCTCGGCGATGGCGCCCTCGTGCAGCACGATGCCGCCGATGAGCTGGACGTCGTAGTGGCGCTGGCCAAGAACCCGCTTGGCCGCCTCGCGCACGGTTGCGAAGGCGGGAACGAGCAGGTCGTCGAGGCTCTTGCCGGCCGCGTACTGGGCCCTGAACTCATCGGTGCGGGCACGCAGAGCCTCGTCGGAGAGCTTGGCCAGCTCCGGCTCCAGAGCGTTGATCGCCTCGACGCGGGGTCTGTAGCCCTTGATGCGACGGTCGTTGCCGTTGCCGAAGATCCTGCGGGCGAGCGCGCCGAACATGTGCGTTCCTTCACTTGGGGCGAGAGATCGGGGAAGACATCAGAACGGTTGGTCGCTCCGTCCGTTCCAATGGTTCACGCCGGCAACCCGCCCCACTAGGCGGGGGGTGGGGCGCCCCGTGCGCCCCATCCACGATTCCCGGTGGGATGATCGCCGAACCTGTACAAATCCGCGTGTGGCCGGCAACCCGCGACAGATATGGACGGTACCGAGGGTTGTCAATTCGACGCGAAACGGGCATTCCTGCGGCCATCGGCGGGATCTGTCAGGCGTGCGGCACCTGCTCGCTGGCGGGTATCTTCCCACCGCCGACCTTCAAAGCGCCACACGTGCCC
>CAZPMD010000160.1:0-7438 GCA_964587395.1 uncultured Hyphomicrobiales bacterium
CTCCGCCGCCACCGAAGCCGCGGTCACCGCCGCCACCACCGCCGAAGCCGCGGTCACGGCCACCGCCGCCACCGAAGCCGCGGTCGCCGCCGAAGCCGCGCTCGCCACGATCATCGCGGTCACGCTTCTGCAGCATGGCGGACGGACCCTCCTCGAGCTCCTCGACCTTGACGGTCATGAAGCGGAGGATGTCCTCGTTGATCGCCATCTGGCGCTCCATCTCGGCGATCGCCGCCGGCGGAGCATCGATGTTCATGAGGGTATAGTGGGCCTTGCGGTTCTTGCGGACGCGGAAGGCAATCGACTTAAGGCCCCAGGGCTCGACCTTGGGCACCGCGCCGCCGTGGGCCTCGATGACGCCCTTGTACTGCTCGGCAAGCGCTTCGGCCTGCTGCGAGGTCACGTCCTGGCGCGCCAGGAACACATGTTCATAGAGAGGCATTCGGCCTGTCTCCGGTTCGAGTGACGCTTCTTCCGGCGCGAAGCCCCCCGAGCCCTGGACAGGCCCGACAGTATTCTCGAAGGCGGAGACACCGGACGACGGATGAAAAAACCATCCTGCAGGCGAACCTGCCGTCCGTTCAGCCACCGGCCGACCGAAGCGAAGGCGGCCTTATACGCGAACCTTGCGGAGATTCAAGCTCTGCGGCGAACGCGCGTGCCGGGAACCCCCGATCCCCTGCCGGGTTGTCCTTCCGCAACGCTGCGACAGGAGACGCTCATGACGGCGAAAGTTCACCCCGACAAGACACCTTCGGTGAAGAAGCGGGTCGCCTCGGCGGGCCCGGGCCGCGCCGGTGCGGGCAATCGCGGGGAGGACAAGCAGGCGGGCGACGAGATCGGTGCCGGCACCTTCGCCGACGGCGGCAGCGAGGCCAGGGACCTGACGCGCGGCGCTCCCCCGAAGCCGGTGAAGCGCTACAGTCACGCCGGCTGATCGCCCTCTTCTCGCCGTGATCGGATGAAAGAAAGCGTAACAGTTCGCGAAGCGGACCCATCCGGGAGCGAATCCATGTCGAACCTCAGCCAGAGCAATCACCCGACCTGCATCGTCACGCCGCAGGAGCTCGCCCTGATCAAGCGCAAGTTCGATTGCACGTGCGAGGAACTGGGCGTCTTCCCGGAAGACGAGAGCGCCCGCCGGTCTCTCGGTCGCGCGCTCATGGCGGCCCTGGCGCGAGGCGATGTCGATCTTGAGGATGCCTCGACGCCGTCCTCGGCAGCGACGGAAACACTGCGTTTCGAGGGCGAGGAACTGGTGGTCGCCATCGTCGATCCGCGACCCCGCCACTGATCAGGCCGCATCCGCCTCCCGGCGCCATGCCGGGAAGGGGTCCGCAAGGCCGGCGAAATCCTTGGGATTGAACCGGGTGGCCGAGGCACGTCCGACCAGGCACCCGTCCAGCGCCGCGCGCATGGCGGCCTCGTCCATTCCCGTCCCGATGAAGACCAGTTCCTGCCGGCGATCGCCATAGACCGGATGCCAGTGCCGCTTGAGCATCTGGCGCCAATCCTCTGACTGCGGCCAGCGAGCCTTCGGCAAGGCGATCCACCAGAAGCCCATGGCCGAGGTGCGGCAGACCGCGCCGGCGATCGACAGCTCTCCGCACCAGTTCGGCCGCGTGGCCAGCCAGAAGTGGCCCTTGGCACGGATGAGCCCCGGCCAGGTCATTTTCAGGAAGGCGTCGAAGGCCTTCGGGTCGAAGGGCCGCGCGGCGCGATAGACGAAGGAGGAGATGCCGTATTCCTCTGTCTCCGGCACATGGTCCTTGAAACCATAGAGTTCCTTGGCCCAGAGCGGGTGCATTTCCGCCTTTTCCGGGTCGAAGCGTCCCGTGGCCAGGACCTCGCCGAGCACGACCTTGGCGAAGTCCGTTGTGATGACACGGGCGTCGGGGTTCAGTCCACGCACCACCTTCAGCACGAGGTTCTGCTGTTCAGGCGTCACGTCCGAGATCTTGTTGACGATGACGACGTCGGCGAACTCGATCTGGTCGGTGAGGAGATCGGCGAGGGTCCGCTCGTCCTCCGTGCCGGTCGTCTGGCCCCTGTCCCTCAGGAAGTCCTGGCTGCCGAAATCCTTGAGGAGACTGATGGCATCGACCACGGTCACCATGGTGTCGAGCCGCGCGACGTCCTCCAGGGCCTGCTCGTTCTCGTCACGGAAGGAGAAGGTCGCGGCGATCGGCAGCGGCTCGGCGATGCCGGTCCCCTCGATCAGCAGGTAGTCGTAGCGGCCGCTCTCGGCCAGGCGCCGGACCTCGGTGAGGAGATCGTCGCGCAGGGTGCAGCAGATGCAGCCATTGGTCATCTCCACCAGCTTCTCGTCCGTGCGCGACAGGTTGGCTCCGCCATCGCGGACGAGATCGGCATCGATGTTCACCTCCGACATGTCGTTGACGATCACCGCCACGCGGCGACCCTCGCGGTTGTTGAGGATGTGGTTGAGGAGCGTCGTCTTCCCCGCACCGAGAAATCCGGAGAGGACGGTGACGGGCAGGCGGCTGTCGTCGGACATGATGACCTCAAATGTTATAAAGTAACATATCGATCATCGAACGCGGGCTGGCAAGATCCGGTTCGACGGTCTCCAGCGTGAAATGATCGGCACTCTCGCTTGACTCCGCCGCTGCCCGATGCCAGTCCCGCGCACCTTCACGACAGCGCGAGAGGTCGAGGGATGACGGCGGCATTCACCTTTCCCGGTCAGGGCAGCCAGACGGTCGGCATGGGCAAGGCTCTGGCCGAGGCTTTTCCCCAGGCGCGCGCCGTCTTCGACGAGGTGGACGCCGCCCTCGGCGAGAAGCTCTCCGCTGTGATGTGGGACGGCCCGGTCGAGACCCTCACCCTGACCCAGAATGCCCAGCCGGCACTGATGGCGGTCTCGCTCGCCGCGATCCGTGTGCTGGAGGCCGAGGCCGGCCTCGACCTTGCGCGCGACGCGGCCTTCGTCGCCGGCCATTCGCTCGGCGAATATTCGGCGCTGGCCGCCGCCGGTACCTTCTCCATCGCCGATGCCGCCCGCCTGCTGCGCATTCGCGGCAATGCGATGCAGGCAGCGACCCCCGTCGGCACCGGCGCCATGGCCGCCATTCTCGGCCTCGATTTCGAGGCCGTCGTCGCCGTGGCCGCGGAAGCCGCCCAGGGCGAGGTCTGTCAGGCCGCCAATGACAATGGCGGCGGCCAGGTCGTCATATCCGGCCACAAGACGGCCGTCGACAGGGCCTGCGAGATCGCCAAGGCCAAGGGCGCCAAGCGCGCGATCCCGCTGCCCGTCTCCGCGCCCTTCCACTGCGCGCTCATGCAGCCGGCGGCCGACGCCATGGCCGAAGCGCTGTCGAAGGTCACGGTGAAGGCTCCGGTCGTTCCGGTCGTCGCCAACGTGCTGGCATCTCCGATCAGCGACCCGGCCGAGATCGTGAAGCGGCTCGTCGAGCAGGTCACCGGCACGGTGCGCTGGCGCGAATGCGTCGCCGCCATGGCCGGTGCCGGCGTCACCACCTTCTACGAGATCGGCTCCGGCAAGGTGCTGACCGGGCTCGTCAAGCGGATCGCCGACGGCGCATCCGGCGTCGCCATCGGCACACCGGACGATGTCGCCACCTTCAAGGCCACGCGGGCCTGACGGACACGAGGAGCACGACCATGTTCGACCTGACCGGCAAGACTGCACTCGTCACCGGCGCCACCGGCGGCATCGGCGGCGCCATCGCCGCCGCGCTGCATCGGCAGGGCGCGACCGTCGCGCTCTCCGGCACCCGCCGCGAGAAGCTCGAGGAACTGGCTGCGAGCCTCGGCGAGCGCGCCCACGTGGTGCCGACGAACCTGTCTTCCGTCGAGGAGGTGGAGGCGCTGGTCCCCTCCGCCGAGAAGGCCATGGGCGGCCTCGACATCCTCGTCAACAATGCCGGGATCACCCGCGACAACCTCTTCATCCGCATGAAGGATGAGGAGTGGGACCAGGTGATCGCCGTCAATCTCACGGCCAATTTCCGCCTGACCCGCGCCGCCGCGAAGCTGATGATGCGCAAGCGCTGGGGGCGGATCGTGCAGATCACCTCGGTTGTCGGCGTGACCGGCAATCCGGGACAGGGCAACTACGCCGCCGCGAAGGCCGGCCTCATCGGCATGTCGAAGTCGCTGGCCGCCGAGATCGCCAGCCGCAACGTGACGGTCAACTGCATCGCCCCCGGGTTCATCGAGACCGCCATGACGGATGTGCTGAACGACAAGCAGAAGGAGACGATCCTGACGCGTGTTCCGGCCGGCCGGCTTGGTCAGGCGGGGGAGATCGCTGCCGCCGCCGTCTACCTCGCGTCGGAGGAAGCGGCATACGTCACCGGCCAGACACTCCACGTCAATGGCGGTATGGCCATGATCTGATTGGTATTTTCGGCGTTTTGGACGCAAGCTGGCAAAACCGGAAGGCCTGTGATAGAGAGCCTTCAGGTTCGGGCAGGGGGCTTCCCAAACGATCCGGAATTCACGGCGAAGCGGCTCGCCACCTGCAAACTTGAAAGCCGCACACCGCATCCGGTCGAGAGCGGTGCCTCATCGTCGGATGGAACGAGGATAGTCTAATGAGCGATACCGCTGAACGCGTGAAGAAGATCGTTGTGGAACAGCTCGGCGTCGACGCCGAGAAGGTGGTTCCGACCGCGAGCTTCATCGACGACCTCGGGGCCGACAGCCTCGACACCGTCGAACTCGTGATGGCGTTCGAGGAAGAGTTCGGCGTCGAGATTCCGGACGATGCCGCCGAGACCATCCTGACGGTCGGCGATGCCGTGAAGTTCCTCGAGAAGGCGACCAGCGCCTGATCGAAACACTGTCAGTTCGACTGTTGAAGTCCGAAGGGCCGGGGAGCGCGCAGCGTCTCCGGCTTTTCGTTCACGGTGTGGGATGTGGGTGAAGCGATGATGCGCCGCGTTGTTGTGACCGGAATGGGCCTTCTCACGCCGCTGGGTTGCGGTGTCGAGGAAACCTGGTCGCGGCTCCTCAAAGGCGAGAGCGGTGCATCGAAGGTCGAGCACTTCGACGTGTCCGACATTGCCGCCAAGATCGCCTGCCAGATCCCGCGCGGTGACGCTCCCGGCGCCTTCAATCCGGACGACTGGATGGAGCCCAAGGAGCAGCGCAAGGTCGACCAGTTCATCGTCTATGCGATGTGCGCGGCCAAACAGGCGCTCGACGATGCCGGCTGGCATCCGACGACATTCGAGGAGCAGAACACCACTGGCGTCCTCATCGGTTCCGGCATCGGCGGCCTCGACGGCGTTGCCGAGGCGGCCCTGATCCTGCGCGACAAGGGCCCGCGTCGCATCTCGCCCTTCTTCATTCCCGGTCGCCTGATCAACCTTGCCGGCGGCTACGTCTCCATCGCCCATGGCCTCAAGGGACCGAACCACGCTGTCGTCACCGCCTGCTCCACCGGTGCCCATGCGATCGGCGACGCCGCCCGCCTCGTCGCCTTCGGCGATGCCGACGTCATGGTGGCCGGCGGCACGGAATCGCCGATCAGCCGCCTGTCACTCGCCGGCTTCGCCGCCTGCCGGGCGCTCTGCACGACGTTCAACGACGAGCCGACCCGCGCCTCCCGCCCCTATGACCGCGACCGCGACGGTTTCGTCATGGGCGAGGGCGCCGGCATGGTCGTGCTGGAGGCCTATGAACACGCCAAGGCCCGTGGTGCAAAGATCTATGCAGAGGTGATCGGCTACGGCCTGTCGGGCGATGCCCATCACATCACGGCGCCCGCCGAGGATGGTGACGGTGCCTTCCGCTGCATGCAGGCCGCCCTCAAGCGCGCCGGCATCACTGCCTCCGACGTCGACTACATCAACGCCCATGGCACCTCGACCATGGCCGACGGCATCGAACTCGGTGCGGTGGAGCGTCTTGTCGGCAATGCCGCCTCCAAGATCTCCATGTCGTCCACCAAGTCGTCCATCGGCCACCTGCTTGGTGCGGCCGGAGCCGTCGAGGCGATCTTCTCGATCCTCGCGATCCGCGACCAGATCGCGCCGCCGACACTCAACCTGGACAATCCCTCGGTCGAAACGGCGATCGATCTCGTCCCTCATGTGGCCCGCAGGCGCGCCATCGAGACGGTGCTCTCCAACTCGTTCGGCTTCGGCGGAACCAACGCCTCGGTCATCTTCCGGGCTGCTGCGTAGAGGCCGAACCCGCCTTTCGCCACATTCCCTGCGCATCACTCCCCCTGGTGACGCGAGACCCTGACCAGAGCCCAGCCCCATGAGCGATCCTTCCGGACATAACCCGCTTCAAAACGGGTCCCGCCCGGCCATCAAGTCGCCCCGTGCGGCCCTCGAGCCCGAATCGGCCCCGCCGCCGCCGCCCGCCTCGCGCCATGCGCGCAACCAGTGGGTCGTGATCGGCAACCTCATCATCACTATCCTTCTCGTCGGCCTGGTCGGCGGCATGGGCGCCTTCCTCTATGCGCGCCAGGCCTTCGTCGCCAAAGGCCCGCTGCAGCAGGACCGCGCCGTCTTCATCGAGCGTGGCTCGACGGCGGAGGCCATTGCCCAGACCCTGGAGCGCAACGGCGTCATCAACAGCGCGCTGCTCTTCTCCGCGGCCGTTCAGCTCTACGGCGTGCGCGGCGACCTGAAATGGGGCGAGTACATGTTCCCCCGCGGCGCCTCCACCGCAGAGGCGCTGTCCATCGTGCTCGACGGCAAGCCGATCGAGTATCGCATCACCATCCCCGAGGGGCTGACGTCGGAACAGATCGTCGGGCGCCTGCGCGACAACGACGTTCTCACCGGCGACATCGCGCGCATCCCGCGCGAGGGTTCGCTGCTGCCCGACACCTATCGCTTCACGCGCGGCACCACCCGGCAGCAGATGATCGACCAGATGACGCAGTTCCAGGCCCGCCTGCTGCAGCAGATCTGGACACGCCGCCGTCCGGACCTTCCCCTCCGCACGCCCGAGGAACTCGTCACGCTCGCCTCGATCGTCGAGAAGGAGACCGGCAAGGCTGAGGAGCGCCCGCGCGTCGCCGGCGTCTTCGTCAACCGCCTGACCTTGCCCCGGCCCATGCGTCTGCAGTCTGACCCGACCATCATCTACGGCATCGTCGGCGGGCGTGGCGCCCTTGGCCGTCCCATCCTGCAGTCGGACATCCAGCGGCTGACGCCCTACAACACCTATCAGATCGACGGATTGCCGCCGACGCCGATCGCCAATCCGGGGCGCGCCGCCATGGAGGCCGTCGCCAATCCGGCGCGGCATCGCGATCTGTTCTTCGTGGCCGACGGAACTGGGGGCCACGCCTTC
Organism: uncultured Hyphomicrobiales bacterium; assembly: GCA_964587395.1. GTDB lineage: Bacteria > Pseudomonadota > Alphaproteobacteria > Rhizobiales > Phreatobacteraceae > Phreatobacter. The sequence continues at coordinate 7,303 of CAZPMD010000160.1, forward strand.
GCCGAGACGCTGGAGCAGCACAACCGCAACGTCGCCAACTGGCGCCGCATCGAGCGTGAGCGGGCTGATGCGGCCGGCACGGCGGCACCTGCGACAGCGACAGCGGAGACCCCGCCGCCTGCCGCCGCGACCCCCC
>CAZPMD010000161.1:0-7312 GCA_964587395.1 uncultured Hyphomicrobiales bacterium
TGTGCATCGAATAGTCGAACGGCACGGCGAAGCGGAAGCCCTTCCAGTCCTTCGGATCGCGCTTGTCCTTGTGCTTGTTGGCGAGCGTGATGGCCTGGCCGTTGATGTTCTCGATGGCGGAGACCGAATAGGGGATGGGGTTCGAGCCGGCGCCCATGGTGATGGCGATCGGCATCGGCGCGAGCATGTGGGCGGCGTCGTATTCCTTGTTGAGGGTCTTGTCGCGGATGACCGCCCAGCCCGCTGTGCGGACGACTTCCACGTTCAGGCCGTGCTTCGAGTAGAAACCGAGCGGGTGCGCCATGATGATCGGCGTGGCGCAGGTGATCGGGATGAAGCCGACCTTCAGGTCCTTCTTCTCGATCGGGCCACCCTGCGCCAGCGCTTCTGTCGCGGCACCGATGGGGAAGAAGGTCGAGATCGCCGCCGCCGCAGTCGTGGCGCCGACCGCCTTCAGGAAGGCACGCCGCTGGTGGACGTTCGGAAAGAGGGCGCGCATGACGGCCTGCTCGACGACGCGCCGGTAGCGACTCTCCTCGCCGGCATCGACCGTCGCCACGGCCTCGGCGCGGATGGCGTTCTCATGTTCGGCATCGGAGGCGTGGCGGCCGCAGACGCAGCCCTTGAGAAAGCGCTTGGCGGCATTGAAGGGGTTGTCGAACAGGGCCATGGAGTCATCCTTGCGGCTGTTGTGCCCCAATGGTTCAAGTGTCGTGCCAGCCGAGAGAATTTGATTGTATACTCGACAACATATTGGAATATCTTGCAAAAAAATGTATTATTAGCTGCCTGTATCGCCAAAGTGCATAGAATATGGGCAGACACGGAGAGCTGTGCGGCTCAATTGAGCGGTCCCGCCGGTGGCTTGAGGAAAGGCTCCCCGATGTCTTTCGTCCGCCGCATGGCTGCCCTCCCGATCGAACGGAGCAGGCGGTGCCTCTTGACGCGCGGGCGCCCCCGCGTGTTGTTCGCGTCATGACCTCGACAACATCCTCGACCCCTTCGGACGTGCTGGCGATTGCAGGCACGGGCGCCCGCTTCCTCGCCAATCCGGGCCTCGACCGGCACAAGCCCTACGCCGCCGCCGAGCGTGCCATCCTCTCTCTCGAAGGAGCCCGCACGGCCCATGTGACGATCTCGGCCTGGGACGGCTACAGCCCGACGCCGCTCCTCTCCCTCGGTTCGATGGCGCGCCAGGCGGGGGTCGGCGCGGTCCTCTACAAGCACGAAGGCCGGCGCTTCGCGCTGAAGAGCTTCAAGGCGCTCGGCGGGGCCTATGCGGTCGAAAGGCTCGTCGCCCAGCGCGGATCGGCCGAGGGTCTGACGGTCACCTGCGCCACCGATGGCAACCACGGCCGCGCCGTCGCCTGGGGGGCGAAGCGCCTCGGCGTCAAGGCGATCATCTATGTCCACGAGACGGTGAGCCAGGGCCGGGCCGATGCCATCGCGGCCTTCGGCGCGGAGGTCCGCCGCGTTCCCGGCAATTACGACGATGCGGTGCGTGCCTCCGCCGAAGCGGCGGCGGCCAACGGCTGGACCATCGTCTCCGACACCTCCTGGCCCGGCTACGACCTCATCCCGCGCGACGTCATGCAGGGCTATGCCGTTCTCGCCCTGGAGGCGGAGGGGCAGGGTGCCCGTCCGACCCATGTCTTCGTGCAGGGAGGGGTCGGTGGCCTCGCAGCCGGGGTGCTGTCCTGGTACTGGGAGATGCAAGGGGCGGATCGCCCCGTGGTGGTGGTCGTCGAGCCCGACAAGGCCGACTGCCTGCTCGCCAGCGCCATCGCCGGCCGCTGGACGACGGTCGGCGGCGACCTCGATACGATCATGGCCGGCCTTGCCTGCGGCGAGCCCTCGGAACTCGCCTGGGCGCTGCTGGCACCGGGAGCAGACGCGTTCATGTCCATCCCCGACGAGCGCGCCGCCGAGACCATGCGCGATCTCGCCGAGCTCGGCATCGCCGCGGGCGAATCCGGCGTCGCGGGCCTTGCCGGCTTCCGCGCGGTGGCGGGCGATCCCCGTGTGCGGGCGGCCCTCCGCCTTGGAGCCGCCTCGCGCATCCTGTGCATCGGCACGGAGGGGGCCACGGATCCCGAAATCTATCGCGAGATCGTCGGCCGGGATGCCGCCGACGTCGAGAAGGAGGCCGCATGAGCCGCATCGTCACCGTCGGCGCCGCGCAGATGGGCGCCATCCAGCGTGCCCATTCGCGGCGCGAGGTCGTCGCCCGCATGGTCGAGCTCATGCGCGAGGCCGCCTCCCACCGCTGCGACCTCGTCGTCTTCCCCGAGCTGACGCTGACGACCTTCTTCCCGCGCTGGTGGATGGAGGACCAGGCCGAGATCGACGGCTTCTACGAGCGCGAGATGCCCTCCAACGAGACGGCGCCGCTGTTCAACGAGGCCTCGCGGCTCGGCATCGGCTTTTCCCTCGGCTATGCGGAACTGACACCGGAAGGACGCCACTACAACACCGCGATCCTTGTGAACAAGTCCGCCCAGATCGTTGGAAAATATCGGAAAATCCATCTTCCCGGCCATGCCGGTCACGAGCCGTGGCGCGCCTTCCAGCACCTCGAGAAGCGCTACTTCGAGGTCGGAGACCTGTCCTGGGGCGTGTGGAACGCCCTCGGCGGCAACATGGGCATGATGATCTGCAACGACCGCCGCTGGCCCGAGAGCTACCGGATGATGGGCCTGCAGTCGGTGGAGATGATCCTGCTCGGCTACAACACGCCGCGGCACAATCCGCCGGCCCCCGACCACGACCGCCTCTCCGAGTTCCACAACCAGCTCGTCATGCAGGCTGGCGCCTACCAGAACGGTACCTGGGTGGTCGGCGTCGCCAAGTGCGGCGTCGAGGAGGGCTGCGAGATGATCGGCGGTTCGTCCATCATCGCGCCGACCGGCGAGGTGATCGGCCAGGCGCTGACGCAGGAGGACGAGTTGATCGTCGCGCGCTGCGACCTCGACCTGACGAAGAGCTACAAGGCGACCACCTTCAATTTCGACATGCACCGCCAGCCGGACCAGTACCGGCGGATCGTCGAGCAGCGCGGGGCTGTGCCGCCCAAGGGGTGAGGGCTACTCCGCCGCCTGCTGGGCGTCCGCCTCCCAGCCCAGCAGCTTGCCGGGGTTCATCAGGCCGTAGGGGTCCGCCTGCCGCTTGAATTCGGGCTGGGGCGCATCGACGCGCTTCCAGCCGACATTGTTCAGGATGTAGGTATGGGCATTGGACGGCTGGACGCCGCCCTCGGCGGCGCGCGCCATGATCTCCATGAGACGCTCCGCCGTGGTGAACTTCACCAGCGGCAGGGAGGAAGTGAAGACCTTCCCCTCGCGGCGCTGGAACTCCAGGTGGAAGATGACGTCGTCAGGGAATTCCTTTGCCGCCCACTCGACGAGCGCGAGATTGTTCGGCGGCGGAAATCGCAGTTGCAGATAGGTGATGGAGGGATCCATCCTGAGGGCATGCAGCGTCGTGTGGTTCCAGGTGTATTCGTAGAGAGGGCCGGGACCACCGCGGCCCTTGTGGGTCCCGAAGGCGATGGCCTTGGCCTCCTCGGCGCCGCGGCGGAAGGTGACCTCGCCCTTGTGGTCGGCGATCAGCAGGTCGAGCGTGTCGGCCTGCGGCTCCGAGACCATCAGGATTGCGAAGGCCCGGCCTTCCGGCAGATAGGGCTGCAGGCGCTTCAGGTAGGGGCCGACCCGCGGGTCGTGGATGGAGACGAGCTTCTTGGCGATGCCGTCACATTCCATGAAGGCCTGGCCGAAGCGGGCCGCCGCCATCAGGTTGTCGAAGGTGACGATGCGCTCGGCCCAGTCGTGGGCCGGGGCGGTCGGCAGCTCGACCTCGGTGATGATGCCGTTGACGCCGTAGGCATGCATGACCTTGAGGATCTCGCGGCCGCGCAGTTCGATGGTCCGGGGCTCCTCCTCGACGGTCATCACCTCCAGGGCCGTGACGGCTCCGAGATTGTCGATCTGGCCCCAGGTGCAGGAGCCGATGCCCCCGGCGCCGCCGGCGACGAACCCGCCGATGGTCGCCTGAGCGCGCGTGGTCGGGTGAAAGCGCAGTTCCTGGCCATGGGCGTCGAGCTGTCTGTCCATCTCCAGCATGTTGGCGCCGGCCTCGAAGCGGCAGCCGCCGTTCTTCGCGAAGACCATGCGATTGACGTGGCGCATGTCGACCACGAGGCCGCCGGAGAGCGGCACGGCCTGGCCGTAGTTGCCGGTGCCACCGCCGCGGATGACCAAGGGCACGCGGTGGCGGGCACAGGCGGCGGCGATGCGTCGCAACTCCTCCTTGTTCGCTGGCGTGGCGACAAGCTCCGCGACCTTGCCCTCCAGTTCCGGCTTGAGCACCGGCGAGAACCAGAAGAAGTCGCGGCTCGCCATGCGGAGCGAGGCGGCGTCGTCGGCGAGGGCGATGCCGGCGAGGTCGGCGCGAAGGCGGTCGAGAGAGGTCATGGTCGGGTCCGTTCGGTGGCTGCGCCTACAGTGCCAAATCCGTTCCGAAAGCGCCATGAGGTCCGGAGGCGGGGACAACTGGCCAGACAGATGCCGATGGCGCTTATGCAGTTGGCACTCCGCTGAAAATATGTGCAACTTGGATCGGCTGGCCCCGTATTTCCGTAGGATAATTCGGCACGCCCGTTGCTCTGGTCGTCGTCATGGATTTCATGGGCGGGAGAGGCCCGCCACAGGAGAGGTCGCCATGTCCGTCACGTCCCCCGCCCATCGCATCACCCGCCGCCGGGCCCTGGCGCTCGGTGCCGGTGTCTCCGCCGCCTATCTCATGCGGTCGGACCTGGTCACCGCCCAGGGCCTCGACAAGGTCTCCTACCAGACCAACTGGCGCGCCCAGGCCGAGCATGGCGGCTTCTACCAGGCCGTCGCAGCCGGAATCTACAAGAAGTACGGCATCGAGGCGGACATCCGCATGGGCGGTCCGCAGCAGAACCCCTCCCAGCTCCTGCTCGGCGGCCGCGTCGACATGATCATGTCGAACTCCTTCGAGGCGATCCGCTACGTGCAGGAGAACCTGCCCTTCCTCTGCATCGGCTCGATCTTCCAGAAGGACCCGCAGGTCATCATCTGCCATCCGGGCGTGGGCAACGACAGCTTCCCGCAGCTGAAGGGCAAGACCATCCTGGTCGGCGCCGGCGGACGCACTTCGTTCTGGCCGTACCTCAAAGCCCGCTTCGGCTTCACCGACGAGCAGGTGCGCCCCTACACCTTCAACATGGCGCCCTTCCTCGCTGACAAGAACATCTGTCAGCAGGGGTTCCTGTCATCCGAGCCCTTCGCCATCGAGCAGCAGGGCGGGGTGAAGCCGCTTGTCCACCTCATCGCCGATTCCGGCTTCGCCAACTACAACACCACCTTCAACATCTCGAAGAAGATGGTCGACGAGCGCACCGACGTGGTGCAGCGCTTCGTCACGGCCTCGCTGGAGGGCTGGGCCGAATACATGAAGGGCGGGCCGGCGATCGCCGAGGCCAACAAGCTGATCATGCGCGACAATCCCGACATGGATCAGAAGAAGATCGACTACGCCCTCAAGGTCATGACCGAGAACGGCATCGTCATGTCGGGGGATGCGACCACGCTCGGCATCGGCGCCATGACCGATGCGCGCTGGGAGGCCTTCTACAACCAGATGCGCGATGCCGGCGTCTTCCCGCCGAACGTCGATTTCAAGAAGGCCTACGACCTTCGCTTCGTCAACAAGGGCGTGGGCAAGGCCTGAGGTGAGCGTCGCATCGATCCAGGACCCGCCGGCGGCGGCGGGCGGCAAGCCGCTCGTCGCCATCCGCCATGTCTCCAAGCAGTTCGCGAACGGTACGATCGCCGTTCGCGACGTCAATCTCGACCTGGCGGCCGGTGAGTTCGTCAGCCTCCTCGGCCCTTCCGGTTGCGGCAAGTCGACCCTGCTGCGCATGATCGCCGGCCTTGGCGATCCGAGCGTCGGCACGATCGACTGGGCGACGATGAGTCACGACGCCTGGGGCAGGCCGGCACGCGAGCTCGGCTTCGTCTTCCAGGACCCGACGCTGATGCCCTGGGCTACGGCGCTCGACAATGTCATCCTGCCGCTGAAGCTGTGCGGCACCAACAAGGGCGAGGCGCAGGCGCGCGGTGCCGAGATGCTGGCCCTCGTCGGCCTCAAGGGCTTCGAGGCGAGCTACCCACGGGAACTCTCGGGCGGCATGAAGATGCGCGTCTCCATTGCCCGTGCCCTGGTGACCCATCCGAAGATCCTGCTGATGGACGAGCCCTTCGCGGCACTCGACGAGATTACCCGCCACAAGCTGAACGACGATCTCCTGCGCCTGTGGGAGGCGAACCGCTTCACTGCGGTCTTCGTCACGCATTCCGTGTTCGAGAGCGTCTATCTCTCGCAGCGCATCGTGGTGATGGCGGCGCGCCCCGGCCGGGTGATGGCCGACCTCAGGGTGGAGGCACCCTATCCGCGCGACGACATGTTCCGCACGTCCGCCGACTACGCCCACTGGTGCCGGATCGCATCGGAGAAGCTGAAGGAGGCGATTTCCGCATGACTGACGCGACGCTTCCCCCCCAAGCCGTTCCCCATGACGGCACCGACGCCGAGGCCCGGCCGATCTTCCGCGAAGACCGCAAGGTTCTCGGCATTTCCACCGAAGCCTGGCCCGGCATCCTGGCGCCCCTCGGCATCGGCATCCTCGCGCTCGCCGCCTGGGAGTTCATCGTCTGGTGGCGGGCGATTCCGCCCTTCATCCTTCCTGGGCCCTGGCTGATCGCGAAGACGCTGGTCGCCGACTGGGGCACGCTGTCCGCCTCCCTGTGGGTGACGCTGCGGATCACCGCCGCGGCGCTGATCGCCGCCGTCTCCCTCGGCGTCGGGCTCGCGGTGCTCTTCACCCAATCGAAGTGGCTGGAGAAGTCCCTCTTCCCCTATGCCGTGATCCTGCAGGTGACGCCGGTCGTCTCCATCGCGCCGCTGATCATCATCTGGGTCGGCGACATCAACCTGTCGTTGCTGATCTGCGCCTGGATCGTCGCCTTCTTCCCGATCCTGTCGAACACCATCCTCGGGCTCAACTCGGCCGACCACAACCTGCGCAACCTTTTCGAGCTCTACGGCGCCTCGCGCTGGCAGACGCTGCGCTACCTGCGCCTGCCGGCGGCGCTGCCTTATTTTCTCGGCGGCCTGAAGATTTCCGGCGGCCTGGCGCTCATCGGTGCGGTGGTGGCGGAATTCGTGGCGGGGTCGGGCGGCTCGGCATCGGGGCTCGCCTATCGCATCCTCGAAGCCGGCTACCAGCTCA
>CAZPMD010000162.1:0-7281 GCA_964587395.1 uncultured Hyphomicrobiales bacterium
CCCGTGGTGGCGCTCGGCGTCGATGCCTCCATCGTGCTCGCCCTCACCCGCGCCGGTCTGAAGACCATCGACGACCTTGCCGCCCGCCCGAGCGAGATCCTCGTCGCCCGCTTCGGTGCGGCACTGGCGACGCGGCTCCGCCGCCTCACCGGCCGGGAGGATGCGCGCCTCACCCCCCGCCGTGCCGTGGCGGCCTGCATGGTGGAGCGCCGCTTCGCCGAACCGGTGGCGCGGCGCGAGGATCTCCTCGGTGCGCTCGGTCTCATCCTCGGCAAGGCAGCCGCGACCCTGGAGGAACGCGGCGAGGGCGGGCGGCTGTTCGAGGCGAGTTTCTTCCGCACCGATGGTGTCGTGCGGCGCATTACGGTGGAGACCGGCCAGCCGTCGCGCGACCATTCCGCCCTCATGCGGCTCTTCGCCGAGAAGATGCATCTCCTCGACGACCCCTCCGATCCCGGCTTCGGCTTCGACCTCATCCGCCTGTCGCTGCTGCGTACGGAAGCCCTCGCTCTCCGCCAGGAACGCCTGGACGGACGCGGCGAGGCCGACTCGGGAACGATGGCGCTCATCGACCATCTCGTCGCCCGCTTCGGCCGCGACAGCGTGCTGCGCATTCTCGACCGCCGCTCCCACATCCCCGAGCGGGCGGAGACCCTGCTGCCCGCCATCGCCGTCGACGCAGGCCTTGCCTGGGCCGTCATACGCACCGCGCGACCGCTTTCCCGCCCGCTGCAGCTTTTCGATCCACCCCAGCCGATCGAGACTCTGGCCGAGGTGCCGGATGGCCCGCCGGCCACCTTCCACTGGCGCCGCTCCACCCACCAGATCGCCCGCGCCGAGGGTCCCGAGCGTATCGCCGCCGAATGGTGGCGCGATGGGGAGGAGGGCACCCTCACCCGCGACTATTACTGCCTCGAGGATCGCGAGGGCCGCCGCTTCTGGGTCTTCCGCCGGGGCCTTTACGGCACCGAGACGATCGCCCCCCGCTGGTTCGTCCACGGCCTCTTCGCGTGATGCCCATGGTCTATGCCGAGCTTGCCACCCACACCAACTTCTCCTTCCTGCGCGGCGCCTCCCACGCCCGCGATCTGGTGCTGACCGCGCTGGCCCTCGGCCACACCGGCATCGGTATAGCCGACCGCAACACGGTGGCTGGCGTCGTGCGCGCCTATGCCGTGTTGCAGGAGATCCGCACCGACGGCCTGGTGCCGCCGGACAGGGTGAAGGAGGGCTCCTCCCCCGGCGAATTCGTCTGGATCAACATGCCCCAGGCCGAGGCCTTCGGCTTCACCCAGGCTGAGTTCAAGGCGGCCGCCGGGCGCTTCCATCTGGCGGTGGGCACGCGCCTCGTCTTCAGCGACGGGACCCCGGACATCGTCGCCTACCCGGCCAACCGCCAGGGCTGGGGGCGGCTCTGCCGCCTGCTCACCACCGGCAACCTGCGTGGCGGCAAGGGCGAGTGTCGCCTCAGCCTCGACGATCTCCTCGCCGATACCCGCGACCTCCTGCTGATCCTGATGCCCGGCGAAGACGAGGCAGCGCTTGCCTCTCCCTTGCGCGCCCTTGCCACGACCGCCGCCGGCCATGTCTGGCTCGGCGCCACCATGGGCCGGAACGGCGAGGACCGCCGCCGCCTCTTCCGCCTGGGAACCGAGGCCAAGGCGGCCGGCACGCCCCTCATCGCCGTCAACGACGTGCTCTACCACGACCCCGCCCAGCGCGACCTGCAGGACGTGCTCACCTGCATCCGCGAGGGCGTCACCATCGAGGAGGCCGGCTTCCTGCTGGAGGCCAATGCCGAGCGGCACCTGAAGCCGGCCGCCGAGATGGCGCGGCTCTTCCGCGACTGCCCGGAGGCCATCGTGGAGACGCAGAACCTGCTCGCCCGCATGGATTTCACGCTGGCCGAACTGAAATACGAGTACCCGGAGGAGCCCGTGCCGCCGGGCTGGACGCCGCAGGGCTGGCTGGAGAAGGTCACCTGGGAGCGCGCCGCCCACCGCTATGGCGGCGAGGTGCCGCCCAGGGTCGAAGCCCTGCTGCGGGATGAACTCGCGCTCATCAAGCAGCTCGACTATGCCCGCTACTTCCTCACCATCCTCGACATCGTCCGCGTCGCCGAGGACAAGGGCATCCTCTGCCAGGGCCGCGGCTCGGCGGCCAATTCCGCCGTCTGCTACGTCCTCGGCATCACGGCGGTGGACCCCAACGACCACGACCTGCTCTTCGCCCGCTTCATCTCATCCGAGCGGCGCGAGCCACCCGACATCGACGTCGACTTCGAGCACGAGCGGCGCGAGGAGGTCATCCAGCACATCTATGCGCGCTATGGCCGCGACCGGGCCGGCATCGCCGCCACCGTCATCAGCTACCGGCCGCGCAGCGCCATCCGCGAGGTCGGCAAGGCCCTCGGCCTCACCGAGGACGTCACCGGCCGCCTCGCCGGCATGGTCTGGGGCAGTTGGGGCACCGAGATCGGCGACCACTATATCCGCCAGGCCGGTCTCGATCCCGCCAACCCGCTGATCCGCCGCGCCGTGGGCCTGGCCGAGCGCCTTCTCGGCTTCCCGCGCCACCTCTCCCAGCATGTCGGCGGCTTCGTGCTCACCGGCGCGCGCCTGGACGACACCGTCCCTATCGGCAATGCGGCCATGGTCGGCCGCACCTTCATCGAATGGGACAAGGACGACATCGACACGCTACGCCTGATGAAGGTCGACGTCCTCGCCCTCGGCATGCTCACCTGCATCCGCAAGGCCTTCACCCTGCTGCGCGAGACGGGCGGACCGGACCTCGACCTGTTCAACGTGCCGCCTGACGATCCTGCTGTCTACGACATGCTGTGCCGGGGCGATTCCGTCGGCGTTTTCCAGGTGGAGAGCCGGGCGCAGATCAACATGCTGCCGCGGCTGAAGCCGCGAAATCTCTACGACCTCGTCATCCAGGTGGCGATCGTCCGGCCCGGCCCCATCGAGGGCGACATGGTCCACCCCTACCTGAAGCGCCGGTCCGGCCTTGAGCCCGTCGACTATCCCTCGCCCGCGCCGGAGCATGGCGCAGCCGACGAGCTCTTCCAGGTGCTGAGCAAGACCTGCGGCGTGCCGCTGTTCCAGGAACAGGCCATGCGCCTTGCCATGGTGGCGGCAAGGTTCACCGCCGACGAGGCCAATGGCCTGCGCCGGGCCATGGCGACATTCCGCAATGTCGGCACCATCGGCAGGTTCGAGAAGCTCATGACCGGCCGCATGGTGACCCGCGGCTATGATCCCGCCTTCGCCCAGCGCTGCTTCGACCAGATCAAGGGCTTCGGCAGCTACGGCTTTCCGGAGAGCCATGCCGCCTCATTCGCCAAGCTCGTCTACATCTCCTCCTGGATCAAATGCCACCAGCCCGCGATCTTCGCCTGCGCGCTGCTCAACTCCCAACCCATGGGGTTCTATGCGCCGGCGCAGATCGTCCGCGACGCGCGCGAGCATGGGGTCGACGTGCGACCCGTCGATGTGAATGCGAGTGGCTGGGACAACGCCCTCGAGAGGGACACGCCGGCATCACCCCTCGCCCTGCGCCTCGGCTTCCGCCAGCTGGACGGCTTTCACGAGGCCTGGGCGGCGCGCCTGGTCCTGGTCCGCGATCGCCCCTTCACCGACATCGAGGATGTCGCCCGACGCTGCGCCCTGCCCGCCCGCGCGCTGCACATCCTCGCCGATTCCGACGCCTTCCGCTCCATCGGCCTCGACCGGCGCGAGGCGCTCTGGTCGGTCCGGCGCCTTCCCGACGACACCCCCCTGCCGCTGTTCGCCGCCGCTGACGCCCGCGAGCTGGGCGCGGAAGCGGAGGCCCGGCTCCCCGCCATGCCGCTCTCCGAACACGTCGTCGCCGACTACCAGACGGCGCGGCTGTCGCTGAAGGCCCACCCGATTCAGTTCCTGCGCGGGCGGTTCCGCGCCGAGGGCATTGCCAGCTGCGCCGAGATATCAGCCGGGCGGAACCATCAGCGCGGCCGGGTCGCCGGTGTCGTGCTGGTGCGTCAGCGGCCGGGCAAGGGCACCGCCATCTTCATCACGCTGGAGGACGAGACCGGCATCACCAACGTGGTGCTCTGGGCCCGCCGCATGGAGCGTTTCCGCCGGGCGATCATGGGCGCGCGCCTGCTGGTGGTCGACGGCGTCATCCAGAGGAGCCCCGAGGGTGTCGTCCACCTCATGGCCGAGGACATCGCCGACCGCACGGCGGACCTGCAACTCCTGTCGGAGGATTCCATGCGGGCGACGCTGGCCCGGGCCGACGAGGTCGCCCGTCCGCAGTATCCGCGCACGGCTGGCCGTCACCCGCGGGACGTCAGGATCCTGCCGAAGTCACGCGACTTCCACTGAACGCACCGGCAGCGCATCGATCGAGGGCACGTCGAAGGCGTGGGGGGCCTCGCCGCGGCGCCAGATGTCCACCATCATCTCGTAGGCGCGGCCGAGGTGCTCGGCAAAACGCGCCGGATCGAACAGCGGCACGCTCGCGCGCGTGCGCAGCAGCGTCTCGCGCAGGGCCCGCGCCGTCCCCGGGTCGTTGCCGATGGCGATGGCCTTGGCCTTGTATTCGTCGAAGCCGGTGGCGATGAGCTGCTCCATGCCCGCCGCCCTCAGGATGCTGCCCGAGACGCGCGAGACGAAGCTGCGGCCGGAGAGTGCGAGCAGCGGCGCGCCCATCCACAGCGCGTCGCTCGCCGTCGTGTGCGAGCCGACCGGATAGGTATCGAGGGCGAGGTCGACGAGGTTGTACCGGGCCAGATGGTAGGCGTTGTCCATCACCGGGCCGAAGACCAGCCGGGAGGGGTCCACGCCATGAGCCTCGGCGCGCGCCCTCAGACGCTCGCCGATCGAGGGGTCCTTCGACAGAAGCCAGAGAACCGAGCCGGGGACCGCCTTCAGGATGTCCATCCACGCGGCGAAGAGAGTGCCACCGACCTTGTAGACATGGTTGAAGGAGGCGAAGACGAACCCTGTCTCGGGCAGTCCCACCATCTCCCGGGTCGGCGTCTCCACCACCTCGCGGTCGCGCCGGTTGGGCTGGTAGGAATCCGGCAGCCTCACCACGGCTTCCGAATAGCCGGCCTCGGCCCCTTCCGGGATGATGAAGGGATCGGCGATGATGTAGTCGGCTTCCGCCAGGCCATAGGTCCCGGGGTAGCCGAGCCAGTTCACCTGGATGGGCGCTGCCCGGTACTTCAGGAGGCTGAGCCGCGAACCGCCCGTATAACCCTTCAGGTCGACGAGCACATGGATGCCGTCGCTCCGGATGAGGCTGGCGGTCTCCGTCTCCGTGAGCATGGTCACGTCAGCGAAGCGGTCGACGGCAGCCTTGAGGCGAACGCGCTCGGCATCCTCGGCGAAGGCGTCGTATGAATAGGCGACGACCTCGAAGCGGCCGCGATCGGTGGACTCAAGCGCCTCCGTCAACAGCTTCAGCGTCGCGTGGTTGTGGAAGTCGTTGGAGTAGTAGCCGATGCGCAGCTTCTCGCCGCGCGCCGGTGGCGAGGGCAGCGGCACGGTGAGCAGCTCGCTCGGGCCCGGCAAGGTCCGCCCGCGCCGCTCCGAGGCGATGCGCTGGATCGCCGGATCGTCGGTCATGGCGAGCACCATGAACGGCGAGAGACCGGCCCTGGTGATGGTCTCCTCGAGCGGTTCGAGCGAGGCGAGAATCTCGTCGGCCAGATCCATATCGACCACGTGCGAGGCGGCATGGGCGATGGTGGAGAGGAGCGCGCTGTGCTGCGGCAGGCGCTCGCGCACGATGCGGCCGAGATCGACCACCTGCTGATGGGCGCTGGCATCGAACAGGAGGTCGATCAGCCGCGTCAGCACATCCAGCCGCGCGCCGGTGGCGGCGGCGAGCGCAGCCTGCGCCCGGGCGGCACCGAGTTTGTCCTCGGCAGCCATCAGCGCCATGATCTTGAACATCGACGCCCAGCGGTCATCCGGCACGAGGGCCAGCGCGACATCAGCACCTGCGACCGCCTCGCGGTTGCGACCGGCCTGCACGTGCTGCCCGACCTCGTAGAGATGCAGGAGCGAGCTCAGATCTTCCAGCCGCATGCCGAGCGCGAAGGACGCCTCGTTTGCGACGCCCGAACTGGCGAAGACCGGGCCCAGCGGCAGCCACACATGGGCCTCGGGATCGTGGGCGAGGGCCTTCTGCGCAAGCAGCAGCGCGCCGTCGAAATCGCCCCTGGCCATCGCGATCATCATGCTGACCGCGTCGATCTTCGGATGGCTGGTCATGCGTGACAGGTGGGCGACGATCGGCTCCGCGCTTTCGATGTTGCCGGCACGGACCATGCACCATGCGAAGCTGAGGAAGGCATCGGCGCGGCCGGGATCGGCCTTGGCCAGCGACAGCCAGAGCTGGCTCGCTGCCATCAGGTCGCCCAGCGCGAGATGGGCGGCTGCCAGCGCATTGATCGTCTCGGAATCGGTGCTGCCGGTGTTCCGGGCGATGAAGTCGGAGGCGGCGTCCTGCACGGCCGATGCGCGCATGGCAAGGTCGCGATGGGCGGCCACGTCCGGCTGGGCGAGACCGAGCTGGCGACCGATGCGCAGGGCGATGGAGGCCTCACCGCGCAGCAGGGCGGCTTCCGCCGACTGCGTCGCATAGTCCACCGCATGCTTGAGGGTGCGCTCGTCGAGAGGCCGGGTCCATTCCAGTGCGCGGGCCATGGCGATCTCCATCGACGCGTGAAGCGAGGCCGCGGGGCCGCGTCCTGTCCTGGCCGCACTCTTGGCGAAGATGGTTAACGCCGCTCTAACGTGGCGCGTCCAAATGAAAAGGGCGGCCCGAAGGCCGCCCTTTCGCGTTGTCCGGTGGAAGGACGATCAGCGGAGGAACTGGAGGACCTGCTGGTCGCCCTGCGAGGCGAAGGACAGGGCCGAGGTGGCGAGCTGCGCGCGGGTGTTGAGCGCGAGCAGGTTGGCGCCTTCCTCGTTCTGGTCGGCGAGGGTGAGGTTGTCCGCACCGCCGCGCAGCGTGTTGATCATCGACTTGGTGAAGTCCTGGCGGTTCTGCACCACCGAGAGGTTCGAACCGAAAGCCGAGGACTGCGACCGCAGCGAGCTCATCGCCGACGACAGGTCGGTGAGGATGGCATCAAGGCCGCTGTCCGTATCGGCCACCGCCGCATCCTGGGCATCGATGCCGAGGTTGGTCGAGTTGATCGCCTCGCCGTCCTTCGACTGGATCGTGATGGAGGACGAACCGGTCTCGTTGAAGGTGATCGACAGGGCGTCGCCGCGC
>CAZPMD010000163.1:0-2730 GCA_964587395.1 uncultured Hyphomicrobiales bacterium
CCTGACCCGGCTCGGCCCCACCTATGTGAAGCTCGGCCAGTTCCTGTCGACCCGCCCCGACGTCGTCGGCGCCCTGATCGCGCGGGACCTCGAGAGCCTGCAGGACAAGGTGCCCCCCTTCGACCAGACGCTGGCCGAGCAGATCGTCGCGGAGACGCTCGGCCAGCCTGTCAGCGAGGCCTTTGCGAGCTTCGGCCCGCCAATCGCGGCGGCGTCCATCGCGCAGGTGCACAAGGCGACCGTCCGCGACGGCGACACGCTCCGCGAGGTGGCGGTGAAGGTGCTGCGGCCGCGCGTCGCCGACCGTTTCCGCGCCGATCTCTCCGACTACTATTTCGCCGCGCGGCTGGCCGAGAGGCTCGTACCGGACTCCCGGCGACTGAAGCCGGTGGGCATCGTCGACACCCTCGCCCGCTCCATGGCGATCGAACTCGACCTGCGGCTCGAGGCCGCCGCCGCCTCCGAGATGGCCGAGCGGACCGCTGATGATCTCGGCTTCCGCGTGCCCTCGGTCGACTGGAACCGCACGGGACGCTCGGTGCTCACCACCGAATGGATCGACGGCATCAAGCTCGGCGACCGCGAGGGGCTGGCCGCCGCCGACGTCGATCCGCGCGCGCTCGGCCAGATCGTCATCCAGAGCTTCCTGCGCCACGCCCTGCGCGACGGCTTCTTCCACGCCGACATGCACCAGGGGAACCTCTTCGCCGACCGCGCCGGCAACCTCGTCGCCGTCGATTTCGGCATCATGGGCCGCATCGGCCTGAAGGAGCGGCGCTTTCTCGCGGAGATCCTGCTCGGCTTCATCACCAAGCAGTATCGCCGCGTCGCCGAGGTGCACTTCGAGGCCGGCTACGTGCCGGCGCACCACTCCATTGACGAATTCGCCCAGGCGATCCGCGCCATCGGCGAGCCGATCCACTCGCGCACCGCCGACCAGATCTCCATGGCGAAGCTCCTGTCGTTGCTCTTCGAGGTGACGGCCATCTTCGACATGAAGACGCGGACCGAGCTGATCCTGCTGCAGAAGACCATGGTCGTCGTCGAGGGCGTCGCCCGCTCGCTCGACCCGCGCCTCGACATCTGGACGAGTTCGGAGCCGGTGGTGCGCGAGTGGATCACCCGCAACCTCGGCCCCGTCGGCCGCATCGAGGAGGTCGGCTCGGGAGCGCGGCTCGTCGGCCGCGTCATCGGCGAGGCGCCGGCGCTCCTGTCGCGCGCCGCCCTGCTGTCGGAGCGCATCGACGAACTGACGAAGGACGGCTTCGTGTTGGCGCCGGAGTCGCTGAAGGGCATCGGCGAGGCGGAGGCCCGCCGCAACCGCTCCTCGACGGTGGCGCTCTGGCTCATCGCCGGGCTGCTGGCGGCGCATCTCATCTGGGGGTAGTCCCGCAGTTGGTCGCTTTCCGGGCCTCCCCATGCCCTGCAGGACGCACTTCACAGGTGCAAGGCGCCTGCTCTTTCGTCTACCCCCCGAAATACCGGTCGATGATGCGCCGGTAGATGGCGGTGAGCGCCACGAGATCGGCGACAGGCACGCGCTCGTCCACCGCATGCATGGTCTGGCCGACGAGCCCGAACTCGATGACCGGGCAATAGTCCTTGATGAAGCGCGCATCCGAGGTGCCGCCGGAGGTGGAGAGCTCCGGCCGCCGTCCCGTCACCTCGGCGATCGTCTCGGAGATCATTGCCACGAAGGGCCCGGGCTTCGTGATAAAGCTCTGCGAGTTGCCGCGGGCATAGGTCACGGACGGCACGATGCCGGGCTTCGCCGCGGCGGCGGCGACGCCCTCGATCCAGGCCTTCAGGCTGTCGAGCGTGTGCTCGTCGTTGAAGCGGATGTTGAGGCGCGCCACCGCCTTCTGCGGGATGACGTTGGTCGCGGCATTGCCGACATCGATCGAGGTGACCTCGAGGTTCGAGCGCTGGAAATGCGCATTGCCGGTGTCCAGCGGCTCTGCCGTCAGCCGGCTCAGGATGCCGATCAGAACCGGGATCGGGTTGGCGGCACGGTCGGGATAGGCGACATGGCCCTGCCGGCCCTCCACCGTGATGACGGCCGAGAGCGAGCCGCGGCGGCCGATCTTGATCATGTCGCCGAGAGCCTGGGGGTTGCTCGGCTCGCCGACGATGCAGTGGTCGAAGCGCTCACCGCGGGCATGGGCCCATTCCAGCACCTTGACGGTGCCGTTGACCGAGGGGCCCTCCTCGTCGCCGGTGATGAGGAATCCGATCGAGCCCTTCGGCCGGCCGCCATTCGCCGCGAGATGATCGAGGGCGGCGGCCAGGAAGCAGGCGATGCCGCCCTTCATGTCCACCGTGCCGCGGCCGTAGAGCTCGCCGTTCTCCACCTCGCCGGCAAAGGGGCCGTGCCGCCACTGGCCGGCATCGCCCGGCGGTACCACGTCGGTGTGCCCGGCGAACAGGAGGTAGGGCGCGCCGGTGCCGATCCGCGCGTAGAGGTTCTCCACGTCCGGCGTGCCGGGCTCAGAGAAGATCATGCGCTCGACGGTGAACCCGGCCGGCCGCAGAACGGCCTCGAGGGCGGCGAGAGCGCCGCCCTCCTCGGGGGTCACGGACGGGCACTGGACGAGCGCGCGCGTCAGAGCGACCGGATCGGCACTCATGCTGGCCTCTGTCTCAGGCCTGGGCGGTTTCGAGCGGGTCGGGGCCGTAGCGGTTGGGACCGCGGGTGCCCTGGAAGAAGCCGAGGTCGACCAGCGCCCAGAG
>CAZPMD010000163.1:2740-7135 GCA_964587395.1 uncultured Hyphomicrobiales bacterium
CCAGCGAGAAGATGAGCGACAGGAAGCTCGGTCCGCCGACCTCGATGGGCATGATCATGTTCTTGATCTGGAAGGCGATGTTGAGGGCCATCAGCGCCTGTACATAGGTCTGCGGATAGTCGCGGTCGTTGGAACGCTTCACCATCAGGAAATAGGCCGGCAGCGTCATGGCGAGACCGACGAGACCGGCGAGGATCGCCGCGCCCCAGATCCCCGCGACAGCCCAGCCGACCAGGCCTGCGACGAAGCCGAGCACGATGTTGGCGACGATGAGGATGACGATCCCGATCCAGAAATCCTGGCGTCGGATGCGGCCGTCACCGTTCAGAAAGAGCTTCTGCAAATCCATGGGTCTGATCTCTTGCGATAGGGGGCCCGGCCCGAGACTGGCGGGCTGAGACCGCAACGTCAACGCGCAAGGTTTCAGCGTGGTGTCACTGAAGGGGGTCGGGTCCGTAACGATTGGGACCCTCCTCACCGCGCATGACGCCGAGATCGATGACGAGAACGATCAGGGCCACCAGCACCCAGATGCCGAGCACCATCAGCAACGGGGCCAGCGGGCTCTGCGAATTCACGTGACCCAGCACCTGCAGCAGGCTGACCAGGAAGGCCGGCAGGAACAGGAAGAGCAGGTAGAGGTCGGAATGGCCGCGGTCATGCGCCCGCTTGATGGAGAGCGCCAGCGAGGGATAGAGGAAGACGAGCCCCACCACCGCCGCCGCGGGATGCCCGCCGAAATCCATGGCGAGGCGGTCGCCGATGAAGGCGAAGATGTTGAGCACCACGGCGGCCACCCAGAAGGGCAGCCGCGGGATGCGCCCCTCGAAGTCGAGGAACAGATAGGACCAGGCTGCGGGCTCCAGCCAGATCTGCCGGTCGGTCCAGTCGATCCTGGCCATGGCGGGAGCCTTCGGTTGCCGTCAGTCGCGCAGCAGCTCGTTGATGCCGGTCTTCGAGCGGGTCTTCTCGTCCACCGTCTTCATGATGACGGCGCAATAGGTCGACGGACCCCAGTTCTCGCCCGGCAGCGCCTTGCCCGGCAGCGAACCGGAGACCACCACCGAATAGGGCGGCACACGGCCGACATGGATCTCGCCGGTCTGGCGGTCGACGATCTTGGTGGAGGAGGACAGGAACACGCCCATCGAGATGACCGAGCCCTCGCCGACGACGACGCCCTCGACCACCTCGGACCGGGCGCCGATGAAGCAGTTGTCCTCGATGATGGTCGGATTGGCCTGGAGCGGCTCCAGCACGCCGCCGATGCCGACGCCGCCCGACAGGTGCACGTTCTTGCCGATCTGGGCGCAGGAGCCCACCGTCGCCCAGGTGTCGACCATCGTCCCCTCGTCGACATAGGCGCCGAGGTTCACGAAGGAGGGCATCAGCACCACGTTCTTCGCGATGAAGGCGGAGCGGCGGACGACGCAGTTCGGTACCGCGCGGAATCCCGCCTTGCCGAATTCGGCCGCGCCCCAGCCGTCGAACTTCGAGGGCACCTTGTCCCACCAGGACGATCCGCCGGGCCCACCGGCAATCGTCGTCATGTCGTTGAGGCGGAAGGACAGCAGCACGGCCTTCTTCAGCCACTGGTGAACCACCCAA
Source organism: uncultured Hyphomicrobiales bacterium (assembly GCA_964587395.1). Lineage (GTDB taxonomy): Bacteria > Pseudomonadota > Alphaproteobacteria > Rhizobiales > Phreatobacteraceae > Phreatobacter. Next base: position 4,349 of record CAZPMD010000163.1, read on the forward strand.
GCGCCGGTCTCCTTCGAGGCGACCCGCAGCGTGCCCGAATCGAGGAGGTTGAGCGCCGTCTCGACAGCGTCGCGAATCTCGCCCCGGGTGGATGCGTTGACATCGGCGCGGTTGTCGAAGGCGGTCTCGATGACGGACTGCAACTGGGCTTGGGACATGGCGATTTCCGCGTGACGTCAGGGCTGGTCGCGCCTTGTCCCCGCGCCATCCCGTCCTGTCAAGCGACGGCCGGGTCGCATCCCCGATGTGCAACCGTCACCAAGGCCATGGTCTTCGCCCTCCCCTATCCTGTATGCAGGCATGCGAAGCGGGCCGATATCGAGCGCGGTTGCCGCATGCCGTGAGGTGGCGTTGTACCTTGAGATCGCGATCATCCTGGTCCTGACCGTCGTCAACGGCGTTCTGGCCATGTCCGAACTGGCGGTCGTCTCGTCGCGGCCCGCCCGGCTCAAGGTGCTGAGCGACCAGGGCAGCAGCGGCGCGGCCACGGCCCTGCGGCTTGCCGAGCACCCCGGACGCTTCCTTTCGACGGTGCAGATCGGCATCACCCTGGTCGGCGTCCTCTCGGGCGCCTTCTCGGGAGCGACCCTCGGCGTGCGTGCGGGCAGCGGGCTGCAGGCCCTCGGCCTGTCGCCCTTCGCGGCCGAATGGCTGGGTGTCGGCTCGGTCGTCGTGCTCATCACCTATCTGTCGCTGATCATCGGCGAACTGGTGCCGAAGCAGATCGCCCTGCGCGATCCCGAGCGCGTCGCCGTCATGGTGGCGCCCGCCATGGCGCTGCTGTCGCGGGTGGCGGCCCCCCTCGTCTGGCTGCTGGACGGCTCCGGCAAGCTCGTCCTCGCCCTTCTCGGCCAGAAGACCGACGGCGGCGACAAGGTCACCGAGGAAGAGGTGAAGACCATCATCGCCGAGGCCGCGACGGCTGGCGTGATCAAGCGCGGCGAAGGCGAGATGATCGCCGGCGTCATGCGGCTCGCCGACCGCACCGCGAATGCGCTGATGACGCCGCGCCGCGAGGTGGAGGTGATCAATCTCGCCGAGCCGCTGGAGACGATCCGCCACCGCCTGCGCGCGACGCGCCGCTCCCGTCTGCCCGTGCAGGACGGAGACGCCGACTCCATCATCGGGATCGTCCTCGCCAAGGACCTGATCGAGGCCCTGGCGACCAGCGCGCGGCCGGACATCGCCAGCCTCGTGCAGGAGGCACCGGTCGTGCTCGACCGCACTCCGGCCCTCGACGTGCTGAGAGCACTCAGGGCCGCAAACGCCCACATGGTGCTGGTCTTTGACGAGTACGGCCACTTCGACGGCATCGTCACCGCCAACGACGTGCTCGAGGCCATCGTCGGCGCCCTTCCCGACGAACCCGACGAGGAACCGACCATCGTCACCCGCGCCGACGGCTCGCTGCTCATCGCCGGCTGGATGGCGGCCGACGAGTTTGCCGCCCAGCTCGGCGTTCCGGTGGATCTCGACGCCGATTTCCACACGGTGGCCGGCTTCGTCCTGCACGAGATGCAGCGCCTGCCGGCGGTCGGCGAGAGCTTCGACAAGGCCGGCTGGCGCTTCGAGGTGGTCGACCTCGACGGCCGGCGCATCGACAAGATCCTGGCGACGCGGATCGGTTGATCCCGCAATCCGGTCTTGCAGCATTGCAAGAATCGGCTTGCCGCCCTCGCGCGGCAGGCCGGGCGGGCTCATCTTGCGGGAGACGGCGAATGCACCGCCCCCGCAAGATCGAAGGAGCCCCCGATGTCAGTCACCCAGACGGCCGCCGCGCCGCTCGTCCCCGTCGGGACCACCCCGGCACCGATCCATCCCGGCACGCGCATCGGCCATGTCCACCTCAAGGTCGCCGACCTCGACCGCTCGCTCGCCTTCTACCGCGACGTGCTCGGCTTCCAGGTCACCCAGCGCTATGGCGACCAGGCGGTGTTCCTCTCGGCCGGCGGCTACCACCACCATCTCGGCCTCAACACCTGGGAGAGCAAGGGTGGCCGCCCGCCGGCCCCCGGCACGACCGGCCTGTTCCACACCGCGATCCTCTATCCCGACCGCGCGTCGCTCGGCGATGCGCTGCGTCGGCTTGTCGAGGCCGGCATCCGCCTCGACGGCGCCAGCGATCACGGTGTCTCCGAGGCGCTCTACCTCACCGATCCCGACGGCAACGGCGTCGAGCTCTACCGCGATCGCGAGCCCGACGACTGGCCGCGCCATCCGGACGGCACCCTCGCCATGGTCACGAAGCGCCTGGACCTCCAGGCGCTGCTGGCCGAGGCCCCGCCGCGCGGCTGAACCGGCTCAGCCGACGAAGTGCCACTGGCTGAAGGCGGCCGTGGTGACAAAGAGGCCGACGGCGAGAACGGCGAGGGCCGCCAGCGTCAGCCGCGGGCGACCCTCCAGCAGCAGCGCCAGGGTGACGACCGCAGGGAAGGCCATCAGCGCGAAGCGCGACATGGAGCCGAGGCCGGCGTGGCCGGTGCCGAGCGTCACATAGGGGATGGCGAGCACCAGCACCGCATAGGCCGTCCAGGTCCAGGGCAGGCGGAACGCCCCCAGCGCCACCAGAGCGGCGGCGGCGAGAAGCCAGAAGGCGCCATAGCTGAAGGGCCAGAGCGGACGCAGCAGGGCCGCGCTCAGGACGCGGCGCCCGATGCCCATGTCGCCGGCCCAGGCCTGCTGCCCCCTGGCGAAGGCGAAGGGATCGCCGAAGGTCCAGGCCTGCCATGCCATGAAGGCGAGGAGCCCGGCCGTCGCCAACGTGCCGAGCAGGATGACCATCGGCAC
>CAZPMD010000164.1:0-7086 GCA_964587395.1 uncultured Hyphomicrobiales bacterium
GTCCGCAGCCGCGCCCCGATGCGGCCCAGCCGCAGCGCGCGCCGGCAGCGCCGGTCCTCCCGCCGCTGCGCGCCTACCAGCGCGACGACCTGATCGAGCAGGCGCGGCGCTTCGAGGCCTCGATCGCCAACAAGGTTGCCGGCGACAACAGGCCCATTCCCGACATTCGCCGCGATGCGGACGCTGCGGCGACGCGCGGCGACTTCCGGGCCGCGGCGCGCGCCTGGGAGGTGATCGCGCTGCGCTCCGGCACGGATTCGGCGCCCTGGGTGCGCTATTCGCAGGCGCTCGGCGGCATCCGCACCAATGACTGGCGCGAGCGCCAGCAGTTGCAGACGGATATCCTCGCCTCCGCCTACATGGCCTATCGCCGCGCCGCCAACCGCACCGAGGAGGCCTTCGCGCTCGCCCATGTTCGGCAGATCATGGTCGCCCGCCAGCAGTGGCGCCCGGCCATCGACATCGCCCGCGCCGTGGTCGAGACGCGCGACACGCCGGAGGCGCGCGACGCCTACAACCGGTTGCGCGACCAGCACGGCTTCCGCTTCCGCGAGACGAAGATTGATTCCGATGCAACGCGCCCGCGCGCCTGCTTCGTCTTCACCGAAAACCTGCGCACCGGCCGCACCGATTTCGCCCCCTACATCCGCCAGACCGGCGTCAACAATCCACCGATCACGGTGGAGGACCGCCAGATCTGCGTCGACGGCCTCCGGCACGGCGAGCGCTACAGCTTCCAGCTGCGCGAGGGCCTGCCCTCGGTGATCCCGAGCGAGAGCCTGACGCGCAATGTCGATGTCACCGTCTATGTCCGCGACCGCACCCCCTCGGTGCGCTTCACCGGCCGTTCCTACGTCCTGCCGCGCGCCGGCCAGCGCGGCCTGCCGATCGTGAGCGTCAATCTCCAGTCCATCGACGTCGAGATCATCCGCATGGGCGACCGGTCCATTGCCCAGACCATCCAGGAGGAATTCCCGAAGCCGCTGGAGAGCTACGAGATGCAGCAGCTCATCTCCGAGCGCGGCATCTCCGTCTGGAAGGGGCAGCTCGAGACCGAGAACAGGCTCAATGTCGACGTGACCACGGCGCTGCCGGTCGACGAGGCGGTGCGCACGCTGGAACCCGGCGTCTATGTGGTGACCGCCAAGCCGACCAATGCCCAGCGCCGCACCGATGACGACGACGGCAGCAATGGCCGCGTCGCCCAGTGGTTCATCGTCTCCGACCTCGGCCTGACCGCGCTCTCCGGGGTCGACGGGGTGCATGGCTTCGTCCATTCGCTGAACTCGGCCAAGCCGCTGGCGGATGTCGAGGTGCGCCTCATCGCCCGCAACAACGAGGTGCTGGGCACCGCCCGCACGGATGCCTCAGGCCATGTCCGCTTCGCGCCGGGCCTCACCCGCGGCGAGGGCTCGCAGGCGCCGGCGCTCGTCGTCGCCTCCACGGCGCAGGGCGACTACTCCTTCCTCAACCTGCGCCAGCCGGCCTTCGATCTGTCGGACCGCGGCGTTGCCGGCCGCGAGGTGACCGGCCCGCTCGACGCCTTCCTCGTTCCCGAGCGCGGCATCTACCGCCCGGGCGAGACGGTCTACCTGACGGCGCTGCTGCGCGACGCCAAGGGCGACGCGGTGACGAGCCTGCCGCTGACCCTCATCGTCGAGCGCCCGGACGGCGTCGAGTATCGTCGCATCGTCACGCAGGACCAGGGCGCCGGCGCGCGGGCCGTGCCGATCCCGATCGTCTCCTCGGCGCCGACCGGCACCTGGCGCGTCAGAGCCATCACCGACCCGCGAAGCCCGACGGCCGGTGAGGTGCGCTTCATGGTCGAGGACTTCGTGCCCGACCGGATCGCCTTCGACCTCACCGCGACCGAGCAGCGGCTGACGCGCAACGACGCCTTCGGCGCCACAGTCGATGCCCGCTACCTCTTCGGCATGCCGGGCGCGGGGCTGGGCATCGAGGGCGAGGTCGTCATGGAGACGACCCCGAACCTGCCGGACTTCCCCGGCTTCCGCTTCGGCCTCGGCGACGAGGAGGTGAAGCGCGACCGCGAGCCGCTGCCCGACGGCCTGACCACCGATGATGCCGGCAAGGCGCGCATCTCTGCCCGCCTGCCGCGCATGGAGGACACTACGCGACCGCTGTCGGCGCGCCTGCAGGTGCGCGTCGCCGAGCCCGGCGGCCGTGCCGTCGAGCGCACGGCGACCGTTCCGGTGCTGCCGGGAACGCCGCTCATCGGCGTCAAGCCGCTGTTCGAGGGCGATCGCGTCTCGGAGGGCGACACTGCGTCCTTCGAGCTGATCGCGGTGGCCGCCGACGGCCGCACGCGCCGCTCCGCCCAGCTCACCTGGCAGCTTCTGCGCCTCGAGACGCGCTGGATCTGGACCCGCGGCACGTCGGGCTGGGCGAGCCAGGCCATCGTCACCACGCGCCGCGTCGCCGACGGCGAGGTGCAGGCGACCGCCTCGGGCGCCGCACCGCGGATCGGCGCACCGGTGCCCTGGGGCAAGTACCGCCTCGAGGTGACGGCCGGTGGCGACGTCGCCGGGCCGATGACCACGGTCATTTTCGAATCCGGTTATGGCGCCGGCGGAACGGCCGATACGCCTGACGTGCTGGAGATGAGCCTCGACAAGCCGTCCTATGTCTCGGGCGAAACCATGACCGTCTCGGTCAATGCGCGCTTCGCCGGCTCGGCGACGGTCGCGGTGATGGGCGACCGGCTGCTCGCCGAGCGCACGGTCGACGTGCCGCAGGGCCGCTCGACCATCCAGATCCCGGTCGGCAGCGACTGGGGGGCCGGGGCCTATGCCACGGTCTTCATGCGCCGGCCGCTGGATGCGGCCGCCTCGCGCATGCCGGGCCGGGCCATCGGACTTGCCTGGTTCGGCATCGACACGGCCGAGCGTCGCCTCCGGGTGACGCTCGACGCTCCCGAGAAGATGGCGCCGCGCACGGCGCTGCGGGTGCCGGTGAAGGTGGAGGGTCTCGCGGCCGGCGAGCAGGCCCATGTGACCGTCGCCGCCGTCGACCTCGGCATTCTCACCATCACCAACTACCAGCCGCCGAAGCCGGACGAGCACTATCTCGGCCAGCGCCGGCTCTCGGCCGAGGTGCGCGACCTCTACGGCCTGCTCATCGACGGCATGTCGGCGGTGCGCGGCTCCATCCGTTCCGGCGGCGACGGCCCGACCAACCGCTTCTCCGGCGCCCCGCCGGCGCAGCAGCCGCTGTCGCTGTTCTCCGGCATCCTCACCGTCGGGCCGGACGGCACGGCGGAGGCCGTCTTCGACATCCCCGACTTCAACGGCACTGTGCGCCTGATGGCCATGGCCTGGACGACGAAGAAGCACGGCTCGGCGTCGCGCGACGTCATCGCCCGCGATCCCGTCGTGGTGACGGCGACTCTGCCGCGGGTGCTCGGCCATGCCGACGCGGCGACGGCCCGCCTCGACTTCGTCAATGCCGAGGGTCCGGCAGGCGCCTATCGCGTCACCGTCAGGCCCGAGGGCCCCCTGCGTCTGACCCAGACGCAGGCGACGGTGCAGCTCGGCGCCAACGGCGGCCGTGGCTCGGTCTCGCTGCCGCTGTCGGCCGGCGGCCTCGGCGTCGGGCATCTCAACGTGCAACTGACCGGGCCCAACGGCCTCGACGTCACCTCCCGCTATGCGCTGGGGGTGCGGCCGGCCCTGCCCGACATCAGCCGGCGCACGGTGATGACCATGGAGCCGGGCCAGTCGGTGACGGTGTCGAGTGACTTGCTCGGCGACTTCCTCGCGGGATCGGCGCAGGTTTCCGTCTCCGTCAGCCCGTCGACGGCGATCGACGTGCCGGGCCTGATCCTCGCCCTCGACCGCTATCCCTTCGGCTGCACCGAGCAGATCACCTCGCGTGCCCTGCCCCTGCTCTATCTCGATGTTCTCGCAGCGGCGGAGGGCGGCCTCGGCCTCGAGACGCCGGTGCGCCAGCGCATCAGCGATTCCATCGAGCGCATCCTGTCGCGCGAATCCGGCTCGGGCTCCTTTGGCCTGTGGTCGGCCGGCTCCAACGAGGACGCCTGGCTCGATGCCTATGTGACCGACTTCCTGTCGCGGGCGAAGGAGAAGGGCTACGGCATCCCGACGGCGGCGTTCAACCTCGCCATCGAGAGGCTCAGGACCCTCGTCGTCTCCACCAACGGCGTCGGCGACAACAAGGGCATGGACCTCGCCTATGCGCACTACGTCCTCGCCCGCAACGGCCGTGGCTCGCTGTCCGAACTGCGCTGGCTCGCCGACACGCAGCTCGCCGAGATCGCCACCCCGGTTGCGCGCGGCCAGCTCGGCGCGGCTCTCGCCCTGATGGGCGACATGGCGCGCGCGGAGCGGGTGATGGCCTCGGCGGTGACCATGCTCACCGCCCGCGGCCAGGTCGACATGGGCCGCTTCGACTACGGGTCGCGGCTGCGCGATGCGGCGGCCCTCATGGCGCTCGGCGTCGAGGCGCGGGTGACCCGGCGGATCGTCGCCGACGCCCAGCGCGTCGTCGAGGACCTGCGCGGCCGGACCCGCTATCTCTCCACCCAGGAGAAGGTCTGGCTGGTGCTCGCGGCCCAGGCGCTGATCGAGGACGCCAAGCGGATCCGGCTCGATGTCGGCGGCAGCCCGCACGAGGGCGCGCTGGCGCGGACGATCCGTTCCGACGAGCTCGGCCGCGGCCTCGACCTTCGCAACACCGGCCCCGAGGCGGTGCGTGCCGTCGTCGCCGTCACCGGCACGCCGGCGACGCCGGAGCCTGCCGCGTCCAACGGCTTCACGCTGCAGCGCCGCTACATGACGCTGACGGGCCAGCCGGCTGACATCGCCCGCGTCGCCCAGGGCACCCGCCTCGTCGTGGTGCTGCAGGTGACGGAGGCCAATCCGCAGCTCGGTCAGATCATGCTGGTCGACCGCCTGCCGGCCGGCTTCGAGATCGACAACCCGAGTCTCATCGCCTCGGCCGAGACCTCGGCGCTCAAATGGTTGCCGGCGGAAGCGGTCCAGCCGGACTACAAGGCCTTCCGCGACGACCGCTTCATGGCCGCCTATGGCCGCAGCGGTGGTGGTCCCGGCACCTGGCAGGTGGCCTACATGATCCGTGCGGTGACGCCGGGGCGCTATCTGGTGCCCCCCGCCACCATCGAGGACATGTACCGGCCCGAGCGCGCGGCCCGCACGGCGGTCGGACAGACCGAAGTGACGGGCAGCGGACGGTAAGGGAGCCGCGCCTTGCGCAAGCGTCCCATGGCGGCCCTTGCGGCCGGCGGGCTCATCCTCGCCGGCCTCGGCGGCTCCGTGGCCTTTCACCGGGCCGGCGAGGGGCCGGACGGGGCGGCGACGCCCTATTCCCGCGAGGTGGTGGACAGGCAGGGGCGGCTCCTGCGCCCGTTCCAGACCGACGACGACATGTGGCGGTTCCCCGGCGCCGTCGCGGATGTCGATCCGCTGTTCCTCCGCATGCTCCAGGCCTATGAGGACCGCCGCTTCGCGCGCCATCCGGGCGTCGACCCGCTGGCGCTCGCCCGGGCCACCGGGCAGTGGCTGAGGAGCGGCCGCATCGTCTCGGGCGGCTCGACCCTCTCCATGCAGGTCGCGCGCCTCATCGACAAGCGCGAGGACGGGCGCTCCATCGCCGTGAAGCTGCGCGAGATGGCGCGCGCCGTCCGGCTGGAGCACGATCTCGGCAAGCAGCGCGTGCTCGACCTCTATCTCTCGCTCGCGCCCTATGGCGGCAATGTCGAGGGAATCCGCGCGGCCTCGCTCGCCTATTTCGGCAAGGAGCCGCGCCGGCTGTCGCCCGGCGAGGCGGCGCTGCTCGTCGCCATCCCGCAGTCGCCGGAGGCGCGCCGCCCCGACCGCCATCCCGAAGCCGCCCGCCGTGCCCGCGACCGCGTCCTCGACCGCATGCTGCTTGCCGGCGTGCTGAAGCCCGAGCAGGTCGCCTCCGGCAAGGCCGAACGGGTCCCCGTCGCGCGCCGCCAGATGCCGACCTTCGCCTGGCACGCCGCCGGCGAGGCCATCGCCGCGAAGCCGGCGAGCCGTGTCCACCGGATGGCCTATGACCGCACGGCGCAGGAGGCCCTCGAGGCGCTGCTGCGCGAGCGGGTGCGCTCGCTCGGCACCCGCCTCTCCGGCGCGCTCATCGCCATCGATCATCGCAGTGGCGAGGTCCTGGCCCGCATCGGCGCGGCCGACCCGCTCGACCATGAGAGGCAGGGCGCCGTCGACATGACGCGCGCGGTGCGCTCGCCGGGCTCGACCCTGAAGCCCTTCATCTACGCCATGGCCTATGAGGCCGGGCTCGCCCATCCCGAGACGCTGATCGAGGACCGGCCCTCGCGCTTCGGCACCTATGCGCCGGCGAATTTCGACCGCGGCTACCAGGGTACGGTGCCGACGCGCGTGGCGCTGCAGATGTCGCTGAACGTGCCGGCGGTGGCGCTGATGGAGGCGGTCGGGCCGCAGCGCTTCTTCTCGCGGCTCGAACAGGCGGGCATCCGCCCGGTGCTGCCGCGCGGCGAGGTGCCGGGGCTTGCCGTCGGGCTCGGCGGCGTCGGCCTGAGGCTCTCCGATCTCGCCAGCCTCTATGCGGGGCTTGCGCGCGGCGGCGAGATGCCCGCGCTGGTCGAGCGGATGGGGGTGGCGCAGCCAGCCGGCCGACCCGTCACCGACGAAGCTGCTGCCTGGCACATCGGCGATATCCTCACCGAGGCGCCGGCGCCCGACGCGGCGCTGACCGGCCGCCTCGCTTACAAGACCGGCACGTCCTACGGCTTCCGCGACGCGTGGGCGGTCGGCTTCGACGGCCGGCGCACCGTGGCGGTCTGGGTCGGGCGGCCGGACGGTTCGTCGGTGCCCGGCATCACCGGACGCACGGCGGCAGCGCCGATCCTGTTCGACGCCTTCGCACGCCTCGGAACGCCCGCGACCATGCCGCCGCGGCCCGCTGCGGCGCCTGTCATGAGCCATGCCCAGCTGCCCGCGCCGCTCCGCCGCTTCGGCCCGGCCCGGGAGCAGGAGGGCGACACGCGCGAGCTGAAGATCGCCTTCCCGCCGGACGGTGTGCGCG
>CAZPMD010000165.1:0-1601 GCA_964587395.1 uncultured Hyphomicrobiales bacterium
GGTCGCTGGCGGCCGGCGCCGCGGCGGTTTCGGTCACGGGCGGCCGCACCGGTTGAGGTTCGGGATCCGACGGGACGATGACGCGGGCCTGGGCCTTGTTCGGATCGGCGCCTGCACCGGGAAGCTGGACGGGACGGGAGGTGCTGGAGGCGAGGGCCGGCGCCTCCGCGGCGGGGGTGGGGGCCGGGGTCGCGGTGACAGGCGCCGGGGTCAGTTCGGCGCGGATCATGTCGCGGTTCATCAGGGTGAAGCTGGCCGCCGCTGCGGCGGAAATCGAGATGGCGGTGATGATCAGGGCGAGCCGTCGCCATCGGGCGCCGCGCAGCCGTCGCGCCACGGCGCGCTCACGGGCCGGATCATAGACGTCCGCGAGCACGGCACCGGAGTCGTGGAACGGAACAGGCTGCGCTGTGTCGGAGATTGTCACTGGAACGTGCTTCATTCGACCATGGGCAGTTGAGGCTGACGTGGCTACCACTTCCGGCCGCCCCTGGCCAGTCGCGCAGCCTCCGACGGAGCCATAGGCGGCTGTCGCTTATCTCCATGCCCCGCAAATGTGGCGGTGTTGGGGAAATCCGGCAATCCCGGTCACACTGTCATGGATGCGTTCGCCGCCCCTTTTGGCGGGTGGCCCACCCTTGATGGGTGGCGAGGCTTTGCCCCAGTCGCGCCGCGTTTGCGTCGCACAGGGGGAGTTGATAGGTTCCGCGCCTTCCGATGGGGGCGCGCCGGACCTTTTGCGGGTTCGCCGCGGCTGGATGAGACCATGGCCGATATTTTCGACGAAGTTGAAGAGGACCTGCGCCGGGCCAAGGCCGAGGCGCTGTGGAAGAAGTACTGGCCGGTCATCGCCAGCGCCGCGGCGGCCGTCGTGCTGGTGGTCGGCGGCTGGCGCTTCTACGACTACCTGCAGGCCCAGCGCTCCGCCGCCGCCGGTGCGAAGTTCGAGGCGGCTCTGCGGGTGTCCCGCGCCAGCCAGCAGGACGCGGAGACCCAGTTCGCCGCGCTCGCCGCCGAGGCGCCGTCCGGCTACCGCATCCTCTCGCGGTTCCGCCACGCGACGGAACTCGCCGCCCGCGACAAGGCTGAAGCCGTGCGGGTGCTCGACGCGCTCGGCACCGATGCCGGGATCGGATCCGTCCTGCAGGATCTGGCGCGGCTGCGCGCCGCCTATCTGCTGGTCGATACCGCCCCCCCGGCCGACCTCGTCCAGCGCGCCGAGCCGCTCGCCGGCGCCGACCGTCCGTTCCGGCACTCGGCGCGCGAGATCCTCGCGCTCGCCGCCGTCAGGGCCGGCGACCGCGCCACGGCCGAACGCTGGATCAAGGCGATCCAGGACGACCGCGAATCCCCGCAGGGTGTGCGCGGTCGCGCCGACCTGATGTCCACCGTCTTCTCTGCCAGCGGCAGCTGAGCGATCAACGGAACCTGCCCATGACCACCTTCCGCCCCGACCGCCGTCTTGTCCTGCGCACCGGAATTGTCGCGGGGCTCGGCCTCGCCATGGCCGGCTGCGAGACCCTGCAGGACATCCCCGCCATGTTCGAGCGCCGCAGCCCTCCGCTCGCCGGTGACCGCCGGCCGGTGTTCCCCGAGGGGGT
>CAZPMD010000165.1:1611-7009 GCA_964587395.1 uncultured Hyphomicrobiales bacterium
GCGAACTCGCCGGTCGGCGCCGCCCCGCCGCCTGCCGAGCCACCGCCTCCCCAGGCGCCGGCGCGCGGCCGCTGACCCGTATCGCACCCATCATGACCTTCACGCTCGCCATCGTCGGCCGGCCCAACGTCGGCAAGTCGACGCTGTTCAACCGTCTCGTAGGCAAGCGCATCGCGCTGGTCGACGACCGGCCGGGCGTGACCCGCGACCGCCGCGAGGGCGAGGCCAGCCTCGGCGACCTCGAATTCACCATCATCGACACCGCCGGCCTCGAGGATACCCGCGAGGGCTCGCTCGAACACCGGATGCGCGCCCAGACGGAGGAGGCCATCCGCCTCGCCGACGCCGTGCTCTTCATGGTCGATGCGCGCGTCGGCCTGACACCCGACGACCGGTCCTTCGCCGAACTCGTCCGCAAGTCGGGCAAGCCGGTCATCCTCGCGGCCAACAAGAGCGAGGGCAAGGTCGGCATGGCCGGCGCCTACGAGGCCTTCTCGCTCGGTCTCGGTGATCCCGTTCCGCTCTCGGCCGAGCATGGCGAGGGCATCAACGAGCTCTACGAGGCGCTCGCCGCCCTCATGCCGCCGCCGGTCTTCGCGGACGAGGACGAGGAGGAGAGCGAGGATGTCCCGGAGGGCGACCAGGAGGCGCCGCCCGAGGATCTGTCGAAGCCCATTCCGGTCGCCATCGTCGGCCGCCCGAATGCCGGCAAGTCGACACTCGTCAACGCCCTCATCGGCGAGGATCGCCTGCTCACCGGGCCCGAGGCCGGCATCACACGGGATTCCATCTCGGTCGACTGGGAGTGGGGCGGCCGCAAGTTCCGCCTGGTCGACACGGCAGGCCTCAGGAAGCGCGCCCGTATCGAGGACAAGCTCGAGAAGCTGTCGGTGGCCGACGCGCTGCGCGCCATCCGCTTCGCCGAGGTCGTGGTCGTCTGCATGGACGCCACCAAGCCCTTCGAGGACCAGGACCTGCGCATCGCCGACCTCGCCTCCAAGGAGGGCAGGGCGGTCGTCCTCGCCTTCACCAAGTGGGACCTCGTGCCGCACAAGGGCGGCAAGGCCGCGAAGCTGCGCGAGGAGACCGACCACTGGCTGCCGCAGATCAAGGGCTGCCCGGTCGTCGCCAACTCGGCCGAGACCGGCCAGGGCCTCGACCGGCTGATGCAGGCCATTCTCGATGCGCGGGTGCCGTGGCAGAAGCGCATCTCCACCAGCACGCTGGTGCGCTGGCTGCAGGAGACCATCGACCACCATCCGCCGCCGGCGGTGACCGGCCGCCGCATCAAGCTGCGCTACATGACGCAGGCCAAGACGCGGCCGCCCACCTTCGTCGCCTTCTGCTCGCGCCCCGAGGCGCTACCCGAGAGCTATCTGCGCTATCTGGTCAACGGCCTGCGCGAGAGCTTCGACCTGCAGGGCACCCCGATCCGCTTCCACCTGAAGAAGACGGACAATCCCTACGCCGAGACGGGGCGGAAGATCCGGTAGGGCGGGCGGGAACGCGCGGCGCGCCCCGCACCGCCCGGCGCAATTCAATACCCGACCGTGAACCGCTTCCGGCTGTGCTTCGGCGCCTCCAGTTCATCCACCAGCGCCACCGCATAATCCTCGGCCGAGATCGCGCTGTTGCCGGCCGCGTCGACGATCAGCTGGTCTGTTCCGAGCCGGAATCGGCCGGTGCGCTCGCCCGGCTGGATCAGCGCCGAGGGCGACAGGAAGGTCCAGTTCAGCTTCGGCTCAGTCTTGAGCTTGTCGAGGAAGGCGCCGCCTGCCTTGGCTTCGTTCAGGTAGATGGCCGGGAACTGCGGTGTGTCGAAGAGCTTCACGCCCGGTGCCACTTCGAGGCTGCCGGCACCGCCGACGACGAGATAGCGCGGCACACCGGATTCCTTCGCCGCCCCGATCAGCGTGTCGGCATCGGAGGCGAGGTAGTGCACCGACGAGATCGCCACGTCATGGCCGCGCCAGGCGTCGGCGAGCGCTGCGCGGTCGAAGGCGTCGACGGCCTTCGCCGTGACGCCCGGCAGGGCCGCGATCCCGGAAGGTTTGCGCGCGAGCGCCGTGACCGTGTGGCCGCGGCTGGAGAGTTCGGCGAGGATGCGCGATCCGACCATGCCGGAGGCGCCGAGCAGTACGACTTTCATGGGTGGTCTCCTTGTGGTAGTTACCAATGGAGACCAGATAACGCCAGGTGATCACCTGCGAAAGAAGGCACTCTTGCCTCACGTGGTCACGCGGAGGGAACCATGGGCGAGCCCCGCATCATCGAACTGGCGCCACGGCCATTGCCGAAGGACTTGCCGCCGGACGTCTTCGCCGCCGACTGTCCGACCCGCCGGGTGCTGGACCGCATCGGCGACAAGTGGGCCGTGCTGATCCTCATCTTGCTGGCGGATGGCACCAAGCGCTTCAACGTCCTGAAGCGGATGATCGGCGGCGTCTCCCAGAAGATGCTGTCGCAGACGCTGAAGAGCCTCGAGCGCGACGGACTAGTGTCGCGGCGGGTCATCCCGACCGTGCCGGTGACGGTGGAGTATTCGATCACGCCGCTCGGCCGCACGCTGCACGCCGCCGTCGATCCCCTGCGCATCTGGGCGGAGACGTATATCGCCGCGGTGGAGGCGGCGCAGGCCCGCTATGATGCCGCGGCCTCGCACGGAGGGTGACGGAGCCGGCGCTCCGCCCTAGATGACCTACCCGCATCCTCCCCGCGCAGGGGGAGGGGGACTTCGGCGTCGCACGCCGTCATTCCGGTCGCGCCAGGCTCGACTGTCAGGGTGTGCGGGAGGTCGAAGTCCCCCTCTCCTCGCGCCAGCGAGGGGCGGGTGCGGATGGGGCCTTCGTCCGCTGAGAATACCGGCACGCGAGCACGTCGTCATACCCCGGACAATCCCGGCATGACGGTGGGAATCGCCGCCCGCCGCCTCAGGCCGGGTCGCGGAAGCTCTTCCAGCTCCGGCTGGGGAAGTCGAACACGCGGCCCGTCTCGTTCACGGAGGCGAGGCACATCGCCACGATGGCCTCGGCCGCGGCCTCCGGGGGCTCCAGCGTCTGCGGATCCTCGCCCGGCATCGCCTGAGCCCGCATGGTGGTGCGGATCGGGCCGGGATTGAACAGGTTCACGCGCATAGCCGAGTTCTCCGTCTCGGCGGCGTAGGTGCGCGCCAGGGCGTCCAGGGCCGCCTTGGTGGTGGAGTAGGGGCCCCAGAACGGCCGGCACTTCGTCGCCGCACCCGATGTCACGAAGACGGCGCGCCCCGCCTCGGAAGCCTGCAACAAGGGATCGAAGGAGCGGATCAGCCGCCACTGCGCCGTCAGGTTCACGGCGACGATCTGGTCCCATTCCTTCGGCACGACATGGCCGAGCGGCGAGATGGGGCCAAGGATGGCGCCGTTCGCCACCAGCACGTCGAGGCGGCCCCAGCGTTCGTGAATGGCGTGGCCGAGCCGGTCGAGGCCGTCGCCGTCGCGGATGTCGAGCGGTACGAGGGTCGCGGGCAGACCGCCCGCCTGCTGGATGGCGTCGTCGAGGGATTCAAGGCCGCCCTGGGTACGGGCCACCGCCACGATCTGCGCGCCGCCGGCGGCGAGCGAAAGGGCCGTGGCACGCCCGATGCCGCGCGAGGCGCCTGTGACGCAGGCGATGCGTCCGGAGAAGGGCTTGCTCGTCATGGACTGCTCTCGCGCTCGTCAGCTTGCTTCCGCCAGCAGCGAGAGCTGCTTGGCCGCCTCGCCGACGAGGTCGGTGATGGTGGTCGGATAGTCGCCGGTGAAATAGTGGTCTGTGAACTGTGGCTGGGCCGCGTTGCGGCCGGGCTCGCCAAGGGCGCGATAGAGCCCGTCGATCGAGATAAAGGCGAGCGAGTCGACGCCGAGATAGTCGCGCATCTGCTCGATCGACATGTGGGCGGCGAGCAGCTTGTCCTGATCCGGCATGTCGATGCCGTAATAGTCCGGAAACTTGATGGGCGGGGAGGCGATGCGGAAGTGCACCTCCCTAGCGCCGGCGTCGCGCATCATCCGGACGATCTTCCGCGAGGTCGTGCCGCGCACGATCGAATCGTCGACGAGCACGAGGCGCTGGCCTTCGATCACCGCCCGGTTGGCGGAATGTTTCATTCGCACGCCCTGGTCGCGCACCGACTGGGTCGGCTGGATGAAGGTGCGACCGACATAGTGGTTGCGGATGATGCCGAGTTCGTAGGGCAGGCCCGAGGCCTGGGCATAGCCGATGGCCGCCGGTACGCCCGAGTCCGGCACTGGCACGATGACGTCCGCCGGCACGTTCGACTCTTCGGCGAGGATCGCGCCGATGCGCTTGCGCATGCCGTAGACGTTCTTGCCGTCGACGATGGAATCGGGACGGGCGAAGTAGACATACTCGAAAATGCAGGGCCGCTTGCGCCGGGCCGGGAAGGGCTTGATCGACTCGAGCCCGCGCTCGTCGATCACCACGACCTCGCCGTTCTCCACCTCGCGCACGAAGCGCGCGCCGATGATGTCCAGCGCGACCGATTCCGAGGTCAGGATGAACTTGCCGTCGAGCTCGCCGATCACCAGCGGCCGGATGCCCAGCGGATCACGGGCGCCGATGAGCTTCTTGTTGGTCATGCCGACAAAGGCATAGCCGCCCTCGATCTGGCCGAGCGCATCGATGAAGCGGTCGACGAAGCGGTTGCGGCGCGAGCGCGCGACGAGATGGAGGATCACCTCGGTGTCCGACGTCGCCTGATAGATGGCCCCGTCGGCGATCAGACGGCGGCGCAGGGTCAGGCCATTGGTGAGGTTGCCGTTGTGGCAGGCGGCAAAGCCCCCGGTTTCAAGTTCGGCGAAGAGCGGCTGGACATTGCGCAGGATATTGCCGCCGGTGGTCGAATAGCGGGTGTGACCGATGGCGGAGGGGCCGGGCAGGCGCTCGATCACCTCGCGGCGGGAGAAGTTGTCGCCGACGAGACCCATGCGGCGCTCGGAGTGGAAGCGCGCGCCGTCGAAGGAGACGATGCCGGCCGCCTCCTGGCCGCGATGCTGAAGCGCATGCAGGCCCAGTGCGGTCAGGGCCGCGGCGTCGGGATGGTCATACACGCCGAAGACGCCGCATTCCTCGTGCAGCCGGTCCGTGTCGACGTCGAGAACGAGGTCGTCACGGCAGGGCTCGTCAGCCTCGTGATGGCGGACTTCAAGGGATTGCGTCATCGCATCCTCATCGCTGGAAAGCCTCGGTCGTCAGTCCGTCGCGTCATATGCGGACTGATGCGCCGGAACGATAGGTCCACCCCATGCACGACGACCATGCGCCGAAAGAACGGCCGGCACCAGCCTCAGGGCTGACGCGGCGGCGTCGCGCTCGGTGCCGGCGCTGCCGAAGGCGGCGCACTAGCAGGGGGCGTGCCCGC
>CAZPMD010000166.1:0-6899 GCA_964587395.1 uncultured Hyphomicrobiales bacterium
GCTCGCCCGCTCGCTGCGCGAGCCTGTGGGCCTCGTCACCCGCCTGACCGAAGGCAACCGCCGGCGCATCGCCCTCGTTGCCCAGGCCAACCGCACGGTCCCGTCGGCGGTCGCGGCACGGCGCACGCCGCTGCGCGTCGCCTCACGCAGCCGTCCCCTCCGCCACCGTGCCTTTACGGGCTTCACCCTCGAGATGCAGCGCGAGGGCGGGCCTTCCCGCGGGGCCCACGCCGCGGTGCTCGGCCGCCAGCGGGCGGGCGTGCTGAGGGTCGTCATCGTCATCGGCGAGAAGCCGGAGCAGGTGGGCGCGGCGGTGAGACGCGTGGCCGAGGCCAATCTCTGATGACGCCCGACGTCATCATCCGACAGCGCGCCGTCGCAAAGCCGAAACGCAGGACCGCTACGGAGGCGCACCGACAGCCATGAAGAAAGTCACCGGCATGTTCCGCAAGCTCGTCCTCACCCTCGCCCTCATTCTGCCGCTCGCCGTGTCGGGACAGGCCTCTGCGCAGGGGGCCGAGGTGTCGATCGACGGCTGGGAGCGCCAGGTGGCGCAGACCGGAACAGTGTTCTTCCGCTGTCGCTCCGCCTCCTGCACGGCGCAGTCGACGGTGAGCTACCGCGTCCAGCCGGCCGGGCGGATGCCGACGGTCGCGGCCTTCCGCCAGCGTCAGGAGGAGACCAACCGGCGGATGATCGAGGGCAGCAACGGCCGGCTGACGCGGGTCGACATCCTCGACGTGGCGGAATCGGAGCGGGCCGGCGCCAAGGTCATCACGGCGGTGAAGCTTCTGGTCGCCGCCAGCGGCCCGAACCAGTATCTCGCCACCAGCCTCGTCATGCAGGGTCAGAAGGCCTTCTCCATCGTGTCGACGGCGCCGACTGATGCTGCGGCGCGGGCCAATCTCGCCACCTTCATTCCCGCCGTGCTGCTGCAGGGTGACCTCACGCCCCCGGCGCGGCGCAATCCCTGACGGCATTTCATCGCCGGGTGCTGCGATCATCCATTGATCGCGGCGGCGCGGCGGTCTAGACGGACGCCATCCCGTCCGACCGCCCCGAGGAGCGCCCCATGAAGGCCCGCGTCACCGTCACGCTGAAGACCGGCGTTCTCGATCCGCAGGGCAAGGCGATCGAGGGCGCGCTGAAGAGCCTCGGCGTCGACGGCATCGGCTCCGTCCGCCAGGGCAAGGTCTTCGACCTGGATATCGCCGACATGGATCGGGCCACCGCCGAAGCGACGATCAAGACGGCCTGCGAGAAGCTGCTGGCCAATACGGTGGTCGAGAACTACCGCATCGAACTGCTCTGAAGCGGGAGAAACGCCCATGAAGGCCGCTGTCCTCGTCTTCCCCGGTTCAAATCGCGAGCGCGACATCGCCTATGCGCTGGAGCTGACCTCCGGCGTGAAGCCGAACCTCGTCTGGCATGCCGACAGCGAACTGCCTGAAGGCACCGACCTCGTGGTGCTGCCCGGCGGCTTCTCCTACGGCGACTACCTGCGCTGCGGAGCCATCGCCGCGCGGGCCAACATCATGGGCGCGGTGAGCCGCCATGCGGAGCGCGGCGGCCTCGTGCTCGGCGTCTGCAACGGCTTCCAGATCCTCTGCGAGGCTGGTCTGCTGCCGGGCGTGCTGATGCGCAATTCGCAGCTGCGCTTCATCGCCCACAACGTCCATCTGCGGGTGGAGAACTCGTCGACGCCCTTCACCCGCCGCTACAATGCCGGCGCGGTGATCGAGGTGCCGGTGGCGCATGGCGAAGGAAACTACGCCGCCGACGCCGAGACGCTGAAGCGGCTCGAGGGCGAGGGCCGGGTGGTGTTCCGCTATTGCGACGCCTCCGGCGCGGTGACGCCCGAGGCCAACGTCAACGGTGCGCTGAACGCCATTGCCGGCATCGTCTCCGACAATGGCCGTGTCCTCGGCATGATGCCGCACCCGGAGAATCACGTGGACCCGGCCATCGGCCTGACCGACGGCCGCGGCCTGTTCGAGAGCCTCGCCGAGGCGCTGGAGACGGCCTGAGGGCCGGGGCTGCCTTCGCCGCCCTGCATCGAGGGAAAGACGAGCCTCGAAGGACGCGCTTCCACAGTGCAGGACAGCAGGCGGGGCAGGACATGCCGCCGCCCCGCGTTCCGGCCGCCTGGCCTCACGCCGACAGGCGCATGCGCTTGATCATGCTGGTGATCGCCTTGAAGGCATCGCCGATGCCGCCCGAGCTCGTCACGTTGAAGTACATGGACGGGCTGGTGGCGCAGTTGCGCAGCAGCGTCTCGTTGCCCTCGATCACCCGCACTGTGAACAGGGTGATGCCGGCGGCCTTGACCGCATTGCAGCCGAGCGTCGTGCGGGCATTGATCGCCGTCGTCGAGGATGTCCAGCGGTTCTGCGTGTTGTCGCCGTCGGTGAGCAGGATCATGTAGCGGAGAACGTCCGGCGCCGTGCCGGTCTGCTGGAAGGGCAGGCCGGAGGACATCACGGCCAGGCCCATCTGCAGGCCGATGGTGATGTTGGTGTTGCCGGCCGGTTGCATGGCGTTGATGGCGGCGCGGGCGGCGGTGAAGTTCGTCGCGAGCGGCTGGACGGTGGCCAGCGTCGTCGTGGCGCACTTCACGCCGCGATAGCGGGTCGGGTCGGAGGTCGGCGCCGCGTCGGTGGTATCGGCCGGCTGGTCGCGGTCGGTGAGGCAGCCGGTCCAGGCCGCCTGGGTGGTGACGAGCGAACTGGCGATGCCGGTGCCGTCGAAGCGCATCCAGCTCTCGTTGCGATAGGCGGTGCCGATATTCACCTGGGTGGCAAAGGGCACGACGGCGATCTTCACCTGGTCGGTCGAAACGCGGGTTGCCTCGAGTTCGTTGATCAGGTCGAGGGCAGCCGTCTTCAGCGCCGCCATCTTGCCGCTCCAGCCCATCGAGCCGGTGTTGTCGAGGACGAGGGCGATCTCGATGCGCGGTTCGCTCCAGGCGGTCTGCGACACGACGTTCACCGGCATGGTGGACACGCCCATGGTGGCGGCGATGGTGGTCTGCAGCGATCCCGCGACCTGCAGGCGGATGGTGTTGCCGGTACGGGCAGCCGACACGGCACCGAGGCTGAGGTCGGCAGGCGCGGTGAAGTTGCCGGCGAAAGCCTTTGCGGCTGCGGCCTGCATGGCCGCATCCGACAGGTTGCGCGAATCCTTGGCGACGGCGAGCGATGCCGAGTCGAGCGCCGACTGGATCTGCGTCTGGACGCGCGAGACTCGGGTGTAGTCGACCGCGGCGCCCACCATGCCGAAGATCGGCAGGGCGGCGATGGCGAAGGTCACGGCCACATTGGCCCGCGCATCGGACCCGAATTGGAACAGTCTGGCCTGCATCTGTGTCGCTCCCGGACACCCGCCCCGTCCGGCGGCGTCCTCTGGGCGACACGGATCAAGTCCCGTGCCTGCGATTTGTGGTCCGGGACGGGAAATGGCCCCTTCGCCGTTGCGAAACGGGGGCGCGGCGGTTAAGTGCAACGCTTGCGAGACTGGCCCGCGGGACGGACGACGGCATGATCCCCAACGAACCGAAGATCACCCCCGAACTGGTCGCCAGCCACGGCCTGAAGCCGGACGAATACCAGCGCATCCTCGAACTGATCGGCCGCGAGCCGACCATCACCGAGCTCGGCATCTTCTCGGCCATGTGGAACGAGCACTGCTCCTACAAGTCGAGCCGCCTGCACCTGAAGACGCTGCCGACCAAGGCGCCCTGGGTGATCCAGGGACCGGGCGAGAATGCCGGCGTCATCGACATCGGCGACGGGCTCGCCGCCGTCTTCAAGATGGAGAGCCACAACCACCCCTCCTATATCGAGCCCTACCAGGGCGCGGCGACGGGGGTGGGCGGCATCCTGCGCGACGTCTTCACCATGGGCGCCCGGCCGATCGCCGCGCTGAACGCCCTGCGCTTCGGCGATCCGTCGCATCCGAAGACCCGCCACCTGGTGGCCGGAGTGGTGGCCGGGGTCGGCGGCTACGGCAATTCCTTCGGTGTGCCGACGGTTGGCGGCCTCGTCGGCTTCCACACGCGCTATGACGGCAACTGCCTCGTCAACGCCATGGCGGTCGGCCTCGCGCGCACCGACGGCATCTTCTACGCCAAGGCCACCGGCGTCGGCATGCCCATCGTCTATCTCGGCTCGAAGACCGGCCGCGACGGCATCCACGGTGCCACCATGGCCTCCGCCGAGTTCGGCGAGGGCGCCGAGGAGAAGCGCCCGACGGTGCAGGTCGGCGATCCCTTCGCCGAGAAGCTGCTGCTGGAGGCCTGCCTCGAGATCATGGCGAAGGACTGCGTCATCGCCATTCAGGACATGGGGGCGGCGGGCCTGACCTGCTCGGCGGTCGAGATGGGCGCCAAGGGCGACCTCGGCGTAGAACTGCACCTCGAGAACGTGCCGACCCGCGAGCCGGGCATGACCGCCTACGAAATGATGCTGTCGGAGAGCCAGGAGCGCATGCTCATGGTGCTGAAGCCCGAGAAGGAGGAGGAGGCGAAGGCCATCTTCCGCAAGTGGGGCCTCGACTTCGCCGTGATCGGCCATACCACCGACGACCTGCGCTTCTGCATCAAGCACAACGGCGAGGTCATGGCCGACCTGCCGATCAAGGAACTCGGCGACGAGGCTCCGCTTTACGATCGTCCGCATGTGCCGACGCCGTCGAAGCCGGTGATCGAGGCCGAGGAGGTCGCCGCGCCGATGTCGAACCGCGAGGCGTTGCTCAAGCTGATCGCGACGCCCGACCTCTCGTCCAAGCGCTGGGTCTACGAGCAGTACGACTCGATCATCCTCGGCAACACCGTGCAGCGGCCCGGGGGCGACGCCGCCGTGATCCGCGTCGAGCACGGGCCGAAGGGCCTCGCCATGACCTGCGACGTGACGCCCCGCTATTGCGAGGCGGATCCGGTCGAGGGCGGCAGGCAGGCGGTGGCCGAGGTCTACCGCAACCTGTCGGCCGTGGGCTCGCGGCCGCTGGCCATCACCGACAATCTCAATTTCGGCAATCCCGAGCGGCCGGAGATCATGGGCCAGCTCGTCGGCTGCATCCGCGGCATCGGCGAGGCCTGTCGCGAACTCGACTTCCCCGTCGTCTCCGGCAATGTCTCGCTCTACAACGAGACCAACGGCCGGGCGATCCTGCCGACCCCGACCATCGGCGGCGTCGGCGTGCTCGACGATTTCCAGGCGAGCGTCTCCATCGCCCCGAAGACCGAGGGCGAACAGGTCTTCCTTCTCGGCACGACGAAGGGCTGGCTCGGACAGTCGGTCTATCTGCGCGACATCTGCGGCCGGGAGGAGGGCGCGCCGCCCCCTGTCGACCTGACCGCGGAGCGCCGCCACGGCGAGTTTGTCCGGTCACTGATCGGCCAGGGGCTCCTCACTGCCTGCCACGACCTCTCCGACGGCGGCCTGCTGGTGGCTCTGGCAGAGATGTCGATGGCGTCCCGCATGGGCCTGACGATCGAGACCCAGTCGCACGACGTTCCCGCCCACGCCTTCTGGTTCGGCGAGGACCAGGGCCGCTACGTCATCGCGGTGAGGGGCGGGGATGTCGATACCCTCGCCACCCAGGCCGCCGGTGCCGGCGTCGAGCTGACGCGGCTCGGTGTCACGGGCGGGGCCGCGTTGACCGTCCCGGGGGAGGAACCCATATTGGTGAAAGACTTGGCGCAAGCCTACGAGTCGTGGCTGCCGGCCTATATGGCGCGCGCGGCCTGAAGCGGAGACACCAGACCCATGCCGATGGCCGCTGCCGATATCGAGCGGATGATCAAGGAAGCGCTTCCCGACGCCCGCGTCGAGATCAAGGACCTGGCGGGGGACGGCGACCACTACGCCGCCACCGTCGTGTCGGAGGCTTTCCGTGGCAAGTCACGCGTGCAACAACATCAGCTTGTCTATGCCGCCCTCAAGGGCAAGATGGGCGGCACCCTCCATGCGCTGGCCCTGACGACCGGCGCGCCCACCTGACGTCTTGAGCGGGCCTTGAACCCGCAAGCGAGAGAACCATGACGACACCAGCTCACGACAAGATCGATGCCGAGGTGAAGGGCAATGACGTGGTGCTCTTCATGAAGGGCACGCCGCAGTTCCCGATGTGCGGGTTCTCGGGCCAGGTGGTCCAGATCCTCGATTACCTCGGCGTGCCGTTCAAGGGCGTCAATGTCCTCGACGCCGACGACATCCGCCAGGGCATCAAGGACTATTCGAACTGGCCGACCATCCCGCAGCTCTACGTCAAGGGCGAGTTCATCGGCGGCTGCGACATCACCCGCGAGATGTTCCAGTCGGGCGAGCTGGTCGAACTGATGAAGTCCAGCGGCATCGCCGTTCGCCAGCCGGCCGGCTGAGGCCGGACAGGCAGCGGGTTCGACCTTGGTCGACGCTCTCTGCCCGGATGTTGCCATGATCGGCTGCAAGAGGGATAAGGCATCGGGGGCGCCGTTCCGTGCTCCCGTTCCATCGCGCGGCCACCGCCGTGCAGTCCGGGCCTGAAAGGCCAGCCCATGGTCGCCGCCGGCGACCGCAAGCCGGGACCACGTCGCTCCGCATGATCTTCGCTGTTCCAAGCCCGCGCGCTCTGGTCGCCATGCTCGGCCTCATGGTCGTGACGACGCCCGTGGCGCTGGGCCAGCAGTCCCTCGGCTATCAGGGCGGCGCGACCAGCCTCGGCGGCGGTGTCGGACAGCCGCTGAACCTCCTGTCTCCGACATTCGTTGCACCGCCGCCGCGTCCCGGTTCACCGTGGACCGGAGGCGCTGTCCCCGGAGCCGTTCAGGCCCCGGCGGCTGCGGCGATGATGACCGCGCCGCTGCCGCTGCCGCGCCCGTCTTCCGCCCCACAGGCGGTGATCACGCAGGCGAGTGCGCC
>CAZPMD010000167.1:0-6880 GCA_964587395.1 uncultured Hyphomicrobiales bacterium
CGCTTGCGGCCGGCCTGGGCCACCGCCATCTCGACGCGGGCCTCGTAGCCGGCCCAGCGGTCGAAGTCGCCGGCACGCACCAGGGGACGATCGATGCCCGGCGAGGAAATCTCGAGATTGTAGGCGGCTGCGATCGGGTCCTCGACGTCAAGAACGGGCGACAGGGCCCGGCTGGTCGCCTCGCAATCGTCGATGGTGAAGGTGCCGTCGGACCGCTCGGCCATGATCTGCAGCGTCGAGCCCCCCGCCTGCGAGCCGGAGATCCGCACCCGCACCAGCCGGAAGCCGAGGCCCTCGAGCACCGGCTCGACGATGGACGCGACGCGCGCGGCTACGCCCGTCTCGACGATGAGACGGGGATCCTCGTTCAGGCGCGGCTCTTCCGCGGACAATCGCAGCTCCGAAGGTGGCCTCGCCGGCGGCTGAAACAAAAAGAGCGGGCCCCCGCAGGAACCCACTCTCACGATAGCCATCGATGAGGGTGTATGAATGACCGAAGTCGGCCCCCCACATACGCTTCAACGGGAGCTTGCGCAAGGGGCCGCACACCATCCGGCGGGCGGCCTGCGCATCTCACTGATCGTCGTCGTCGTCGGCAGCGTCGCCGATGAGATCGCTGACGTCACCGTCGTCCTCGTCCTCGTCTTCGGCAAGGAACGTGTCGTCCTCGTCGCCGGCATCCTCGACATCGACGTCCACGTCGTCGTCGATCGCCGCGACCTTGGCCGGGGACGCCTCTTCCTCGTCCGCCTCTTCGAGGCTGACCAGCTCGGCATCCGGCACCTCGAGCTCGGCATCCTCCTCGTCGACCTGCGGGGCCGCCTTGGCCGCCGCCGCAGAACCACGGCGGGCCGGCTCGAACAGGACGCGCTGCAGCACCTCGCCCGTATAGGGCGAGACGATGGGATCGCGGTTCAGATCATAGAATTTCTTGCCGGTCGTGGGGCAGATGCGCTTCACGCCGAGTTCGGGTCTCGCCACGGCGGACTCCCTGAATAATGATCGGACTTCTCTTGAAGGGGGGTCAGTTGGACGCAGAGCCCCTGCTTGTCAAGAGGCTTGCGGCGCGGGATAGAGCGCGGGACAGACTTTTCGAACCGAGCAGGACCCGCTGACCTTGAGCGCATCACAAGCCCAGACACCGATGTCCGCGCGGCGGGGCGCCGCCCTGACCGGAACCCTGACCGTCCCCGGCGACAAGTCGATCTCGCATCGCGCGCTGATGTTCGGCCTGCTGACGGTCGGCGAGACGCGCATTTCCGGCCTGCTGGAAGGCGAGGACGTCCTCAACACCGCCAAGGTGTGCCGGCAGCTCGGAGCCAAGGTGGAACGAACGGGGCCGGGCAGCTGGATCGTCCATGGCGTCGGCGTCGGCGGCCTGGTCCAGCCGGCCGAGCCGCTCGACTTCGGCAATTCGGGCACCGGCTGCCGCCTCATGATGGGCGTCGTCGGCTGCCACCCGATCCGCGCCACCTTCGATGGCGACGCCTCGCTGCGCAAGCGTCCCATGCGCCGCGCCCTCGATCCGCTGGAGCTTTTCGGGGTCAGGGTGGTGGAACAGGCCGAGGGAGGGCGGCTGCCGATCACCATCGAGGGTCCGAAGGATGCCGTTCCGGTGGTCTATGAATCCCCCGTCGCCTCCGCCCAGGTGAAGTCGGCGGTGCTGCTGGCCGGCCTGAACGCGCCGGGGGTGACGACCGTCATCGAGAAGGAAGCGACGCGCGACCACACCGAGCGCATGCTGATCCACTTCGGCGCACAGGTGACGACGACCCCCCACGGCGAACACGGCCGGCGCATCGACCTCGTCGGGCAGCCGGAGCTGAAGCCGGCTCCCGTGGTGGTGCCGGCGGACCCCTCCTCCGCCGCCTTCCCGATCGTCGCCGCCGCCATCGTGCCGGGCTCCGACGTGACCGTGACCGGCGTCATGATGAACCCGCTGCGCACGGGGCTCGTCACCACGCTGATCGAGATGGGTGCCGAGATCGAGATCCTGAACCCCCGGGTCGAATCGGGCGAGGACATCGCCGACCTGCGCGTCCACGGCTCCAGGCTCAGGGGCGTCGATGTCCCGGCGCACCGCGCCCCGTCGATGATCGACGAGTACCCCATCCTTGCGGTCGCGGCCTCCTTTGCCGAGGGCCCGACGCGGATGCGCGGCCTCCACGAACTGAGGGTGAAGGAATCCGACCGCCTCGCGGCGGTGGCGGCCGGCCTCGCCGCGGCCGGTGTCGACCATGTGATCGAGGGTGACGACCTCATCGTCGCCGGCAACGGCAAGGCACCCGGGGGCGGCACGGTCGCCACCCACATGGACCACCGCATCGCCATGAGCTTCCTGGTCATGGGCCTCGCCACCGCGCAGCCGATGACGGTGGACGACACCGCCTTCATCGCCACCAGTTTCCCCGACTTCATCGGCCTGATGCGCGGGCTCGGAGCGGATATCGCATGATCGTCGCCATCGACGGCCCGGCGGCCTCCGGCAAGGGCACGCTCGCCCGGCGGATCGCCGCCCACTACGGCCTGCCGCATCTCGACACGGGTCTGCTCTATCGCGGCGTGGCGAAGATCATGCTCGATCGCGGCTTTCCGCTCGACAATGTCGCCATCGCCGAAGCCATCGCGCAGAATCTCGACCTTGCCGATCTCGACGCCGAGAAGCTGCGCACCCGCGAGGTCGGAGAGGCCGCCTCGGTGGTGGCGGCGCACGGTCCGGTGCGCAAGGCGCTGCTCGACCTCCAGCGCGCCTTTGCCGCGCAGGGCGGCGGGGCGGTGCTGGACGGGCGCGACATCGGCACCGTCATTGCGCCCGGGGCAGAGGCCAAGCTCTTCGTCACGGCCAGTCCCGAGGAACGCGCGAGGCGGCGCTTCCGCGAACTCGTCGGCCGGGGCGAGGTCACGGATGACGGAGCCGGCTACGATGCCGTCCTCGCCGACATCCAGCGCCGCGACGCGCGCGACTCGGGGCGCGCCGACGCCCCCCTCCTCGTTGCAGCGGATGCCGTGGTGCTGGACACCACGACCCTCGACATCGCGGCCGCCTTCGCCGCGGCCCTCGCCGCCGTCGAGGCGCGCCGGGCATGACCCCCTTCGGCGCCCGCGTGCGGGCCTTGCGCGAGCAGAAGGGCACCACCCTCACCGCCATGGCCGAGGCGGTCGGCGTTTCCGCGGCCTATCTGTCAGCCCTCGAGCACGGCAAGCGCGGACGGCCGAGCTGGTACCTGATCCAGCGCATCATCGCCTATTTCGGCATCATCTGGGACGAGGCGGAGGAACTGGCGAAGCTCGCAGAGATCTCGCATCCGCGCATCGTGATCGACACGTCCGGCCTCTCGCCGCAGGCGACCGAACTCGCCAACCTGCTTGCGCGCAAGATCGCCCTGCTCTCCGACGAGGAGATCGCCGAACTGCTCTTCGTTCTGAAGTCCAAGCTGCCGGGGCGATAGGGCTCACAGCCCCTTGAGGAAGGCGACGGCCCGTTCCAGCGCGAGGCGGCCATCCGCCGTGTCGAGGTTGAACTGGTATTCGTGCGGCAGCGCCGGCTGATGGTCCGGTGGAAAGAACAGGCGCTCGACCCGGACACCGAGATTCTCCAGGCGCTCGGCGAGCGCCACGGACTGCGGCCCGAGCGGATCGCCGTTGCCCGCTGAAATGAAGGACGGCGGGAATCGGACCGTCACGTTCGGCGTGACGTTCATCTTGAGGAAGGCCGGGTCGGAGGCAAAGTCGCTGCGGCCGCTGTAGGACCACAGGACCGTGTGGACGAACCAGCCGAGCGCGCCCTCCATCCGGACGGCGCCGGAATCATAGGCGCCGCAGAACAGCAGCATGCCGATCAGCTGCCCCGGCGCGAGGGAGGGCGTGATGCCCACGGCCGCAGCATAGGCCGGCGACGTCACGAGATTGGCCACCTGCCCGGCGATCTGCCCGCCGGCGGAATCGCCGGCAAGGACGATCCGGTTGGGGTCGATCTGCAGCCTGCCTGCATGGGTGACGAGATGGGAAAGCGCCTTCATCACCTGCCGCGCCGGCGTCGGGTAGGTTGCCCGCGGCGCGATGGAATAGCCCACCGAGACCACGGTGAAGCCCCGTCCGGCGAGAACGCGCGCGTAGTTACCGATGTCCGCCTTGTCGCCCGAGACCCAGCCGCCGCCATGGACCCAGACGACGGTGGTGAGCGGACCGGTCGCGTCGGCGGGGCGATAGACGTCGAGACGCGCATCGGCATCCGCCGGATCATAGACCTCGTCGAGGGTCGCGACGACGCCCGGCGGAACGTGCTTGCGCAGCGCCTCGGCGGTGCGGGATGCGCCGATGTCGAAGACAGCCCGGATGAGGAGGGCGCCGGGCCAGGGACTGACCTGGAACGCCAGCAGGACGACAAGGGCGAGGACCAGCGGCCAGACAATCATCCGGCGGAGAAGGCGTCCCCAGCGCCGCCCGGATGCCGGTTCCACCGGCTTGTCCCGCCACCTCATCGCACCCCTCCGTCACGGATCGTGTGGGTCGTCGCCTCCCGCGCCGCCGGCGTCGGTGCCAGCACCGGCCGGAAGATCTCGATCGCCCTCTCCCGCCGCAGCGGCGCCGGGCGGTAGACCTGCTTGGTCGCCTCGACCAGGTGAACGCCAGCGAAGGGGAGCGTCAGGGCGGACCCCATCCGCTCCCACGCCATGGCCGAGCCGAGAATGAGCGATTTCCGCACCGGCGGCACCCACAGCGCCTGACTCCAGGCGATGGGCGTGAAGGACGACTGCCGCATCAGTTCGGTGAGCTGCCGCGACGAATAGGGCCGGCCCTGGCCGAAGGGCGTGGTGTCGCGCTGGGCCCAGAGGCCGCGCCGGTTGGGCACCACGGCGAGGACCTTGCCGCCGGCGGCGAGCACCCGCCAGGCCTCGCGCAGGAGGGCCTGGACGTCGTTGGACACTTCCAGCGCATGGACGATCAGCAGGCGGTCGACGGCTGCGTCCGCCAGCGGCAGCATGTCATCCTCGACCAGTGCCGAACGGCCGGGACGAGCCGTCGGCCAGTGGATGACACCCTGGCGGGCCGGCATGAAGGCGAGCGAGCGGTCGGCCTCCTCGCGGAACAGCCCGAGATAGGGCGTGCAGTAACCGAGGCCGACCGTGAGCATGCCGCGCGCCGACGTCCAGTGGGTGCGGATGGCGCGGCTGACCATGCGCCGGGCCACCATGCCGAGGGGCGAGGAATAGAAGGCGCGCAGGTCGATGACGTCGGACACGGGGCTCCTTCCATGGCAGGCCGGCCCATGGCCGGGCCACCGGGAGAATGGAATGGCCATCGGCGGCAGGCAATGACATATAGCAGCCAGGATGAAAGCGAGGGGCTCGCGTGCGAACCGGTCCCGTCGCTCACCGCTCCCAGTCGATCGAAACCCTGGAGATCCGCATGGCTGCCGACGTCCACCTGTTCCCCTGCCTGAGCGACAATTTCGGCGCGCTGATCCATGACGCGGCGACCGGCGCCACGGCCGCGATCGACGTCCCGGACGCCGAGGCGACCCTCGCGGCGGCCAGGGCGAAGGGCTGGACGATCAGTCACATCCTCGTCACCCACCACCATCCCGACCACGTGCAGGGAATCGAGGCGGTGAAGGCGGCAACCTCGGCGCGCGTCATCGCCAATGCCGCGGACGCGCACCGCATCCCCCTCGTGGACGAGACGGTGGCGCCGGGCGGCAAGGCCCGCTTCGGCTCGCTCGCGGCCGATGTCATCGACACGCCCGGCCACACGGTCGGCCATATCGCCTATCACTTCGCCGCCGAAAAGATCCTGTTCTCGGGCGATACGCTGTTCTCGCTCGGTTGCGGCCGCCTGTTCGAGGGCACCCCGCAGCAGATGTGGGAGGCGCTGAAGGTGCTGCGCGCCCTGCCCGACGACACGGCGATCTATTGCGGCCACGAATACACGGCGTCCAACGCGAGGTTCTCGCTCACCGTCGACCCCGACAATGCCGCCCTGAAGGCGCGGGCCGAGGAGGTCTTCCGCCTGCGCGAGACCGGCCAGCCGACGCTGCCGACGACCATCGGGCGGGAGAAGGCGACGAACCCGTTCCTGCGCGCCGATGACGCCGCGATCGCGGCCGTCCTCGGCATGCAGGGCCGCCTGCCGGCGGAGGTGTTTGCGGAGCTGCGCGAGCGCAAGAACAAGGCCTGACAGCCCTGCGAGGCCTTCAGAAATCGACGGCGATGCCGCCGACTTCCCAGTCATCATAGCGGACCGGATCGGCGCCGCCGCGGCCGTGCAGCTCGGGATTGGCAGCCAGTTCGGCTGCCTTGGCGTCGAAGGCGGCCCGGCGCTCGGCAGCCTCCGCCAGCGCGCGCTTCGCAGCCTCCGACAGGACCTTTGCCGGCGCCTCGACGCGGGCGGAGGGCTGCTCGACGGCGACGGCCGTGGTGAAGGCGGGGTTCTCGCTCATGGCCGGGGAAATCGGCCGCGGGGGCGCGGAAGTCAAGGCCTCAAGCGTTGACCCGCACGGGACCATGGCTATAGTCCCGCCCGCGTTGCCCCTATGGCGGAATTGGTAGACGCGCTCGACTCAAAATCGAGTTCCGCAAGGAGTGCTGGTTCGATCCCGGCTAGGGGCACCAAATCGCCGTCCATCGGCGTCCAAAATCATCCACAAGCATATGAAAAACGTGGCGAATTGGCGCTGTTGTCGTCTGTCAGCATCCCTTTGCGTCCGCATCCGTCCGCTTGCAGCCAACACACTTGCTGGTACTGTTGTTGGGTCCGCCGCTAAACCCAGCAGCGCGAACCCAGCAGGACCCAACATGTCGCTGACGGATATCGCGATCCGGGCGCTTGGAGTTGACCCGCTTCCGTGGACACCCTTGAAGTCATTTTCTGGAGTGTCCCA
>CAZPMD010000168.1:0-6800 GCA_964587395.1 uncultured Hyphomicrobiales bacterium
TCGACTGGTCCATCACGGTCGCCTTCAGCGCAGCGCGCTTCTTGGCATCCCGCGCGACCAGAGCGCGGCGGTGGTTGTTCTTTTCGATGGAGCTCTTTTTCGCCATCGTTGTCTCCTGGTTTCCGCGTCTGAGACGGGCTTCTAGATCAAGAAACCCGGCTCACTGCCGGAACGGGAAGTTGAAGGCCTTGAGGAGAGCACGCGCTTCCTCGTCGGTCTTGGCGGTGGTGCACACGATGATGTCCATGCCCCACATCTGATCCACCTTGTCATAGGAGATCTCGGGGAACACGACGTGCTCCTTCAGGCCCATGGCGAAGTTGCCACGGCCGTCGAAGCTCTTCGGGTTGAGGCCGCGGAAGTCACGAACGCGCGGAAGCGCGATCGTCACCAGGCGGTCGAGGAACTCGTACATGCGCTGCTTGCGAAGAGTGACCTTGCAGCCCAGCGGCATGTTCTCGCGAACCTTGAAGTTCGAGATGGCCTGGCGGGCCCGGGTGATGACCGGCCGCTGGCCGGTGATCAGCGCGAGATCCGCGGCGGCAACCGTCGCCTTCTTGGAATCGGCAGTGGATTCGCCGACGCCCATGTTGACGACGATCTTCTCGATCTGCGGGATCTCGAAGGGGTTCTTGTAACCGAACTCCTCGGCCAGCTTCTGCCGGACCACGCTGTCGTAATGCGCCTTGAGGCGCGGGGTGTAAGCCGCCTCAGCCATCGATCGTCTCCCCGGACTTCTTGGCCACACGCACCTTCTTGCCGTCGGCGAGGACCTTGAAGCCGATACGGGTCGGCTTGCCGGTCTTCGGGTCGGCATAGGCCAGGTTCGACAGGTGGATCGGGCTCTCCTTGGAGATGATCCCGCCCTCCTGGGTCTGGCTCTGGCGCTGGTGGCGCTTCACGATATTGACGCCGCGCACGAGAGCGCGGCTCTCGGTCGGCATGACCTGGATCACCTCACCGGTGCGACCCTTGTCGCGACCAGCAAGGACGACGACCTTGTCGCCCTTCTTGATCTTGGCGGCCATCACAGCACCTCCGGGGCGAGCGAGATGATCTTCATGTGGTTCTTGGCGCGCAGTTCGCGCGGAACCGGTCCGAAGATACGGGTGCCGATCGGCTCCTTCTGGTTGTTGATCAGCACGGCCGCGTTGCGGTCGAAGCGGATCACCGAACCGTCGATGCGGCGGATGTCCTTGGCGGTGCGAACGACGACCGCCTTCATGACGTCGCCCTTCTTCACGCGGCCACGCGGAATTGCTTCCTTCACGGAGACGACGATGATGTCGCCGACGTGGGCGTAGCGGCGCTTCGCGCCTCCGAGCACCTTGATGCACATGACGCGGCGTGCGCCCGAATTGTCCGCCACGTCGAGATTGGTTTGCATCTGGATCATGACGCAACCTCTTCCTTTCGCGCCCGTCTCGGGTCTCCCCGACGGCGGCGCGCTGTTCTAACGATCACCGAAAGCTCAGGCCTTCGGCAGCACGACCCAACGCTTCAGCTTCGACAAGGGCGCGCCCTCCTCGATGCTCACCACGTCGCCCGTCTTGAAGACATTGCCTTCATCGTGGGCGTGATAGTTCTTGGTGCGACGCACCGTCTTCTTGAGCAGCGGATGGGTGAAGCGACGCTCCACCTTCACCACGACCGTCTTGTCCTGCTTGTCGCTGACGACGATGCCCTCGAGCACACGCTTCGGCATATGCCCTCTCCTTACTTCTTCTCGGCGCGCTTCTGCGCGGCGATGGTCTTGACGCGGGCGATGTCGCGGCGAACCTGACGGACGCGGGCGACGTTCTCGAGCTGACCGGTGGCCTTCTGGAAGCGCAGGTTGAACTGCTCCTTCTTCAGGTCACCCAGCTGGCCCTCGAGCTCGTCGAGGGTCTTGGTCCGGATCTCTTCGGCCTTCATGACCCTCTCCTCACTCGGCGATGCGCTGGACGAAGCGCGTCTTGATCGGCAGCTTGGCAGCAGCCAGTTCGAGCGCCTTCTTGGCGACCTCGACCGGCACGCCGTCGAGCTCGAACATGATGCGGCCAGGAGCGACCTTGGCGGCCCAGTACTCGTTGGCGCCCTTGCCGGAGCCCATGCGGACCTCGGCGGGCTTCTTCGACACCGGAACGTCCGGGAAGATACGGATCCAGACGCGACCGGCACGCTTCATCTCGCGGGTCATGGCGCGACGGGCGGCCTCGATCTGGCGCGCGGTGATGCGCTCCGGCTCCATGGCCTTGAGGCCGTACTGGCCGAAGTTCAGGTCCGTACCGCCCTTCGCAGCGCCGCTGATGCGACCTTTGAACTGCTTACGGAACTTGGTTTTCTTGGGCTGAAGCATGGTTCTAGACCTTCATCCTCACGCCGCGTCGCGGTCTTGACCGCGCGACCGGCGGGTCGATCCCTCGCCCTCGGACAACTTCTTGTCCTGGGCCATCGGATCGTGCTCCATGATTTCGCCCTTGAAGATCCACACCTTGACGCCGCACGTCCCGTAGGTCGTGAAGGCCGTGGCCGTGCCGTAGTCGACATCGGCGCGCAGGGTGTGCAGCGGCACGCGACCTTCGCGATACCACTCGAGGCGGGCGATCTCGGCGCCGCCGAGGCGGCCCGAGCAGTTGATGCGGATACCCTCGGCGCCGAGACGCATGGCCGACTGAACGGCACGCTTCATGGCACGGCGGAAGGCGACGCGACGCTCGAGCTGCTGGGCGATCGACTCGGCCACCAGGGTCGCGTCGGTCTCGGGCTTGCGGATCTCGACGATGTTGATGACGACTTCGGCGTCGGTCATCTTCGAGACGGCCTTCTTCAGCTTCTCGATGTCGGCGCCCTTCTTGCCGATCACGATGCCCGGACGCGCCGAGTGGACCGTGACGCGGCACTTGCGGTGCGGACGCTCGATGACGATCTTGGACACCGCCGCCTGCTTCAGCAGCTTCATCAGCTCACGACGGATCTTGAGATCCTCATGCAGGAGCTTGCCGTACTCGCCCTTGTTGGCGAACCAGCGCGAGTCCCAGGTGCGGTTGATGCCGAGGCGGAAACCGATCGGATTGATCTTCTGACCCATCGTTCTCTCCTCAGGCCTTGGCTTCCTCGACCTGACGAACGACGATCGTCAGGTGCGAGAACGGCTTTTCGATCCGGGCGCCGCGGCCGCGGGCACGGGCGTGGAAGCGCTTGAGCACGAAGGCCTTGCCGACATGCGCCTCGGCGACGACCAGATCGTCGACATCGAGGTCATGGTTGTTCTCGGCGTTGGCAATGGCGCTCTCGAGGCACTTCTTGACGTCGTTGGCGATCCGCTTGCGCGAGAACTCCAGGTCGGCGAGCGCGGTGTCCACCGGCTTGCCGCGGATGAGCGCGGCAACCAGGTTCAGCTTGCGCGGCGAGACGCGAAGCATGCGGGCGACCGCCTTGGCTTCGTTGTCGCCCAGGGCGCGGGGTGTTGCGGGCTTACCCATGGCTCACTTCCGCTTCGCTTTTTTGTCGGCCGCATGGCCGTAGAAGGTGCGGGTCGGCGAGAACTCGCCGAACTTGTGGCCAACCATCTCCTCGGTGACCTGCACCGGGACATGCTTCTGACCGTTGTAGACACCGAAGGTCAGCCCGACGAAATGCGGGAGGATCGTGGAGCGACGGCTCCAGATCTTGACGACCTCATGACGGCCCGACGAACGGGCTGCCTCGGCCTTCTTCAGGAGGTATCCGTCGACGAACGGACCTTTCCAGACGGAACGTGCCATGACGGGCCTCTGTTACTTCTTCTTCGAATGACGGCTCGCCAAGATGAACTTGTCGGTCCGCTTGTTCGAACGAGTCTTCTTGCCCTTGGTCGGGAAGCCCCAGGGCGTGACGGGGTGACGGCCACCGGAGGTGCGGCCTTCGCCGCCGCCGTGCGGATGGTCGATCGGGTTCATTGCGACGCCGCGGTTGTGCGAGCGCCATCCGAGCCAACGGTTGCGACCGGCCTTGCCGATCGAGACGTTCATGTGGTCCGGATTCGACACCGCGCCGATCGAGGCGAGGCAGCGACCATGAACCAGGCGCTGTTCGCCCGAGTTGAGGCGAAGGATGACATAGCCCTCGTCGCGACCGACGATCTGGGCATAGGTGCCGGCGGACCGGGCCACCGCGCCGCCCTTGCCGATCTTCAGCTCCACGTTGTGCACGATGGTGCCCACCGGGATGTTGGCGATCGGCATGGCGTTGCCGGGCTTCACGTCGGCGCTCTCGGCCGAGATGACGCTGTCGCCAACGGCCAGGCGCTGCGGCGCCAGGATGTAGGACAGCTCGCCATCGGCATACTTGATCAGCGCGATGAAGGCCGAGCGGTTCGGATCATACTCGATCCGCTCCACCGTGGCGGCGACGTCCGTCTTGCGACGCTTGAAGTCGACCAGACGATAGGACCGCTTGTGGCCACCGCCGCGGAAGCGGGAGGTGACGCGACCGAGGTTGTTACGTCCGCCGGTCGAGGACTTGCCTTCCGTCAGGGTCTTGACGGGCTTGCCCTTGTAGAGGTCGGAGCGGTCGACCAGGACGAGCTGACGAAGGCCCGGCGTGATCGGTTTGAAGGTCTTGAGTGCCATGGTTTACCCCTCGCCTCACAGACCGGTCGTGATGTCGATGGAGTGGCCCTCGGCGAGGGTCACGACCGCCTTCTTCACGTCCGACCGCTGGCCGAGCATGCCCTTGAAACGCTTGGTCTTGCCCTTCTGGACGAGCGTGTTGACGCCCTTGACCTTGACGTTGAACAGCTTCTCCACCGCCGCCTTGATCTGCGGCTTGGTGGCGTCCATCGCCACCTTGAAGACGACCTGGTTGTGTTCCGCGACCAGCGAGCCCTTCTCGGTGATCAGCGGCGCCTTGATGACGTCGTAGTGACGCGGATCGACGGTGCTCATTTGAAGCGCGCCTCCAGTGCGTCGACGGCCGCCTTGGTCAGGACCAGGGTGTTCCGGCGCATGATGTCGTAGACGTTGATGCCCTGGACGGGGAGGACATCGACGAGCGGAATGTTGCGGGCGGCCAGGGCGAAGTTCTTGTCCACCTCGGCGCCGTCGATGATAAGCACGCTCTTGAAGCCGAGCTTCTCGAACTGCGCCTTCAGCGACTTCGTCTTGGCGGCCTCGGTGGAGGCCTTCTCCAGCACCACGATCGAGCCGGCCTTCACCTTGGTGGAGAGGGCATGCTTCAGACCGAGGGCGCGCACCTTCTTCGGCAGGTCGTGCTCGTGGGAGCGCGGCGTCGGACCGAAGGAGCGGCCACCACCGCGGAAGAGGTTGGCACGCGCCGAGGAGTGACGGGCGGAACCCGTTCCCTTCTGCTTGTACATCTTCTTGCCGGTGCGATGGATCTCGGCGCGGTTCTTGACGTCGTGCGTGCCGGCGCGACGCTTGGCGAGCTGCCAGCGCACCACACGGTGCAGGATGTCGGCCCGCGGCTCGAGGCCGAAGATCTCGTCGGAGAGATCGACGGAACCGGCGTCGGCGCCTTCAAGGGTCTTGATTGTCAGTTTCATCTCAACCCTCCGTGGTCTGGGCGGCAGCCGGAGCAGCGTCGGCGCCCGGCAGCTTGAAGCTGCCCGGAAGCGGCGCGTCCTTCGGCAGCGGCTTCTTCACCGCGTCGCGAACGAGAATCCAGCCACCCTTCGAGCCGGGGACAGCGCCCTCGACCATGATCACGCCGCGCTCGACGTCGGTACGGACGACCTTGAGGTTCTGCGTGGTGACGCGCACAACGCCCATATGGCCGGCCATGCGCTTGTTCTTGAAGACCTTGCCCGGATCCTGGCGGTTACCGGTCGAACCATGCGAGCGGTGCGAGACGGACACGCCGTGGGTGGCGCGAAGGCCGCCGAAGTTGTGGCGCTTCATGGCACCGGCGAAGCCCTTGCCCTGGCTGGTGCCCGTCACGTCGACGAACTGGCCGGCAATGAAATGGTCGGCGGAGAAGCGCGCGCCCACCGGCACCACTTCCTTCTCGCCAACGCGGAACTCGACGATCTCGTGCTTCGGCTCGACCTTGGCGACGGCGAAGTGACCACGCTGGGCCTTCGTCGTGTTCTTCACCTTGGCAAGGCCGGCACCGAGCTGGAGGGCCGTGTAGCCGTCCTTCTCCGCCGTACGGTGGGCGACGACCTGGCAGTCGTCGAGCACCAGCACCGTCACAGGGACGTGCTCGCCGCCATCGGTGAAGATGCGGGTCATCCCCATCTTCTTGGCAATCACACCGGAACGCATCGCGCGCATTCCTCGTTTTGGGGTCGTCCGTGCCTGTGAGGCGGACCGGAGAGGACCCGGGTTACTTGAAGATGCGCCGCTCACCGGTGCATCTGGATTTCACGTCAGGCCGTCATCGGCCTGTCGCAGGACTCAGAGCTTGATCTCGACGTCGACACCGGCGGCGAGGTCGAGCTTCATCAGCGCGTCCACCGTCTGCGGGGTCGGGTCCACGATGTCGAGAAGCCGCTTGTGGGTGCGGATCTCGAACTGCTCGCGCGACTTCTTGTCGATGTGCGGCGAGCGGTTCACCGTGAACTTCTCGATCCGCGTCGGCAGCGGAATCGGCCCGCGGACCTGGGCCCCGGTGCGCTTCGCCGTGTTGACGATCTCGCGCGTCGAGGTGTCCAGGACCCGATGGTCGAACGCCTTGAGGCGGATCCGGATGTTCTGGTTCATGGGTTCGCCCCTTTAAGGCAAAACGAAGAGGACGCGCGCAATCCCGCGCGTCCTCGGGAAAACGATCACTCGATGATGGAGGCGACGACGCCGGCGCCGACGGTGCGGCCGCCCTCG
>CAZPMD010000169.1:0-6607 GCA_964587395.1 uncultured Hyphomicrobiales bacterium
ACACATCCGGTTGGCCTGATAATGGATCTGACGGCCGCGTGCATCCCGCGAGAAAATGCCGGCCTGCACCAGTCGCTGCAGCTCGCGCTGCACGTCGGCGACGATCTCGGAGCGCGGCCGTCCGGCGGGCGGAGCCGCCGCGGGCGCAGCGGCAGGCTGGGCCTCGCTCTGGCGCGGCGCAATGCTCGCCGTCTGCTGCACGTCGGCAGGGCGCGCCACGGGCACCGGGGCGGGCCGAATGACAGCGGTGGCGAACAGCGGCGCGGGGTGAGGTCCGGACTGGCGCACCAGGGCGTTGGCGATGATGCCGACGGCGATGAAGCCCATCAGCGCCAGTGCGATCCGGTCACCGGGATGGTGTCCCATGATCCGGCGCCACAGCGAGACGCGCGGCGCCTCGTCATCCCTGTCATGCGCGGAGCGCCCACGGCGGGGACGCAGATCCTCGTCGTCATAGGTCGCGTCACGCAATTTTCCGTCCCTCCTGGATGGTGTCCGTCCGGGGCGCAGCGGGCGTCCGGGCGAGCGGCAACGGAGCGACCACGTCGTGGCCCTCGCAGTCGATCGGCATGCGCAGGGTCACGCGCGTGCCGCGCCCGACGGCCGAGGTGACCTCGATCCGGCCACCATGCAGTTCGGCGAGGCCCTTCACGACCGACAGGCCGAGGCCGGTGCCGTCATAGGGCCGGTCATAGCTCGAGCGGGCCTGGAAGAACGGGCTGCCGAGCCGCGGCAGGTCCTTGGCGGCGATGCCGATGCCGGTGTCGCTGACCGACAGCGACAGCCAGGAGCCATCGCGGCGCAGGCTGATGGTGACCGAACCGCCGGGCTTGGTGAACTTGACTGCATTGGAGACGAGGTTGAGCAGGATCTGCCGGTAGGCGCGCTTGTCGCCGACCACCTCGTCCACGCCAGACGACGCTTCGGCTGTGAGCACGACGCCGCCGGCCGAGGCCTTGAGCTCCATCATCTGCACGCACTGGGCGATCAGCGGCGGCAGGGCGAAGGGCTCCGGCGTGATCTCGAAATGGCCGCTCTCGATCTTCGACATGTCGAGGATCGAATTGACGAGGTTGAGCAGGTGCTCGCCGGAGTCGCGAATCAGGCTCGCGTATTCGCGGCGTCGCGCCTGGTCGAGGCGCATCTCCTCCTCGTGCATCAGCATCTCGGAGAAGCCGTTGATGGCGTTCAGTGGCGTGCGCAGCTCGTGGCTGACATTGGCGAGGAAGCGACCGCGCGCTTCGTTGGCACGGTCCGCCTCGTCACGCGCTGCCTCGACAGCGGCCTCGTGGATCTTGCGCTCGGACACGTCACGCAGCACGGAGACCACCTGCTGGTTCTCGCCCGGCAAGGTGAGCGGCCGGGTGCGCATTTCCACCCAGATGAAGCGCGGCTCGCCGCCCTCTCCGCTTTCGCGGCGCAGGCGGAACTCCGCGGCGGCCTCGATCCTGCGCGAGGAGGCGATCGACAGGGCGCTGAGATAGACGGGCCGGTCGGCGACGTGGACCCGGTCGAACAGGCCCTGGCCGTGGAGACCGTAGGACGGCGCGCCGACGACGCGCTCGGCGGCCGGAGAGGCGAAGACCACCGCGCCGTTGGCACCATGGCAGGTGATCAGGTCGGTCATGTTCTCGGCCAGCAGCCGATAACGCTGCTCGCCCACCGAATGGATCTGCTCGCCCGCACGGCTCACCATGACGGTGGAGAGGGCCAGGCCAAGGGCATAGACCACGGCCGTGGCGACGGAGGCGAAAGAGGCGAGACCGAGCATCCCCACCTCAAGAGCCGCAGCCGGCAACCACCCGGCCTGGTGCGCCAGGCCGATCAGCGCCACGGCGGAGACCACCATCGCGCCGGCAGCGGTCACGACCCGGCGCGAGCCCGACAGAACGGCTTCCGCCGGGACCAGTGCGAACCAGATGACGGCGAAGGAGGTCAATCCGCCGGACAAGACGGCAATGAGCCCGACGATGCCGGTGAGGGCTGCCGCCGACAGCAGGTGCGCCCGCCCATAGGCGCCCGTGCGCGAGAGGTAGAAGGCGATGGCCAGGGGCAGGACCAGCCAGCCGAAGGCGATGGCCTCGACCGGACCGGGAACGCCGAGGACGGCGAGATAGAGCGGCAGCGCCGAAAGCGCGATGAGGCCCGGAATGAGGCGGGTGGCGATGAAGGCCCTGTGGCGGGCGAAGACGACAGGGTCCACCGTCGCGGCCGGATGCACCAGACCGTCGAGATAGGACCTCACCGAACCGATCAACGCGCTTTCACGCAACGCACTCACCCCGACACGCGGCATCCGCCGTTCTCAATGCCGAAACGATCTCATCGCCGCGTGAAGGAAACGCTAAGTCGGCAGGGGACAGCGAGAGCAAAGCCCGCATGCCCGCCGTTTTGCGCGCCATGGTGAAGAAAGCCTTGCCTGCGGCATCCCGGACCGGCCGGTAGGATTTGCATAAACCTTAACTGGAATTGAGAGCGGTTTCCGGCGGATTCACCTTGTCCGCCAAGGCCCTGTTCACGGGTCGCGGACATGATGGCGGCAACCGGAGCGGTGCCCTCGAGGCAACAACGACCGCCCGGATACAGGGCTCCAACGACCGGAAACGGCGTCATGTCATTTCTTCTGAAGGCCGCCTTCTGGCTCGGCCTCGTCTTCTACGTTCTGCCGCCGTCGGCTCCCATGCCGCGATCGGCCTCCAGCGACCTGCCGACCGGCGGCCAGGTGGCGAGCGCGGTGATCCGCGGCGCCGCCCAGCTCTGCCGCGACCATGCGGAGACCTGCGCCCGCGGCGTCGGCATGGTCACCGAAACGGCCCAGCGCGAGCTGATCGGCGCCGCCGTTCCGACGGCCCAGGACACGCTGACGCCGGCGGATCTGCAGGTGCCCTTCGGTGGCGTCCAGGCGCCGGCCGGCAATGCACCGCTCAGGGCACCGCTGCCGCCACGCCGGCCGGTCTGACGCGGAACAGCCTGCCGGGCTTTGTTTCGGCGGCGGCGCGGACTATATCCGGCCCCATGAGCAGCCTCACCGGACCCTCGATCGACGAGATCAAAGACGCCTTCGCCCTGATCGACGACTGGGAGGAGCGCTACCGCTATCTCATCGAGATCGGCAAGCAGATGCCGGCCCTCAAGCCGGAGGAGCGCAACGAGGAGAACCGTGTCCGGGGCTGCGCCAGCAATGTCTGGCTGGTCACCCATATCGACCATCCCGGCGCCGACGCAGTCCTGCGCTTCGAGGGTGAGAGCGACGCCCATATCGTCAAGGGGCTCGTGGCCCTGACGCTCGCCTATTACTCCGGCCGTCCCGCGAAAGAGATCGCCGGCGACGACGCCTTCGACCTGTTCCGCTCCTTCGGGCTCGAGCAGCACCTCACCCAGCAGCGCTCCAACGGCGTGCGCTCGATGATCGATCGCATCCGCCGCGACGCGCAGCGGGCCATGGCGACCTGATCAGCCGGCAAGCGTCGGGGCGAGGCCGGAGAGGTCGGCGAGCGTCGCCACCGGATCGGCCCCGGGATATTCGTTCGGCATGCCGGTCCGGTTGACCCAGACGGGCACGAAGCCGAAGCGGGCCGCACCCGCCACGTCCCAGCGGTTGGACGAGACGAAGACGATCTCGCCGGGCTGGCCGACGCCGACGCTGCCCATCGCGTGCTGGTAGACCGCCGGCACCGGCTTGTAGGCGCCGACCGGCTCCACGGTCACCACATGGTCGATGAGCGCGCCGATCCCCGCCGCGGCGATGGCTGCATCCACCATCTCCCGGGTGCCGTTGGTGAAGATCGCGGTCGTCTTGCCGGCGGCCTGGAGCCGGCCGAGGGCGGGCGCGACGTCAGGATAGGCCGACAGCGTCCGGTAGGCGTCGAGCAGCGCCAGTCGCAAGGCCGCGTCGCTGACGCCGTGGCGGGCGAGGGCGAAGTCGAGGCCCCGGCCAGTCAGGGTCCAGAAGTCCTCGAAGCCGCCCATCAACGTGGTGATCCAGGAATATTCGAGCTGCTTGACGCGCCAGAGCTGGGACACCGGCTCCGCCAGCGGGCCGAGTGGCGCACCTGCTCTCTGCACGGCGGAATGGACGTCGAACAGCGTCCCGTAGGCGTCGAACATGAACGTGCTGGCCGGCATGGAATCCCCTGTGGTTGCAGAAAGCTTCGACCCCTCAGCTCGCCGAGGCAAGGCGTTGCGATCCATCGCCGCCGCGCGCGGCTGGGATCACCACAATTCATGGTGACGGCGACGACTGCCGCGATAGATTTCCGCTCCCCGCGCGAGGGAGGAGAGAACAATCATGACCACATGGTCGAAAACCTGGACCTATGTCGACGGCGACTGGCTCGAGGGCAATCCGCCGCTGACCGGCCCCCGCAGCCACGCCTTCTGGCTCGGCTCCTCCGTCTTCGACGGCGCCCGCGTCTTCGACGGACTGATGCCGGACATGGATCTGCATGCGGCGCGCGTGAACCGCTCGGCGGTGGCGCTGGGTCTCAAGGCCACCATGTCGGCCGAGGACATCGTCGGCCTCGCGCGCGACGGCGCCCGCAAGTTCGACGGCCGGACGCCTCTCTATGTGAAGCCCATGTACTGGGCCGAGACCGATGGTCCGAACGCCATCCTGCCGGATCCGGAATCGACGCGCTTCTGCCTCTGCCTCTACGAGGCGCCCATGGGCGCGCCCACCGGCATGTCGGTCACGCTGTCGAAATTCCGCCGGCCGACCATCGAGAACGCCCCGACCGATTCCAAGGCCGGCTGCCTCTATCCCAACAATGGCCGCGCGCTGCGCGAGGCCAAGTCGCGCGGCTTCGACAACTGCCTGGTGATGGACATGGTCGGCAACATCGCGGAGACCGCGACGTCCAATATCTTCATGGCCAAGGACGGCGTCGTCTATACGCCGATCCCGAACGGCACCTTCCTCAACGGCCTGACGCGCCAGCGCACCATTGCCCTGCTCAAACAGGCCGGCGTGACGGTGGTCGAGCAGAGCCTGCGCTACCCGGACTTCGAGGCGGCGGACGAGATCTTCACCTCGGGCAATTACTCCAAGGTGATGCCGGTGACGAAGATCGACGAGCGCGCCCTGCAGCCGGGCCCGATCGGCCGCAAGGCCCGCGAGCTCTACTTCGAATATGCGGCCGAGGGCCTGCGGATCTGAAACCGGGCCGCCGAGGCTCCTCACCAAGCGATGAGTGCGGCAGGCCCGCCTGCCGCGCAAGGTGCCGCTGAGCGGCGCGCCGCCCTGCCGTCCCGTCAGCCGCCGACGTGAGCGCGGAAGTCCTTGAGCGAGGCGAACTGGGTCGTTCCCTCGGGCAGGTCCGCCTCGATCGTGCCGTCGCCGTAGAGGCGGAAGGGAATGGTGGCGATGACCCCTTCGCGCAGCAGCGGCGGCTTCGGCGCAGAAGGCGGCGGCGCGGGCTCGGCGAAGACGGGCTCCTGGCGCGCGGCGGGCCTAGCGACCGGCTCGAAGATGTCCTTCAGATCGTCCATGAGCGAGGCGGCCGGATCGGCGGCGGGCCTTTTCGGGCTGAGGATGTCGTTGAGCTCCGGGAAATCGCGGGCGAGAGCCGCCATGGGATCGTCGCGCGTCTCGGGTGCCTTCTCC
This sequence comes from uncultured Hyphomicrobiales bacterium, assembly GCA_964587395.1. GTDB lineage: Bacteria > Pseudomonadota > Alphaproteobacteria > Rhizobiales > Phreatobacteraceae > Phreatobacter. Next base: position 5,603 of record CAZPMD010000169.1, read on the forward strand.
GTGGTCGGAGCCGTGACATGGACCGGGGCCTGCGGTGGCTCGGACGGGAGCGGCCGAAGGAACGGTGCGGGCTCCACGGCCTTCGGCGGCTCGACATAGACCGGCTTCACCGGCTCGGGCTGCGGCGCCTCGAGCGAGGCCTTCAGCGCCCGCTCCAGTTCCTCCTCGATGGACATCGACGGCGCGGCTGCCGGTGGCTCGGGCCTTACCCCGGCCTTCGGCGATTCAGGGATGATGTCGGGCGGTGGCGCGGGAGGCGCGACCGGCCGAGAAATGGTCTCGCGGAGGCGCGCCATGAAATCATCGGTGTCGAGACCCGGCGGCGAACCCAGGGGCTCCGGCGGCGCGGCCTGCCTGTCCCCGGTGTCCGCCGGCTCGGGCTCCAGCGGTTCGACGTCGGTGAACTTCGGTTCGCGCACCTCGGAGCGGACGTGCCCCACGTCCAGGGGCTCGGGCTCGGCGGGGGCGCGGGCGCGGTCCACCGATGCGCCGAGAAGCAGGCGCTCCAGCGAGGCGAGGTGATCAACCGGTCCGGCGCCGCCATCCTTCGCATCGCCGGCCTCATCCGGAGGCACGGCAAGATCAGCCTCGGCAGCCTTGACCTCGTCCTTCATCTCCTCGACCGCATGGTCGAGTTCGGGCGGGGCGTGCGTGACCTTGAAGTCCTCGGGCGGCGCGTCCCCGGCGTCTCCGAAGAGTTCCTCGGCACGCTCCACGTCCCTCTCGCGCTCCGCATCCTTCTCGCGCTCGGCTTCCGGTGTGACGACGGCGGGCGCCACAGATGTCGCAGCCGGCGTCTCGTTGACGGCCGAGGGTTGGAGAGGCGTGCTGCGATCCGCCGCCTTGTCCGCCGACAGGGCCGGCGCTGCCGCTGCGGCGAAAGTACCGGCGGCAAGGCCGGCAACTGCCGCACCGGCCGCGGCAGGCGCCTGCGTCGCCAGCGGCGGCAATCCGAAACTGCGCCGCGTCGGCGGCACAGGAGCAGCCGGCTCCGGGGGCGTCACG
>CAZPMD010000170.1:0-6540 GCA_964587395.1 uncultured Hyphomicrobiales bacterium
GCGGGCCTCGTGGCGCGCGGGCGCCGTGGCCCGCGCGAGCAACTCAACGGCCGCGGGCGCCACGCCCGCGGCCTCAAGCCGCGCACACAGCGCAGCCTTGGTCTCCTTCGCCATCGCTCGCTCTCCCTCGCCCCGACCTACCATCCCCCTCAGCGCGCGGGGCGATCCGCGCGAGGAGTGGGGCCCGGCCCCATGTGGGCCGGACCCCGGAGCGAATGACCCCGGGCGGGCGTTACCCCGCCGGGGGCCGGTGCTGCTAGTCGTCCTCCCCGCGGCATCCTGGCCGCGGGCAGTCGGCACCTCCCCGATGGAGGCAGTACGCCGCCACCACGGCGGGGCACCCCGGAGGACACCCTCTGGCACAGCCGCGGCCCCGGCCGCCCGAATCCGAGCACCTCCGGCATGCGACGGCGACGGCGTCCTCGGCCATGGCCCGGGTGATGGCCGTGGCCGCAACCCTGCGGCGGGCCGCGGCCCGCTCGTTTTCGCCCATCTGCCCTCTCCCTCGCCCCTCCGTCTACCGTCCCTCGGCGCGCGGGGCGATCCGCGCGAGGGAGTGGGGCCCGGCCCCATGTGGGCCGGACCCCGGAGCGAATGACCCCGGGCGGGCGTTACCCCGCCGGGGGCCGGTACGGCATGCTACTCGCCCACGCGATCTCGCGGGCATCCCTCCCGATGCACTCCCGATACATCGTCGCCGCAGAACCGGCACGCGGGCCCCGGGGCGCCAAGTGCGAGACGCTCCTCATAGTACAGGGAGCCCCTGAGCTCGGCGCGATTCCTACGGGCCGTTTTGCGCTCGGCCTCGCGGGCCCACCGCCGCCCGAAAGCAGAGGGCGACCGGCCATGGGCGACGGCCCGTTCTAGTGCCTCCTCGAAAGCGGCCCTGGTGCGCTGGCTTCCGAGCCATCCGCCCGCCCGGAGGCAATCTCCCGCCGCAGCCTGCCACGGCGAGAGGCCCCCGCGATCCAGTAGGCATTGCAGTGCGGGTCCGGTGCCCCAGCGCCGCGCCTGCCTCCACTCCTGCCTCCACTCCTCGCGCCCCATCTGCGCCCTCCCGCCCGGGTTCCGCCGGGCTCGGCCCTATTTCGGGTAGGTCCGGCCGCACTCCGCGGCCGGCCTGATTGCCGTGATCCGCGCGGCCGGAATCACCCAGCCGCAGAACCAGACGCCGCGGGCGAACCTGGTGAGCCACGCGCGAGGCACTTCGATCTCGAGCACCACGTGGTGCTCGATACCGCGGCCCTTCGCGCGGGGCTTGCCGAGTGTGTGGGCGACGCCCCACGGCTCATTGCTCGGCGCGAGCAGCCACACAGCCGCCCGCTTTCCCGTCGCCTTCGAGGGATCCAGGCCGCGCGCCTGGATCGAGGGGAGGTTCCGCGAATCGGTGACGTGCACGAGTCTCATCGCGGCCTCCTCTCCATTTCCTTATTTAATATTATCCAGGCGCCTCGAAACCCCCTAATAAATATGGCGAGAAGATTGTGTCACGGCAGAAGTCCAAGCAGTGGAATGGTTTGAATTTTCCAGCGGAGCGCGAGCGGGGCCGCGGGCCCCATCAGCTGCGGAAAATCGGCCGCAGGGCCTCGCGGATCAGGGCGGCGAGCGAGATCCCGCGCTGGGCCGCCTCGCGCCGGAGCGCGAGGAGCTCCCGCGCGGTGAAGCGCGCGGCCACGCGGCCGGCCTCTGTTCGGCGCTGCTCGGGTGGCAGCTTCGGGCGGCCAGTTCTAGGCATGCGCTCATCCTAGCATCCGGAATCGTCAGGCGCCTGAAAAAAGGCGCCTGTTAGGGGCCGCCCTCGGGCGCTTCAAGCGCGGCGAGGCCTGCGGAGAGCAGCGCCTCGGTGAGCACCGGCGCCATGCGGCGGAGGATCGCCGCGCCGGTGGCACGCAGCCGCAGCACCCGCGCCTGGCCCTCGCGCCAGGCGGCGAGACGTGCCCGCACATCCTCCTGTGTGAGCGTCTCCGCCGCGATCTCGTCGAGCAGCGCCACCGCTCGGGCTCCCTCGCCGAGCGGCGGCAGGGATGCGGCCATCAGCGCCGCGACGAGCTCCGGCAGCGCCCGGCGGTCTTCGACCACGAAAGCGGCGTCGAACGCGTCGCGCGCGGCCTCAAGGATGGCCCGCGCGCGGTTCTCCTCGGGCGAGCACGGCGCCGTCCGCTCCGTCGTGGGCGGCCCCACCAGGTCAGCGTTCATCGGCGATCTCCGAAGCCGGCCGCCGACGGGCTGCCACCGCGGCGAGGAGATCCGCTGCCAGCATCGCGGCCTCGTCGAGGGAGAGGCTCAGGATCGGCTGCAGGCCGGCATGCACGATCACGCGCTCTGGTTCGGGCACGTAGAACGCCCACGGTGCATCAGCGTTCATTGGCGATCTCCTCGTCGGGCGCTGTCGCGCGGATGCCCTCGGCGAGCGACGCCGCCACGGCCTCGCCGAGACGCGCGACCGCCGCCGCGTCCTCGCCCGGAGCGGCGACGACATGCCGACAGTAGACCTCATGGCTCCGCGCGATCGCGTGGAACGCCGCATGCGCCTCGGCAAGGTCGTCTCCGCGCGACCGGAAGAGCGCGCACCCGGACAGCATCAGCATGGCCAGACAGATCGTGAATCTCACGGTGCCTCCCACCTCTCCGGGCCGCCCTCGGGGCGCCACTCGCGCCCGCGCTCGACGGCCGCCATCACGTCCACCAGACCCGCGCTCGTCGGCACCTCGCCCCCCTCGACCCGCCCGCAGAGCGGGCAGCGCGGGAGCTCCTCGCGCGCGAGCGGGGCGCCGAGCAGGCACGCCGAACAGCGCCAGGCCCGCCACGGCCGCGAGCCGACCGCGAGCACGGCCTCTCGCTGCGCATGGCGCCGGCGCGGGTCGGGCGTCATCAGGTCCGCTCGAAAAGCAGGGTTAACCCGGTCTCGCCCGGGTTGGTCCCCGATTCGTACTCGACCTGCACCGCCGCACCCGCAGCAACAGGGGCATTCAGCGCGCTCGATCCGGAGGCACCTGTTAGGGTCAGGTCGTACGACACCGCCGCGACCCAGATCCGCATGACGCTCGTGGCATCCCCGGCCGTCGTGTTGTACGAGATCGCGGTGATCCGGCAGGCGATCGGGCAGGCGAACTTTGCCTGAACGTTATCCAGCACCGCGTAAGTATCTACTGCCTTTCCACATGGGTAGTAGCACGCACCCAAGACCGGCTCACCACCGAACATTTGCCAGAATCCGAACCCGTGGACGCCGCCCCCGTCATCTTTCACGCAGAAGAGCCCCGCGCTGTCGATGTAGGCGACCCCCTGCCCCGACGCAGGCGTTGCCGGCGCTGCGGCCTGTTCGTTTCCGATGTACACGCTGGCGCGCACCGGCGCGTAGGCGGCCCCGCTCCCGGTCGTCACGAGCAGAACGCCGGCCGACGAGTTGAGTTTGATGCCCGTGCTGTCCGCCACGTCGATGGTGAAATCCGCGGCCCGCATATAGCCGAGGGAGCTCATGGTCCCGCCCGAAGTCACCTTCAGCGCCCAAGAGCCGTCGAGCGCGAGGCCAGCGCTGTTCGTGCCCGAGAAGATGAGCCCGGTTCCGCTGGCATTCGAGAGGTGAAGCGACTTCCAGGGCAGCGCGGCTGAGCCGAGGTCGTAGGTCACCGCGCCGGTCGGCGTCAGCGTCCCGCAGGCGACAGCCTGGTGTCCCCCGGCGCCTGTGGCAGCCGTGATCACCCCGCCGGACATGTGCCAGCGCGCTTCCTCGCTCGTACCATCGTGGAAGGCGAACCCTTGCCCGGTGGTCGAGGAGGCGAACACTTTCCGAGCGACGAGGTCACGCGCGGCCGGGGAGGCCGTGTCGTCGGCCACCAAGAGCGCGCCCGCGGCCGACTCCACCAGGCAGGTGCTCGCGGAGAACTCGATCGACGAGAACCCCTGCGCGCCCTGCTGCGAGGTCCCGTTCGCGATCGTCGCGACGGCGAGCAGGGCCAGAAACGCGACAAAGAGAGCCGCCATGCGGCCTGCGTGTTCACGGTTCATCACGGGGTCTCCTCCGTCAGGGTGCCGAACTCCTGGGCCGCTACCCAAACTCCGGTTGCGTCCTCCCAAACAAGTTCTAACTTCGCCCCGGCCGAGTCGAGGTAAATCGCCTCGCCCGCGGCCATCTTCTCCCCTGGGTAGGTCTCCCCTGAGTAGGTGATCCTGTCGTCGTTCGCGGGGTTGACTGTCATGCGCTGCGCGGCAACCCGCACGAAGCGGTAGCTGATCGATTGCCCTGATCCAGAACTGTAATCTGGCAGGTTCAGCACTATGGTACCACCGGCTCCCGCGTTCGTGATCACGGCCCCCGTGTAGGTGCCGGTGCCCAAGGTGATGGGGGTAGTGGTGATGTCGACCTGCTTCATCTGATAGGTCAGCGTTGCACATTGGAAATTGGCGTTTGCCCCTGCCGAAGTCAGGAAGGCAACGCCATTTGAAGCCGAGTAGAGTCGCGTCGGAGTGCCTCCGCCACCGGTGGCAGAAAAGAACCACAGTTCGAGCCAGGGAAAGGAGGAGTTCCCGAGGCTACGCGCCAACTGCGAATCCGGCACGATGTCCTGTGCCACCGCCGACAGGTCCAACGTCCCTCCGGCCGCAGCCGCCGGCACCCACTGCGAGGAGCCCGCATCCCAAGTCAACACCTGGGAACTCGTCGGCGCCGTCGAGGCGACAGCGCGGCCCTGCAGGCCGTCGACCACCAGGGCGGTCACCGTCCCCGCCACGTCGCCCCCGAACGAGAGGTATGCCGGGTCGCCCGCCCCGCCGCTGGCCAGGGGCTTCCCGGCGGACGCGTCGTCCGCGAGCGAGGCGAGCGCGAGCGTGCCGGTCACGTCGGCCCCGAGATCGAGCGCCCCGAACGCCGGATCCCCTCCGGCCCCGCCGGCCCGCATGGGCTGCCCCGCCGTCGAGCCGTCCGTGATCTGTGCGAGGGCGAGCGAGCCGGTGTGCGCCACGCCCGAGAGCGTGTGTGCCGTCGGAGCCGCGCCTGCCGCGGCCACCGTGCTGACCGTCCCGCCGGCGACCTTCCACTTGAAATCTGCACCATCCGTGAACGTCGCGATGCTCCCCGCTGGTGGCGGCGGCGGCGTGCCGCCCGTGAGCACGAGCCACCGCAGGCCCATGCGCTCGCAGACGGCGCGGACCTCCTGCCGGTCGAAGTCGCCCGCCGCCGCCGCCGCCCCGGCGACGAGCAGCAGCACGCACAGCACCCGAACGATGACCGCCCTCATGATCCCTGCCTCCCGAGCGTGCGGACCAGGCTGATCGCCGCCGCCACGCGCTTCGCCTTCCGCGTCCCGATCAGATCCGCCCGTCCGATGCGTTCGTCGATCTCCGCCTCGGCCTGCTCCGCGAGGAACAGAAACCGCGCCCGCTCCGCGCCATCGAGAGGCTTCTCGGCCGTCCGCTGGTGCAACTCCAGGAGCAGGATGTCGGCCGCGCTCATGCTCACGCCCTCTCGCTCGCCCGGAACAGCGGCGCGGCTTGGGGCGTCCCGCAGTGCGGGCACGGCGCCCGCCGGTCTGGCACAACCGACCAGCGCCCGCAGGCCGCGCACGCCAGCGAGCACCACGCCGAAGGGGCCTCCGGGAACATGTCCTGCCAGGTCGCGGACATGACCACCGATGGACCTGTCACTTGCTCTCCGGCGGCTTCTGTTCGGTCGCGCGGGCCGCGAGGATCTTCCGGAGCCGCTCCCGAGCCTTCTTCTTGGTCGCCGGGCTCATCAGCTTCATCAGCACCGCCACGTCGCGAATCGGCCCCTGGGGCTCATTTCCCGCTGCCATGGTCGTCCTCCTTCAGCGCGGCATCGACGAGTTGCCGCTCGCGCGCCAGGGAATCCTGCGACATCTTCTTGATCTCGGCCAGCGCCTCCTGGTACCGGCCCCAGACGACCCACAGCGCGTACCCGAGGACCGCCGCCACGGGCGCTCCCCCGGCCAGCGCCTGCAGGATCTGCGCGATGTCCATGCGTCGCCTCCCTACAGCACGATCGCTGTCACCGTGCCGGCCGCCCCGGCGGCGCCCGCGAGACCCGTGCCGATCCCCGCTCCGCCCGTGCCGCCCGACACATCCGTTGCGATGCTCGTCGCGGCCTGTGTGATCAGTACCAGTCTACCGCCGCCGCCGCCAGCGCCGCCACCCGCATCCGCGACCGTGCCCGCGTATCCCGCGCCACCTCGCGCCTGGATGGTCCCCGTGCCCGTGATGCTCGGCGCCACGACGAGGAGCAGCCCCGCCCCGCCGCCGCCTTTCCCGCCTCGGCCCGAGAGGCTGCTCGACCCGCCGCCCCCGCCACCGGCCCCGCCGTTCAGGATCGCGCCATCGATCCGCCGCAAGCGGAGGCAGTTCGGGAACCCGTGGATGCCCTCCTCGCCACCGTTCGCTGCTGTCGGCTCCGTGACCGTGCCGGCCGCACCTCCGGCCTGCGCCCCCGAGGAGCCGCCCAAGCCGCCCGCGGCCCCAAGGGCATCCGTTGCCGCAACGCCCGCGGCCCCCGTGCCGATGCCTAAGCACCCGTTCCCTCCGGCCCCG
>CAZPMD010000171.1:0-6414 GCA_964587395.1 uncultured Hyphomicrobiales bacterium
GCGCTGGATCGTCACCATTTCCTCCGAGGAGGGCGAGCCGACGGTGCGCGAGCGGCTCGCCGCCGAGCAGGCCGACCGCGAGCGTGGCGTCCTCGCCCATCCGAGCGTCCAGGCGATCCTGGCGAAGTTTCCCGGCGCCGAGATCGTCGCGGTCCGGCCGCTGGAAGGCGCCGGCGAGGCGGAAGCCGCGCCGGCGGCCGCCGCCGCGACCGACGACGACGATCCCGATGGCAACTGGGAACCCGTCGACCCCTGGGACGACGATTTCTGATCACAGCGAAGGATTTCGCCATGAAGGACATCATGGGCCTGATGAAGCAGGCGCAGGCCATGCAGGCCAAGCTCCAGGAGGCTCAGGCCGACATGGAGCGCACCGAGGTGCAGGGCACAGCCGGCGGCGGCATGGTCACCGTCAGCCTCACGGTGAAGGGCGACCTCAGGAGCATCTCCGTCGATCCCTCGCTGCTCAAGGCGGACGAGAAGGAGATCGTCGAGGACCTCATCGTCGCCGCCCATGCCGATGCCCGCCGCAAGGCCGAGGTGGTGGCGCAGGAGAAGATGAAGGGCGTCACCGGCGGACTGCCGCTTCCGCCCGGCATGAAGCTGCCGTTCTGAGGATCGCATGCCGCCGCGCAAGGTCGCCATCGCCGACATCAAGCCGTTCCCCTATGCCTTCGAGGCCGGCATCGGGGGGACGATGACCGATATCGGCCGCACGCTCGGTAGCGACAAGGTCGGCATCCTTGCGCAGACGGTGAAGCCGGGGATGCGGTCGTCCCGTCGCCACCGGCATTTGTTTCAGGAGGAAATCCTGATCGTCATGGCCGGCACAGCCACCCTGCTGCATGGCGACGAGCGCATTCCGGCGAAGGCGGGCGATGCCTTCTGCTATCTCGCGGGCGACCCCGATCCGCATTGCTTCGAGAACACCGGCACGGACGACCTCGTCATCTGGGCCTTCGGCAATCGTTTCGCCCACGAGGTCTGCCTCTATCCCGACGAGGGCGTCGCCTTCGTCGAGGGGCTGGGCGCGGAAGTGCCGCTGGACGGCGTCCGGCAGAGTGACTGGACCGAAGACCGCCGCAAGAGCTGAGAGAAAGCCGCATCCATGTCCAAGAGGGTCGCAGGCCCCGAGATCGAGCGGCTGATCCAGTTGCTCGCCAAGCTGCCGGGCCTCGGCCCGCGTTCGGCGCGGCGCGCCGCGCTGCACCTCGTCAAGAAGCGCGAAAGCCTGATGCAGCCGCTGACCGCCGCCATGGCCGAGGCGCTGGAGAAGATCGTCGTCTGCTCGACCTGCGGCAATGTCGATACTTCGGACCCCTGCACCATCTGCACCGATCCCCGCCGCGACGGCGGCGTCATCATCGTGGTCGAGGACGTCTCCGATCTCTGGGCGCTGGAGCGCGCCGGCGCAATCAATGCGAAGTACCATGTGCTCGGCGGCACGCTCTCGCCGCTCGACGGCGTCGGCCCGCAGGATCTCAACATCGAGAGCCTGGTGAACCGCGTACGCGAAGGCGGCGTGCGCGAGGTGATCCTGGCGGTGAATGCCACCGTCGACGGTCAGACGACCGCCCACTACGTCACCGATCTGCTCGTCGGCACCGGCGTTCGGGTGACCCGCCTCGCGCACGGCGTGCCGGTCGGCGGCGAGCTCGACTATCTCGACGAGGGCACGATCTCGGCGGCCATCCGCTCGCGCACGAGCTTCTGACGCCTCACAGCCGATAGGCCTGTTTGGCCAGCCGGTAGGCGAGATCGATAGCGAGTTCATGAGCCTCGTCCTCGTCGAGGCGGCCGTCGCAGACGAGTTCGGCGAGATGGGCGCAGTCGACCCGGCGGGCGACATCGTGGCGCGCCGGGATCGACGGGAAGGCGCGTGTGTCGTCGTTGAAGCCGACGGTATTGTAGAAGCCGGCCGTCTCGATCGCCTGCTGCTTGAAGCGCTTCATGCCCTCGACCGAGTCGAAGAACCACCAGGGCGGCCCGAGTCTCAGCGCCGGATAATGGCCGGCGAGCGGGGCGAGCTCGCGCGAGTAGGCGGTCTCGTCGAGGGTGAAAAGGATGATCGTCAGGGCCGGCTCGTTGCCGACGGCGTCGAGCAGCGGCTTCAGCGCGGCGACATAGTCCGTCGGCCCGGGGATATCGGCGCCCATGTCGCGGCCGAAGCGCGCGAAGACGCCGGCATTGTGGTTGCGGCGGGAGCCGGGATGGATCTGCAGCACCAGCCCGTCGTCGAGGCTCATGCGGGCCATCTCCGTCAGCATCTGGCCGCGGAAGAGATCGGCCTCCTCGGCCGTCGGATGGCCGGTCGTCACCACGCGGAACAGCCGCTCGGCCTCCATGGGTGCAAGGTCGGCGGTCCGGGCCGAGGGATGGCCATGGTCGGAGGCCGTCGCGCCGTGCGCCTTGAAGACGTCGCGACGCTTGCGATGGGCCGCGAGATAGCCGGTCCAGGTCGCGGTGTCCTCGCCGGTGAGCTCGCCGAACCGGACGAGGTTGTCGCGGAAGCCCTCGAAATCGGGATCGACCACCGCATCGGGCCGATAGGTCGTCACCACCCGTCCGGTCCAGCCGGACGCGGCGAGATCAGCATGCCACTTCAGCTCGTCCAGCGCGCCTTCGGTCGTTGCGATCACCTCGATCCCGAAGGTCTCGAACAGGGCGCGCGGGCGATAGGCCGGCTGCCTCAGCGCGCCGTCGATCAGGTCGTAGACGCGGTCGGCATTGGCGGCCGACAGCCGCTCGTCGAGGCCGAACAGGGCGGCGAAGGCATGGTCGAGCCACAGCCGCGTCGGGGTGCCGCGGAACAGGTGGTAGTGCGCGGCGAAGCGACGCCAGATGGCGCGAGGGTCTGTCTCGACCGCTGTGCCGTCCTTCGTCGGCACGCCAAGGGATTCCATGCTCACGCCCTGCGAATAGAGCATGCGGAAGACATAGTGGTCGGGGATGACGAAGAGCCTCGCCGGGTCAGGAAAGGCCTCGTTCCCGGCATACCAGCGCGGATCGGTATGCCCGTGAGGCGAAACGATCGGCAGTGTCGCGATCGAGTCGTAGAGCCGCCTCGCCACCGCACGGGCGGTCGGGTCGAGCGGAAACAGCCGGTCGGGCGCGCAGATGCGGCTCGATGGCGATGGCAGCCTCGAAGGGGTCATCATGCCTCCCGCGCCGGGGCGCGCCACCTTGCCGTGGCGCTGTCGTCCGGCGAGGGCAAACTAGTATGGTAGCATATGAAGTCAATCGGCCGGCCGACGTGCAGCGTTCCGCGACCTCAGGCGAGCCCGCGTGCGGCGATCACCAGAAAGACGAGGCCGACCGCCCCCATCGCCCCGGCGGCAGCCCGGAAGGCGGGCGGCGGCGCGTCTGCGAGGGGAAACAGGCGGCGTGCAAGAATCGCCACTGCGGTCGTGATGGCCGCCTGCACGACGACGAGACCGACCAGATAGGCGAGGATCGGCATGGGTTCGGCACCAACGACGCTCTCAGCCAGTGCATAGCCGTGGGCGAAGCCCCCGACAGCGAACACAGTCCCGGTGACCGCCAGGGGCAGCGTCGGTGCCAAGACGCAGATCAGGGCAATGGCGACGAGGCTGCCGGCGACGAGGAATTCGGCGCCCGGAAGGCCTACGGCCGCGAGATGCGCAAGGACGCCGCCCCCCATCGCGACGATCCAGAGCGACGGCAGCAGGAGCCAGCCGCGACCGGCCCGGGACGCGAGCAGGCCCACGACGACCAGGGCGGCCAGGTGGTCGAGACCGAGGACGGGATGGCCGAAGCCGGAGAGCAGGCCCTGGAGGAAGGTCACCGGCGTTGCGCCGCCCATGGGATGATGGGCCAGCGCCGGACCGGTCAAGGCCGAGACGGCGAGAATGACAGGCAGGGCGGTGCGAAACAGGCGCGACATCAACTGAACTCCCTCGGCCCGGCTTCCAAGCCTCGCGAGAGACTAGCCGCCACCAGGGCAGGCGAGAAGCGTCGCCAGCGCTCGCAGGACCTGCGCTGACGGACGGGCGCCGGACGCGGCGTCACACACGCCGGAGGCTGACGCTGTCGATGCGGTGGTCGTCGGCCTTCTTCAGGATCAGCTTGGCGCGATGGCGGGTCGGCAGGATGTTGTCGCGCAGGTTCACCAGGTTGATGCCGTACCACAGCGCCAGCGCCGTCTTCATCGCCTCGAACTCCGACTTTTCGGCATAGCGGCGGAAGTAGCTCTGAGGGTCGCGGAAGGCCGTCTCGCGCAGCCGCATGAAGCGCTCAAGATACCAGCGCTCCAGCACCTCCTCCTCGGCATCGATGAAGATCGAGAAGTCGAAATAGTCCGAGACGAAGGGAATGGCCTTGCCCTCGCGCGGCGGCCGCCCGGTCTGCAGCACGTTGAGGCCCTCGACGATGAGGATGTCCGGCCTGTCGACATCGACGCCGCTCCCCGGCACGACATCGTAGACGAGGTGCGAATAGACGGGTGCCAGCACATGGCGCTCGCCGGCCTTCACGGCGGCGAGGAAGCGTAGCAGCGCCTTGGTGTCGTAGCTCTCGGGGAAGCCCTTCTTCTTCATCAGCCCCTCGCGCTCCAGATGCGCGTTGGGGAAGAGGAAGCCGTCCGTGGTGACGAGGTCCACCTTCGGCGTGTTGGACCAGCGAGACAGCAGGGCCTGCAGCACACGCGAGGTGGTGGACTTGCCGACCGCCACGGAGCCGGCGACGCCGATGACGAAGGGGATCTTCACATCCTTGGCGCCGAGGAAGGACTGGCTGGCGCGCGACAGCTTCTGCTGCGCCGCGACGTAGAAGGACAGGAGGCGGGAGATCGGCAGGTAGATCGCCTCGACCTCCTCGATGGAGAGCTGGTCGGTGAAGGACTTGAGCCTGGTCACCTCCTCCGGGGTCAACGTCATCGGCGTGTCGGCGCGCTTGGCCGCCCACTCGGCCCGGGTGAACACCCGGTAGGGCGAGGGACTGCCGTTGATCGGTTCGGCCAGGGCGGCAGAGGCAAGGCTTGCGGGCATGGGGCGCTCGTTCTTCAGGAGGTCGAGGGCCCGGACGCGCCCGGGCGGGAGGCCTTCTCGGCATGTCCGGACTGCGACGTGCGGCGCTCGAGTTCGGCCATGACCTCGTCGAGAGAGATGCCCCGCGCTCTCCAGACCACGAGCAGGTGAAAGAGGACGTCGGCGCTTTCGGCGATGAGGCCCTTCCGGTCGTCTTCGGTGGCGGCGATGATGGCTTCGATGGCCTCTTCCCCGAACTTGCGGGCGCAATAGGCCGCCCCCTTGCCGAGCGAGGCGGCCGTATAGCTCTCGGATGCCGGAGCGCTGGCGCGCCGGGCGACGATGGCCTCGAGATCGGCGAGCGAAAAGTGACTCATCGGCACGCTGCCCTTGGGTGAGGGATGGGGCCCGCCGCCGGCCGGTCCCGAAAGTCGCGGCATGATGCAGATTATCGGGGCGATGTCACGGTGGCAGAAGGGCTGACGCACTGCAGCATGGCTCAGCCGAGACGGCAGTTCATGTAACGGGCACCGGCACCATAGCTCGCCAGCTTCGCGTCCAGCCCCGGCCCGTCAACGCTCTCGAACCCCTGCCGCCGCCAGAAGCCGGCCGAATTGTTCACGGCGACGAGCCCGAGCCGGTGGAAACCGGCATCCCGCGCCGTGGCCCTGAGATGGTCCACGATGGCGCTCGCCGCCCCCGACCCGCGCGCCACCGGCAAGAGGGCGAGGTCATGGATGTAAAAGGTGTCGGCGGTGTCCGGCAGCGCTCCCAGAAGGGCGTTGAGCGGCGGGCAGCAGCCCGCCATCCAGGGATGGCTGACCACATAGCCGGCCAGATCGTCGCCATGGACGAGAACACGACAGCCGTTCGGACAGAGTTCCCGACGCTCGGCGAAGACAGCGTCGTCTTCCGGGAAGTCGGGATGGACAACGGCGGCGATACGGGAGACGGCGGCGAGATCGGCCGCGGTCATGGCCCGCCAGGCAGAGGATGTCATGGCCGTGCCTTGCGCCACTGCCTCTCGACGACCTTCGGTTTCGCCGCGAAGGTCACGTCGCCCGAACGGGCCACCTCCTTCTCCAGACGGGCATGGCGGGCGGCGATGCGCACGAGCTTCGCGCGTCCCGCCTCGGTCCGCTCGATGCGGCGCGACAGCAGGTCGAGATCGCGGATCGCCCCCATCAGTTCTCCGATCCGGTCGAGCCTGCCGGCCTTGGGAAGGGCGCCGCGCGGCCGGACCTCGTCGAGCGCCTCGACGAGGTGGAGGCAATCCTTGATCCGCTTGCGCGCATCGTGCAGCGCCTCTTCCGCCGGGGCCGCCTCATAGGCGCGATAGGCCTGCCGGGCTTTGCCGTAGGCGCGACCGACGGCCTTCGCCAGATATTGCTTCGGGGCATCGATCGGCGCGAGGCGGGCGATGACCCTC
>CAZPMD010000172.1:0-528 GCA_964587395.1 uncultured Hyphomicrobiales bacterium
ACGGCCGCTTCGGTCGCCCTGACGTTGGACGGCCCGACGGCCGCTTCGGTCGCCCCGACGTTGGACGGCCCGACGGTCGCTTCGGTCGGCCCGACGTTGGACGGCCCGATGGCCGCTTCGGTCAGCCCGGCGGGGGGCGCATCGGTACCCCGGATGGCATGGGAGGTCGGCGTGTCCCGCCTCCGCAGCGGCAGTTCCAGCCTCCACCGCAGCGCATGGCGCCTCCGCAGCGGCAGTTCCAGCCGCCGCCCCAGCGCATGGCGCCTCCGCAGCGGCAGTTCCAGCCGCCGCCCCAGCGTATGGCGCCGCCGCAACGGCAGTTCCAGCCACCGCCCCAGCGCATGGCGCCGCCCCCGCGCATGGTAGCCCCGCCGCAGCGACAGGCGCCGCCACCGCGGCGCCCGGGCGACAGGCCGCATGGCTGATCGCGAAACGGAAGAGGGCCGCAGGATCATCGTCCTGCGGCCCTCTCTCTGTGATGCGTGCCGCCGGACCCGTTTCCGGTACGTCCCGGCTTACTTCCGCTCG
>CAZPMD010000172.1:538-6318 GCA_964587395.1 uncultured Hyphomicrobiales bacterium
CTCGAGGCGGGCGAAGAGGCTGGACGTGTCCCAGCGGCCGCCGCCCATGGTCTGCACCTCGGCGTAGAACTGGTCGACGAGAGCCGTCACGGGCAGCTTGGCGCCGTTGCGCCGCGCCTCCGCGAGGCAGATCGACAGGTCCTTGCGCATCCAGTCGACGGCGAAGCCGAAGTCGAACTTGTCCTGGTTCATCGTCTTGTGACGGTTCTCCATCTGCCAGGAGCCCGCGGCACCCTTCGAGATGACGTCGACGAGCTGCTCGATGTCGAGCCCTGACTTGCGGGCGAAGTGGAGACCTTCCGAGAGGCCCTGGACGAGGCCGGCAATGCAGATCTGGTTGACCATCTTGGCGAGCTGGCCGGCGCCGGGGCCGCCGAGACGGCGGCAGGCGCGGGCGAATGCCATGATAACGGGCTCGGCCCTTGCGTAGTCGGCTTCCTCGCCGCCACACATGACGGTCAGCACACCGTTTTCCGCGCCGGCCTGGCCGCCCGAGACGGGCGCATCGACGAAGCCGATGCCGAGCGCCTTGGCCGCCGCCTGCAGTTCGCGGGCGACGTCCGCGGAGGCGGTGGTGTTGTCGACGAAGATCGAGCCCTTCGCCATGGCCTGGAACGCGCCGTCCGGCCCGATCGTCACAGCGCGCAGGTCGTCGTCGTTGCCGACGCAGGCGAAAACGAAGTCCTTGCCGGCCGCAGCCTCCTTCGGAGTCCGCGCCGCGGTGCCGCCGTGCTGCTTCACCCAGGCCTCCGCCTTGGCGAAGGTGCGGTTGTAGACGGTCAGGTCATGGCCGCCCTTGGCCTTGAGATGTCCGGCCATGGGGTAACCCATGACGCCGAGACCGAGGAAAGCGACTTTCGCCATGACGTGGGACTCCGCTGCGGATGGCTGGATGCGAGGGACGCCTACCATCCCGGTGAAAGGGACGAGGTCA
This sequence comes from uncultured Hyphomicrobiales bacterium, assembly GCA_964587395.1. Classification (GTDB taxonomy): domain Bacteria; phylum Pseudomonadota; class Alphaproteobacteria; order Rhizobiales; family Phreatobacteraceae; genus Phreatobacter. The sequence continues at coordinate 1,473 of CAZPMD010000172.1, forward strand.
AGGGGCACTGGCGGATCGCGGTGTCCCGTTGCGTGGATTAAGGATAATTACGTAGCTATGCAAAAAGCGGGAAACAGCCCGGCGTCAGTGCTGGCATGCGACGGCGATTTGTGGTTCTGTCCGCGCCAACGAGTCCAAGAACGGACCGGTTTTTTCCATTGCGGGACCTAAAGGGAGAATGAAGCTCATGGAGCGCCGCACTTTCATCAAGACCGCGTCGGTTGCCGCCGCCGCCTCTGCCGTCGCCGCCCCGGCGATCGCCCAGACCGCCCCGGAAGTGAAGTGGCGTCTGACGTCATCCTTCCCGAAGTCGCTCGACACCATCTACGGCGCCGCCGAGGTCTTCTCCAAGGCCGTCGCCGAGATGACCGACAACAAGTTCCAGATCCAGGTCTTCGCCGCCGGCGAAATCGTGCCCGGCCTGCAGGCCATGCAGGCGGTGCGTGACGGCACCGTCGAGGCTTGCCACACGGCGTCTTACTACTACGTCGGCATCGATCCGACCTTCGCCTTCGGCACCGCTGTCCCGTTCGGCCTGAACTCGCGCATGCAGGATGCCTGGCAGTTCCAGGGCGGCGGCATGGAGATGATGAACGCCTTCTATGCCAAGCACAACATCCATGCCATCCCGGCCGGCAACACCGGCTGCCAGATGGGCGGCTGGTTCCGCAAGGAGATCAAGACGGTTGCCGACCTTCAGGGTCTGAAGATGCGCATCGGCGGCTTTGCCGGCCGCGTCCTGCAGAAGCTCGGTGTCGTGCCTCAGCAGGTCGCCGGCGGCGACATCTATCCCTCGCTGGAGAAGGGCACGATCGACGCAGCCGAGTGGGTCGGCCCCTACGACGACCAGAAGCTCGGCTTCAACAAGGTGGCGCCGTTCTACTATTATCCCGGCTGGTGGGAAGGTGGGGCCATGCTCCACAATATGTTCAACATCACCAGGTACAATGCGCTTCCGGCCAGCTACAAGGCGATCCTGCTCAACGCCTCGCACCAAGCCAACACCTGGATGCAGGCGCGCTACGACGCCCAGAACCCGGCGGCGCTGCGCCAGCTCGTGGCGGCAGGAACGCAGTTGCGTCCCTTCTCGCTCGACGTCCTCGAGGCCTGCTTCAAGGCTGCCAACGAGGTGAATGCCGAGACCGCCGCCGCCAATGCCGATTTCAAGAAGGTCCTCGACTCGACCATGGCCTTCCGCGGCGAGCAGTATCTGTGGTGGCAGGTCGCCGAGTACACCTTCGACACCTTCATGATCCGCGCGCGCGCCCGCGGCTGATCCTGATCCTATCGACGGAAAATGGCCCCGGCGGAGCGATCCGCCGGGGTTTTTCATTGGCCGGGAGGCGCCGGCGTCCGTCGCGCCCACCTTTTTCCCTTTTCCCCGTATTTTCCCTGATGCGGATCGCCCCGGCGCGGCTGTCTCATCCATGACCGTCGATCAGACCGCAGGCGCCCGAACGACCTGCACGATCCCGGCAGAGGAAACCGGAAGGAAGGAAAATCCCATGCAACGTCGTAACTTCGTCAAGGCAGCGGGCGCCGGCCTCGCCGCCGCGGCGGTGGCTTCGCCCGCCGTCGCCCAGGCCATGCCCGAGGTGCGCTGGCGCCTCACCTCCAGCTTCCCGAAGTCGCTCGACACGCTCTACGGTGTGTCCGAGGTCTTCGCTAGGCGCCTCGCCGAGATCACCGACAACCGCTTCGTCGTTCAGTCCTTCGCGGCCGGCGAGATCGTTCCCGGCCTCCAGGCGATGGACGCGGTGTCGAGCGGCACGGTCGAAGCCTGCCACACCGCCTCCTACTACTATGTCGGCAAGGACCCGACCTTCACCTTCGGCACGGCGCTGCCCTTCGGCATGAATCCGCGCCAGCAGAATGCCTGGTTCATCGAAGGCGGCGGCACCGACCTGCTGAACGAGTTCTACAAGTCCTACAACATCCGGGCCGTCGCCTGCGGCAACACCGGAACGCAGATGGGCGGCTGGTTCCGCAAGGAGATCAAGACGGTCGCCGACCTGAACGGCCTGAAGTTCCGTGTCGGCGGCTTTGCCGGCCGTATCCTTACCAGGCTCGGCGTCGTTCCCCAGCAGATTGCCGGCGGCGACATCTACCCGGCGCTCGAGAAGGGCACCATCGACGCCGCCGAGTGGGTCGGCCCGCATGACGACGAGAAGCTCGGCTTCGCCAAGGTCGCGCCGTTCTACTATTATCCCGGCTGGTGGGAGGGGGGTGCCCAGCTCCAGACGATGACCAACATCGCCAAGTGGGACCAGCTTCCCAAGCACTACAAGGCGGCCTGGGATGCCGCCGCCTATCAGGCGGGAACCTGGATGCAGGCGCGCTATGACGCGGCCAACCCCGGTGCTCTCCGCCGCCTCGTGGCCCAGGGCACTCAGCTGCGTCCGTTCCCCTTCGAGGTCATGGAGGCCTGCCACAAGGCCGCCAATGAGCTGTATGCGGAGGTCGCGGCCCAGAATCCCTGGTTCAAACGCGTGCTGGACAACACCATTGCCTTCCGCAACGAGCAGTATCTCTGGTTCCAGGTGGCGGAATACACCTATGACACCTTCATGATCCGCATGCGGGCACGGTCGTGAACTGATTGCCATCTGCGGCCGGGCGAGCGAAACGCCCGGCCGCGTGACCTCGACGGAAGTCGTTCATGCATGTGGCGCGGCGATCGGTGGTGGCATTGGCGCTGATCTTGACGGCGCCGGCCGCAGCTGAAACCTCCGTTCGCTTCACCAATGCCGAGGGCGTAGCCATTCAGGCGCGGTTGATGCTGCCGCCGGGCGCCGGACCCTTTCCCGCCATCATCGCCCTTCACGGCTGCGGCGGCAGCGCCAGTGCGCGCGGTGAACTCATGCGCCGCGACCGTGACTGGGCCGCACGATGGGTCGGGCAGGGCCATGCGGTGCTGCTGCCCGACAGCTTCGCCTCCCGCGGTCTCGGGTCGCAATGCGGCGTGGCCGATCGCCAGGTTCGGCCCGGGCGCGAGAGGGTGAGCGATGTCGAGGCGGCTCGCGTCTTCCTGCAGGCGCGCACCGACATCCGGCCGGATCGCATCACCCTCGCTGGCTGGTCGAACGGCGGCTCCACCGTCCTCTATGCGCTCTCCGCCCGCCGTCGTCCCGACGATGGACGCCCGGATTTCCGTCAGGCGATCGCCTTCTACCCCGGCTGCCGCACGCCTCTCGCCCGCGGCCTGGCGCCGCGGCGGCCGCTGACCATCCTGATCGGCGAGGCGGACAACTGGACCCCCGTCGCACCCTGCCGCGACTTCGCCGCCATGGCGCGCGCCGCCGGCGCCAAAGTCGAACTGGTGACCTATCCGGGAGCCTTCCACGGCTTCGATGATCCGGCCTCTCGTCCGCGCGAACGCAGCGGCCTCGCCTATACCGCCGACGGTTCGGGGCGCGCCATGGTCGGCACGGATCCGGCCGCCCGTGCCGACGCCATCAGGCGGGTCGGCGACTTGCTGCGGGGACCATGAGGCGAAGCGCCGGAAACCGGCCTCAGGGCCGGTAGCCGGGCGGGCGCTTCAGCCAGGGCGCGTTCGACCGGATCTCGTTCTGCCCGAAAGCGAACAGTGCGTTCATGTAGACGGGGTCGAAGGGCTTCTCGTAGGGCACGGTGAAGCGGCTGGAGATGTAGGCGAGGTTGAAGTCCACCCGGTCGCGCTGGGTGACCAGGTACATGCGGTAGATGTCGCCGATGGCGTTGGCGGAGATCATGGTCGAGATCGACCGCGTGGCGATCTGGACCAGCCCGCGCTTCACCTCCTCGTGCAGTTCCTGGGTGCGTCCGTTGCGGATGATCCATGCGACGCGCGGCGTATGCCTGATGTTCACCGGTGCCAGCCGCAGCGGCGTATTGCTCGCATAGAGGAAGACCTGCGTCGTGGCGCCGCCGTCGACATGCATCTCCTGCCGGCGCGTGCCGCCCACCATCACGTCCATCATCACCGGCGGAAGGGCGCCGGGAACGGAGGCCGAGGCCAGCAGGATGTCGCGGATGGCCTGGACCTTGGCCGGATGGTTGCTGACGGCGATGGCGCCGATGTTCCAGGCGATCGGCTGGCCGAGGTCGAGATTGGTGGTGCCGACCAGCAGCAGGCGGCCCTTCTGATACTCGCGCCCGATCTCGGCGACCATCTCGGGGGTGACATAGGTAGCGATCAGGTTGGCCAGCGGGCCGCTGTCGGCGGCGGAATCGCTGCGCAGGATGGTCAGGATCGGCAGGATCTGGGCGATGTTGTCCCGCTGGACGGTCGTGTAGACGGCCTTCAACTGCTCGTCGTAGCGGCTGCCGAGGAAGGCGAACGGCGCCGTCAGCGCGCCGGTGGAGACACCCGTGACGAGGCGGAACTGCGGGCGGTCTCCGCGTTCCGTCCAGCCATAGAGAAGGCCGGCTCCGAAGGCGCCGTTCTCGCCGCCGCCGGAGATCGCCAGCATGTGCTGGGTGCCGGTCATCCCGGACATCTGCTGCCGCCGCTCCGCGGCCAGGAACATCTGTGCCAGCAACTCGGCGTTGCCGGTCAGCGAAAATCGGGCATCAGGAATACCAAGGAAGGTCGCCTCGGCCGTCTCGTGGCGCTGCACAGACGGCAGGCGCGGCTGCGTGGCGCAGCCGGCCAGCGACAGCGCGACGACCGCGGCGGCCGCCAGTCGGAACAGGGGCGAGAACGAAAGGCGCATCGATCACTCCACCCCGTCTCGATAGGGCTGCGGCGGGCGGCCGTCTAGGACCGAAAAGACACGGGCCGCGACGTGTGTCGCGGCCCGTTGATCGTCAGTTGCGCGGCGCCGGCGGCGGCGCGAGGCCGGGAGGCGGACCTCCGAGGCCGGGC
>CAZPMD010000173.1:0-6292 GCA_964587395.1 uncultured Hyphomicrobiales bacterium
CGCCGCCCCGGCGGCAGGTCCTTCCGACACGATCGGCGTGACACCGCAGGACTACGACGCCTTCGAGCGCCTGCTCGCCGATGTCAACGAGGCCTATTCGCGCGAGGACCTGAACGCCCTGCGCGCCATGGCGACCCCCGAGATGGTCGGCTATTTCGCCGATGACATGAAGGAGGCCGCCTCGAGGGGTGTCATGAACCGCATCTCTGACGTCAGGCTGCTCCAGGGCGACCTGTCGGAAGCCTGGCGCGAACAGGACGCGGACTACGCCACGGTCGCCATGCGCTTCTCCCGCACCGACCTGACGGTCGAGCGCGCCAGCGGCCGCGTCGTCAGCGGCAATCCTCAGGGCGAGGAAGCGGTCGAGCTGTGGACCTTCCGCCGCCCGCATGGCGGCGTCTGGCAGCTCTCGGCGATCCAGAACACCTGATCGCCCGCAGGCCGTCGAGAATACCCCGAAGCCCCGGCCTCGCGCCGGGGCTTTTTCATGCCCGCACGGTGGCCGTCTGCCCCCTTGTGGATATTAACCCTTTGTCCATACCTGTTGAGGAAGTCTTAACGAAACCGTTGCGGCGTCTCCGCTGTCGTGGTTCCATTGCGGTGCGATGAAGACCGTCACGACAGAAATCCGCCTCGCTAGGCAGTCCGACGCCCCGATCGTGGCCGAAGTCCACGATGAAGCCTGGCGTGCCGCCTATCGCGGCCTGATCCCCGGCGCAGAGCTTGAGAAGCTCATCTCGCGCCGTGGGCCGAACTGGTGGGACGCCGCCATCCGCAAGGGCAACCGCATCGCGCTGCTCGGCTTCGGCGACGAGATCGCCGGCTATGCCAATTACGGCCGAAACCGCGCCAAGGCCCTGACCTACGAGGGCGAGATCTACGAACTCTATCTGAGGCCGAAGTTCATCGGCCTCGGGCTCGGCCAGCGCCTGTTCCATGCCGCGCGCAAGGACCTCGCCAGCCACGGTCTCGACAGCCTCGTCATCTGGGCGCTGACAGACAACGATGCGGCCATGCGCTTCTATCGCGGGCTCGGCGGCAAGCCCGTCGCCCGCTCCTCCGAGACCTTCGGCGACCGGCCGCTCGACAAGACAGCCTTCGGCTGGGCTGCCTGATCACCCTTGGTCTAACGTGCATTTTGCACTGCAGCACTTGCGGCACGGGTCGTGTTGCGGCTAACGAGGCGCCACAGGTCCCCGGAGACACCGTCCCATGCGTATCGACGCCATTTCGATCGGCAGCAACCCTCCTGACGAGGTGAACGTCATCGTCGAGGTTCCGGTCGGCGGTGAGCCGATCAAGTACGAGATGGACAAGGACGCCGGCACGCTGGTCGTCGACCGCTTCCTCTACACCTCGATGCGCTACCCCGGGAACTACGGCTTCATCCCCCACACGCTGTCCGAGGACGGCGATCCCTGCGACGTGCTGATCGCCAACCAGCGCGGCATCATTCCCGGCGCCATCGTCGCCTGCCGCCCGGTCGGCGTGCTGAAGATGGAGGACGAGGCCGGCGGGGACGAGAAGATCGTCGCCGTTCCGGTGCCACGGCTGACCCGCCGCTACGAGAAGGTCCATGACATCAAGGACCTGCCCGAGATCACGCTGAAGCAGATCGAGCACTTCTTCCAGCACTACAAGGACCTGGAATCCTCCAAGTGGGTCAAGGTCGTCGGCTGGGGCGATGCGGCGGAAGCCAAGCGGCTGATCGTCGAGTCGATCGAGCGCGCCAGCAAGGCCAAGACGAAGGCCTGAGTCGCCGGTGGCCTCAGGCCGGGCGCTTGGGACCGGCTGCCAGTGCCTCCACCACCTTGGCGCGGATGTCGGCCAGGGTGAAGGGCTTGGTCACGACGTCATGGACCAGCGCCTCCAGACCATGCGCACGCTCGCGCTGGTCGGCATAGCCGGTCATCAGCAGGATCACCAGATCCGGAAACTGCGGCGCGGCGGCAAGGGCCAGCGCGATGCCGTCCATCAGCGGCATGCGGATGTCGGTCAGCAGCAGGTCGTAGGCCCCCCTCTCGCGCTCGAGGAACTCGAGCGCCTCGGCGCCGTCCCGCGCCTCCGTCACGGTGTGGCCGTCGATCTCCAGTGCCCGGCGCACGAAGGCGCGGACCGGCTCGTCGTCCTCGGCGATCAGAATCCGCGCCACGCCCTCAATCCTCGATGACGCCGACGAAGGGCAACTGGCGCCAGGCGTGGGCGACGTCCATGCCATAGCCCACGACGAACACATCCGGGCAGGTGAAGCCGACGTGATTGGCCTCCAGATGGACGGCGCGCTTGCCGGGCTTCTCCAGCAGCACGCAGGTACGCACCGAGCGGGCACCGCGGGCCATCAGCAGGTCCTTGGCATAGGTGAGCGTGCGGCCGCTTTCGAGAATGTCGTCGACGAGCAGGACATCGCGGCCCTCGACCGGGCTTTCGACATCGTGGAGCACCCGCACCTGGCCCGTGGAGACGGTGCCGTCGAGATAGGACGACAGCGACATGAACTCGACCTCCGGCGCCATGCCGGCGGCGTCCATCGCCCGGATGAGATCGGCGGCGAAGACGAATGAGCCCTTCAGCACCGCGACCACCAGCAGCCGCTCGGGCTTCGTGTCGGCGATTTCCCTCACGAGAGCCGTGTTGCGCTCGGCGATGGCCTCGGCCGAAAACAGGACGCGGATATTGTCACGATTCATCGGTCGCACTCCGGCGGGGCCCATCGCGCGGGCTCCCTCTGTCGAGATGTATCCTCAAGGACCCGCGACGTCACCTGCCGGCGGCGTCGACCCGGGTAAAGAAGCGCACCTCGACGCTGCTGCCGTCCGGCGGCGGCGAGGCGAGCCGCGAGCGGAAGGGCACAGCCTCTCCGGCCTCCAGTCGGGCCTTCGGCGCCGTCGCCGTCCACGTGTAAATCTCCTTGCCGGCCGCATCGCGGACGGCGAGGCGCAGGCGGGGCAGGTCGACCGGCCGGCCGCTGATGTTGATGAGCTGGCCCTCGACCACCAGCACCACGACGCCGTCGACCACCTCATTGGCGCCCTTCACGTCGCGGAACTCGACGCCGCGCAGATTCACCGGCAGGCCGAGACGCTCGTAGAGACCGGCGGAATCCGGGACGGTGCGCACGACCTGCTCGCGCCCCAGGAAGAACATGGCGAGGATCGCCGATCCCAGAAGCAGGATCAGGTAGGACGGCGACAGACGGAACGCACCGTTGCCCGGGCGGGGCAGGCTCGGACGCCGCAGGCGTCGCGGGCTGGCCGCGTCCTTGTCGCCTCGCGCCGGCCGCTTGGCCTCCGGTGACGGCTTCTCGGCCTCCTCCGGTTCCGCCGTGCGGGCCGGCAGGGGCGGCACGTCCGCGTCGGGCTGAATGGACGGGACCTCGGCCTCCGGCACGGCCGGCTCGGCCCGTACCTCGCCGCCGGCCTTGCTGTCCGCCTCCTCGGCGAAGGCGGCGCCCCAGTCGGCGTCATCGCCACCCTGGCTCGCGCCGGCCGCTGACGCGCCGACGGTCTCCGCTGTGGCCGGGGCCTGAACCGGCTCCTCGACGGCGCTTTCGGGCGTGGCCAGCCACACTGTCCGGCACTGGGCGCAGCGAACCTGCCGCCCGGCATCGCCCAGGACGGTCTTGGTGACCCTGAAGGCCGTCGCGCAGGACGGGCAGACGATCAGCATGGGTTCAAGCGCCTCGGGACGGTTGTCCCTCCACACCACCTTTGCCCACCATGGTTAATTGGCGGTTAAGGGCCGCGCCGTGTCATGATCGCGGCCGCCGAATCGCCGGCGGGAGAGGGACAGGGCGGCCTTGGTCCGGTTCGAGAATGTCGGATTGCGCTACGGGGTGGGGCCCGAGGTGCTGAGGGACCTCACCTTCGGCATCGAGCCGCATTCGTTCCAGTTCCTCACCGGCCCGTCCGGCGCGGGCAAGACCAGCCTCCTGAAGCTGCTGTTCCTGTCGCTTCGCGCCACCCGCGGCATCGTCACCGTCTTCGACCACGACACCTCGCGCCTGTCGAAGGACGAGCTCTCGGTGCTGCGCCGGCGCATCGGCATCGTCTTCCAGGACTTCCGCCTGCTCGACCACCTCACCACCTACGAGAATGTCGCCCTGCCCCTGCGCGTCCTCGGCAAGGAGGAGGCGAGCTACCGCTCGGAGGTCATCGACCTGCTCGAATGGGTCGGCCTCGGCGAACGCATCGACGCCTATCCGCCGATTCTCTCCGGCGGCGAGAAGCAGCGGGCGGCGATCGCCCGCGCCGTCATCGTGCGACCCGAAATGCTGCTGGCCGACGAGCCGACAGGCAATGTCGACCCGCCGCTCGCCAAGCGCCTGCTGCGACTTTTCGTCGAGCTCAACCGCACCGGCACCGCCGTGCTCATCGCCACCCACGATCTCTCGCTGCTGGAGCAGGTCGAGGCGCGGCAGCTCATCATCCGCGAGGGCAGCCTCAGCATCCTCGATCCCCATCATCACGAGGCGGGCGGGTGGTGAGCGGAACGCGACGCAGCGCCTCTCTCCAGCACTGGCTGGCGAGCCGGGAGCGGCAGGGGACGCCGGCCGGCGCGCGCCCGCGCGGCGCCTCTCTCGTGCCGGCCTCATCCATCGCCGGCCGCGCGCTCGCGGTCATCATCGCCATCATGACCTTCCTCGGCTCGCTCACCGTCGGCAGCGTCGATCTCGTGCGGACCGCCGCGGCGGACTGGACCTCCTCCATCATCCGCGAGGCGACCATCCAGGTCCGCCCGGTGGCCGGCCGCGACATCGCCGCCGATGTCTCGCGCGCCACCGAGATCGCCGTGCGCTTTCCCGGCGTCGCCGACGTCTCGCCCTACACGGCCGAGGAGACGCGCCGCATGCTCGAGCCCTGGCTTGGCACGGGCCTCGGCGCCGAGGACCTGCCCATCCCGCGACTGATCGTGGTGAAGCTCGCCGATGACCGCCGCACCAACATGGAGGCCTTCCGGCGGGCGCTGACGGCCGAGGTTCCCACCGCCACCCTCGACGACCACCGCCAGTGGTTCGACCGCCTCCGCGCCATGGCGCGCGCCGTCATCGTCGTGGGACTGGTCATCGTCGCGCTGATGATCGCCGCCACCGGGCTGTCGGTCATCTTCGCCACCCGCGCCGCGGTCGAGACGAATCGGCCCGTGGTCGAGGTTCTGCACTTCGTCGGGGCGCGGGATGCCTTCATCGCCGGGGAGTTCCAGCGCCATTTTCTCTGGCTGGCGCTGAAGGGGGCGACGGCCGGCGGGCTCGCGGCCCTCGCGGCCATCCTCGTCTCCGGCCTCGTCGCGGCCCGCTGGCGGGCGACGGCCGGCGGCGACCAGATCGAGGCGCTGTTCGGGTCCTTCTCGCTGGGGGCGACGGGCTATGCCGGCATCGCCGTCCTCGTGGTGCTGGTCACCGCGGTCGCCGCCCTCACCTGCCGCTGGACGGTGATGCGGACGCTCGGCGCCATCGACTGAGGGTCACGGCGCCCTGCACCGAGCACGTGTGTCCTTCGAGGCTCGCTGACGCTCGCAGCTCAGGATGAGGGGGTTGTGAGCTGCAGAGTGGCATGGCCGAGGCGGATGTCGCCCCTCATGCAGGGCAACTCCCATCCTCTTCCTGAGGTGCAAGCCGAAACGGCGAGCCTCGAAGGACGCGCTTGCGCCATGCAATACGCCGATCCCATCAGCGGGGTTTGCGCAAGGCGCGCGCCGTCACTCCAGCAGGCGCTGGTAGTTGATGCGGAAGAGCCGCTGGTCCGGCCGGGTGCGGGGATCGAGGTTGTGCAGCGCCACCGAGGTCTCGTAGCCCTGGGCGTCGTAGACCGTCCACTGGCGCAGCGTCATGTCGGCGGCATTGAACAGCACCATCAGCCGGTTGGTGCCGCCGAGCGCCTGGCGCTCCTCCAGCATGACGATGACATAGTCCGGGTCGCGGGTGACCGAGGTGACATTGGCGTCGCGCAGGATGTCGACCCGGTCGGAGAGCAGGAAGCGCAGCGGCGTCTGCGACAGCGGGTAGATGTCCTGGGTGTTCAGGCGCCGGTCGCGCACCGCCACCGACTGGCCATCGGCGACGACCTCCACCGGGCTCGGCGGATTGTACTGGAAGCGGATCTTGCCGGGCTTGTCGAGGTAGAGCCTGCCGGTGGTGCGGCGGCCGTCCGGACCGATCTGGACGAAATCTCCCTGCATGAAGCGGATGCCGTTGAAATAGGCATTCACCTGCTGGGCGATGTCGCGGGAGTCGGCGTCGACGCCGCGCGCGGCGCGCGGCGCAGGGCGACGCACCGGGGCGGACAGCGTGGACGCC
>CAZPMD010000174.1:0-6257 GCA_964587395.1 uncultured Hyphomicrobiales bacterium
GCAATTCCTGGTGCCGGTTCTCTCCAGGGCCCCCAGCCGCGCCCTGCGCAGTCGCTGCGTGCCGCGCCGACCCAGCCCCAGCAGGCTGCGGCGCAGCCAACGCGGCCGTCGACCCGCGTTGCCCGCCCGGCGGGCGCACCCCTGGTGGCGCCGAATGCCGAGGCGACCCGGACCGCAACTGTCCGCCCGGCGACGGAGCGTTCGGCTGCCGCTGTCCTGCAGGCGCCGAACCCGCGCGAGCCGCGGCTGATCCAGCAGCCGGTCCAGGTCGTCGCCATGAGCTTCTCGGCCGCGCCGATCAACATGGCTTCAGCCCAGCAGTTCTCCGGGCAGGCCGTCGCCTCGCTGCGAACGATCGAGTTCGGTGCGCCGCCAGCCCGCCAGCGCGGTGCATGGCTGTCGCGCTGACCTGAACGGCCCGCGGCGCGCGCCTGACCTGCGCCGCCGGCCATGGCGAACCACACGGCATTCATCGCATCGTCCCCGCCCGGTCTCGCCGAAGGCTGGTGACCTTCCTCGATACCGGTCCGGGCTCGCCCGGTCCGGTCATGCCGGGACACGATGGACCTGACCCGCTTCATTCCCGCAGCTCTGGCGATCCTCTGGGGCCTCAACTGGCCCGCAGTGAAGATCGCCCTGTCGGAGGTTCCGCCCTTCGCCCTGCGGATGACCGGCCTCGGCGCCGGCGCCCTGCTGCTGCTGGCCTTCGCGGCAGCACGGGGTCGCTCGTTGGCGATCAGCCGCCCCTGCTGGGTGCCGCTCGCAATCGCCGGCATCTTCAACATCGCCGCCTTCAACCTCGCCACGGTCTTCGCCCAGCTCAACACCAGCACGTCGCGGGCGGCGATCCTGACCTTCACCACGCCGTTGTGGGCGATCCTGCTGGCCTATCTGTTCCTCGGCGAGCGTCCGGATCGTGCCCGGTGGATGGCGCTCGCCATCGGCATGACGGGCATCGGCATCCTCGCCCTGCCGCTGGCGACGGGCGGCATCTCGCCGCTCGGCATCCTCTTTCCGATGATCGCCGCGATCAGCTGGGCTGCGGGCAGCGTCTACCAGAAGTCCCATCCCATCGATGGCGACCGGATGGTGATGACCGGCTACCAGTTGCTGCTGGCCTCGGCCGTCGCCGGCGTCGGATACATCGGCTGGGGCGAGACCATGCCCGCCTCGCTCTCCGTCCAGGCCTGGGTCGCGATCGTCTTCCACGTCATCGGCGCGACGGCGCTCGCCTATGTGCTGTGGTTCACGCTGCTGTCGCGCGTTTCGGTCGCCGCGGCCTCGCTCACGACCCTGGCGATCCCCGTCGTCGGGGTCATCGGCGCCATGACCATCGTCGGAGAGCGTCCGGCGAGCCTCGACTATGTTGGCTTCGCCGCCGTGCTGGCGGCGGCCGGGGTCAGCATGCTCTCCTCGTCACGCGCCCCGCAGCGCTGATGCGGCGGACAGGGCCGCCTCAGGCCATGCCGAGGGCCTGCAGGTAGAGCTCGAGGATCGCCTCCTGTTCCATGCGCTCGTCGCGATCCTGTTTGCGCAGCGAAACGATCTTGCGGAGCACCTTGGTATCGAAGCCGTTGGCCTTGGCCTCGCCGTAGACGTCCTTGATGTCGTCCGACAGCGCCTTCTTCTCCTCCTCGAGGCGCTCGATGCGCTCGATGATGGACTTCAGCTGATCGGCTGCGACGCTTTGGGTATCGACCATGTGAGGCTCCAGAGGGGAGGGCGGAGGGAGCCGCACTGGTTCGCGAATTCGGGCGGCGGGGTCAAGCGGCGCGGCGCTTGTCCACAGGGCCGCCGCCCCCTATGCATCGGTGGGCGAACCCATGCCATGACCTCCCGCCCCCTCGTTCCGCCCTCCCAGGCTGCCGCCTTCCTCGCCTTGCTCGCAGGCGCGACCGCGCTCGGCGTCTCGCCCGTCTTCGTCCGGCTTGCGGATGTCGGTCCCTTCGCATCGGCCTTCTGGCGGGCGGCGCTGGCCCTGCCGGTCCTCTATGCTTGGATGCGGGTCGAGGATCGGGGCCGCCAGGGGCGACCGGGTCTCGCCCTCCCGGGCGTGCTCGCTGGCGTCTTCTTCGCCGGTGACCTGTTCTTCTGGCACCTCTCCATCCTGAACACATCGATCGCCAATTCCACCTTCCTCGCGACGACGGCGCCTGTCTGGGTGATCCTCGTCGCCTGGCTCTGGCTCCGCGAGGCGATTTCGCTCTGGACGCTGGCCGGCCTCGCCCTGTGCGTCGCCGGCGGCGCGGCGCTGGTCGGCGACAGCCTGCGGATCGACAGCTCGCGGCTGCTCGGCGATCTCTATGGCGCGGCGACGGGCGTGTTCTTCGGCCTCTACTTCCACGCCATCCGCATCGGTCGCCTCACCCATGGCGCGGCGCGGCTGACCCTGCAGTCCACCGCCGTGACTGCCCTGGTGCTTCTCGCGGTGGCGCTGGTCCTCGAGCCGCGGATCCTGCCGCAGAGCCTCCAGGGCTGGCTTGCGGTCCTCGCCCTCGGCATGCTGACCCATGCGGCCGGCCAGGGTCTCCTGTCGGTGGCGCTCGGTACCTTGCCTACGGTGTTCTCGTCGCTCGTCATCTTCCTCGAGGCGGTGATCGCGGCACTCTTCGCCTGGGTTGCGCTCGGCGAGGCCCTCAGCCTCACGCAGATGGCCGGCGGGGCCGCGATCATGCTGGGGATCTGGGTGGCGCGTCCGCGGGCGCCCGCGTGAGCGGCGATGCGTTGACACGTGTCGGCGCATCATCGAAAAGCCCAACAGGCAGACCATACGGGTTCGATGGCTTCATTACCTCAACCGCGCGCGATCATCGCCATCGGGGCCCTGGCCGGCGTGCTGTGGCTCGGCGGATCCCGTCCGGCGGCGGCCGACCTCCGCCTCTGCAACACCACCCAGAGCCGCGTCGGGGTGGCGATCGGCTACAAGGACGGCGACGGATGGACCACCGAGGGCTGGTGGAACGTGGCGGCCCGCTCCTGTGAGACGATTCTCCGGGGGCCGCTGGTAGCCCGGTACTATTACCTCTACGCCGTCGACTATGATCAGGGCGGCGAGTGGTCCGGCCGTGCCTTCATGTGCTCCCGCGACAAGGAGTTCACGATCCGCGGCATCGAGCAGTGCCTGGCGCGCGGTTATGATCGCCTCGGCTTCTTCGAGGTGGACACTCAGGACCAGCGTCAGTGGACCGTGCAACTGACAGACGAGGGCCAGCGGCCAGCCCAACCCAATCCCCCGATGGCGACTCCCGCGCCTCCGGTGGGGCCGCAGCGGCGGCCCGATCCGACGCCTGCATCGTCCGGACAGCGAAGCACACCCCTGCCGACGGCACCCGCCGGTTCCGGTGGCGGCCAGGGCGGCGTCCAGGGGAACATGCCGGCGTTCACCGCGCCGCGTTGATGCGGCGATTTTAGCCTCAGGACTGCGTTGCAAGACACCGATCCATGCGCTACCCCAATCACACAGATCGGGCTGGCTTTGAGGAGTTGAACCATGGCGTCCGAACCGCGCGTCGACGGTACCGCACCAATGGACTATGCCGAGCATGAGCGCACCTATGCGTTCTTCGTCGGCCTGACCAAATGGGGAACCATCTCGCTCGTCGTCCTGATGATCCTGATGGCGATCTTCCTGCTCTGACGGGTGATGCGCACCCGCTATCGGGGGGCAGCGGGCGCGACCTGACACGACCAAGACGCCCCTCGGAGCGGCCCCGCACAAGGGCGGACCGGAGGAGCAGTCTATGAGGATCGCGATCCCCAGGGAGACGGAGGCCGGCGAGCCGCGAGTCGCCGGTACGCCGGACACGGTGAAGCGCCTGAAGGCGCTGGGAGGCGATCTGGTCGTCGAGCCCGGCGCTGGTCTCGCCTCCGGCATCCTCGATGCCGATTTCGAGGCGGCGGGAGCTACCGTCACCGCCGACGCGGTGAAGGGTGCCGACGTGGTGCTCAAGGTGCGACGCCCGGCGGCAGCCGAACTGAAATCCTACAAGCCGGGAGCTGTGGTGCTGGCCACCATGGACCCCTATGGCAACGAGGCCGCCCTCGCCGCCATGGCGAAGGCCGGCGTCTCCGCCTTCGCCATGGAGCTGATGCCGCGCATCACGCGCGCCCAGGTCATGGACGTGCTCTCCAGCCAGGCGAACCTCGCCGGCTACCGGGCCGTGATCGATGCCGCCGGTGAATTCGGCCGCGCCCTGCCGATGATGATGACGGCTGCAGGGACGGTTCCCGCCGCCAAGATCTTCGTGATGGGCGCCGGCGTCGCCGGCCTGCAGGCCATCGCCACGGCGCGGCGGCTCGGCGCTGTCGTGACCGCGACCGACGTGCGCCCGGCCGCCAAGGAACAGGTCGAAAGCCTCGGCGCCAAGTTCGTCGCCGTGATGGACGACGAGTTCAAGCAGGCGGAGACGGCCGCGGGCTATGCCAAGCCGATGTCGGCCGAGTACCAGGCAAAGCAGGCCGCCCTCGTCGCCGACCACATCGCCAAGCAGGATATCGTCATCACCACGGCGCTGATCCCCGGCCGGGCCGCACCGCGCCTCGTCACGGCGGCGATGGTGGCTTCGATGAAGCCCGGTTCGGTGCTGATCGATCTTGCCGTCGAGCGCGGCGGCAATGTGGAAGGGGCGAAGGTCGGCGAGATCGTCGTCACGGCCAACGGCGCGAAGATCGTCGGCCATGCCAATGTCCCCGGCCGCCTCGCCGCGACCTCCTCCTCGCTCTACGCCAAGAACCTCTTCGCCTTCCTCGAGATCATGATCGACAAGGCCTCGAAGGCGCTCGTCGTGCCGTGGGACGACGAGCTGGTGAAGGCGACGCTGCTGACCCGGGACGGCGCCGTGGTCCACCCGAACTTCCAGAATGTTCCGCAGACCCCCGCCGCTGAACCGGCGTCGGACGGCGCAGCCGCCGCCAAGCCGAAGGCCGCGCCGAAGAAGTCCACCAAGGCCTGATCCAAGGGGAAACGCATGACGACGCTCACGCCAGATCAGGCTCTCGAAAGGGCCCGTGCCGCCGCCGAAGCGGCGCGCATCGCCGCGGAACAGGCGCGGCTCGCGGCCGAACAGGCCACCGCGGTTGCCGACCAGATCGGCACGGTCGTCGGAGCGGCGGCGCACGCCGCCACTGGCGGGGCCATCGACCCGACCGTCTTCCGCCTGACCATCTTCGCGCTCGCGGTCTTCGTCGGCTACTACGTCGTCTGGTCGGTGACGCCCGCCCTGCACACGCCGCTGATGTCGGTGACCAATGCCATCTCCTCGGTCATCGTGGTCGGCGCGCTTCTCGCGGTCGGAGTGCAGGTGATGGACAGCGGGACGGTCTTCGCCCGCATCTTCGGCTTCATCGCGCTGGTCCTCGCGGCGATCAACATCTTCGGCGGCTTCCTCGTCACACAGCGCATGCTTGCGATGTACAAGGCGAAGGACAAGCCCGCGACGAGCAAGGGCTGAACCGATGTCGGCGAACCTCGCAGCCCTCCTCTACCTCGTTTCCGGCATCCTCTTCATCCTCAGCCTTCGCGGGCTGTCGAGCCCGTCGTCGTCGCGGCAGGGCAACCTGTTCGGCATGGTCGGCATGACCATCGCCATCCTGACGACGCTGGCCTATGCCCGCCCGGCGGGGATTGGCGCCTGGATCCTGGTCCTTGCCGGTCTCGGCGTCGGCGGCGGCATCGGTGCGGTCGTCGCGCGCCGAGTCCCGATGACCTCCATGCCGCAGCTGGTCGCGGCCTTCCACTCCGGCGTCGGCCTCGCGGCGGTCTTCGTGGCCGCTGCGGCGCTCTACGCGCCGACGGCGTTCGACATCGGTGCGCGCGGCACGATAAAGGGCCTCTCGCTGTTCGAGATGGGTCTTGGTGCGGCCATCGGCGCCATCACCTTCACCGGCTCGGTCATCGCCTTCCTGAAGCTCGACGGCCGGATGAGCGGCAAGCCGATCCTTCTGCCGCAGCGCCATCTCATCAACATCGGCCTGGCCGCGGCCATTCTGGTGCTGATGATCGTCTTCATGCGCACGGAGAGCACGCTCGCCTTCTGGCTGATCGTGATCCTCTCCTTCGTCGTCGGCGTGACGCTGATCATCCCGATCGGCGGCGCCGACATGCCGGTCGTCGTGTCGATGCTCAACTCCTATTCCGGCTGGGCGGCGGCAGGCATCGGCTTCACGCTGGGCAACACGGCGCTGATCGTCACCGGCGCGCTGGTCGGCTCGTCGGGCGCGATCCTGTCCTACATCATGTGCAAGGCGATGAACCGCTC
>CAZPMD010000175.1:0-6141 GCA_964587395.1 uncultured Hyphomicrobiales bacterium
CCTGGTTCGCCGCCTCCGGCCTTCTGCTGGCTGGCGCCGATCAGGTCTTCTACCGGCGCTTCTCGCGCACCCTGTGGCGCCAGGTCCGCCAGCTCGAACTGGCTGTGCCGGGGCTCGCTCCCGGCCCCGACCGGCTGCTGGTGCTGATCACGCTCGTCACGGCCGGCCTGTGCATGGAGGGGGAGGCGCGACTGCTCGCCCGGGCGTCCCGCCGGCTCGCCGACGAACTTGACCGGCAGATCCTGGCCGACGGTTGCCACATCAGCCGCGACCCCGGTGTGCTGGTCGGCCTCGTCCTCGATCTCTTGCCGCTGCGCCAGCTCTTTCCCGCCCGCAACGTCACGCCGCCGCCGGCGATTCTCACCGCCGTCGATCGCATGATGCCGATGATCCGCTTCTTCCAGCTTGGCGACGGCGCGCTGGCGCGCTTCAACGGCATGGGGCCGACGGCGATCGACCAGGTGGCGACGGCGCTGGCCTATGACGAGACGCGCGGCCTCGTGCCGGGCTCGGCCCCGCACGGCGGCTATGAGCGGCTGGAGGCGGGAACGGGCATCCTGCTCGCCGATGTCGGGAGGCCGCCGCCGGCGCGGGACAGCGCCACCGCCCATGCCGGCTGCCTCGCCTTCGAGTTTTCGGCCGGGCGCGAGGTCGTCATCATCAATTGCGGTGTTCCCGCCATCCACCGCGCGACCTGGCGGAGCGAGGCCCGCAAGACGGCCGCCCATTCCACGGTCGGCGTGGCGCAGCGCTCCTCAGCGAGGCTCGGGCGCGGTCTCTACACCCGGGGCCTCGTGCTCTCGGGGCCCCGCCACATCGAGAGATCCCGCAAGGGGCTCGTCGTCGAGGCGAGCCACGACGGCTATCTCGACCGCGAAGGCGTCATTCACAGGCGCACCCTCGCCCTGTCCGCGAGTGGCGACAGGCTGGACGGCATCGACCGGATCAGCGGATCGGACCGGCCCTGGACCGCGCGGTTCCACCTCCACCCGGCGGTCCAGTTGATCCCGACCGAGAACCTGAGGGTAGTGCTCCTCCGCCTGCCGAGCGGCGAGGGCTGGCGCTTCTCGGCGGACCAGCCGATCGGCGTGGAGGAGAGCGTGGCGCTGGCGCAGGCCGAGGGGCCGCGCCGGACCCTGCAGCTCACCATCAGCGTCGCCTCCTCAACGGTGATCCCCGAGGTCGGCTGGACGCTGGAGCGGATGGTGCGGCCACGGCGGATCGGGTCCGGCGATCCGGAGCCCGAACTGCCGCTGTGATCGACCAATGGCGGGGCGAACCCGCGCCGAAAGCGGTTTCGGCGGCGAGGCGCGCGTGCTAGAGCGCGCGGCATCCCCATCACGCCCGCCGGAGCCGCCAGCCGTGCCGACCGCTTCTCCCATCGCCCGTGCCCTTCTGTCCGTGTCCGACAAGGCCGGCATCGTGGATTTCGCCCGCGATCTTGCCGCTCTCGGAGTCGCCCTCGTCTCGACGGGCGGGACGTTCAAGACGCTGAAGGATGCGGGCCTTGCGGTGACCGAGGTCGCCGACCTCACCGGCTTCCCGGAGATGATGGACGGGCGGGTGAAGACGCTGCACCCGAAGGTGCATGGCGGGCTTCTCGCCATCCGCGGCAATGCCGAGCACGAGGCCGCGGCGAAGACGCATGGCATCCTGCCGATCGACCTTCTGGTGGTGAACCTCTACCCCTTCGAGGCGACGATCGCCCGCGGCGCGTCGTGGGACGACACCATCGAGAACATCGACATCGGCGGTCCCGCCATGATCCGCGCCGCCTCGAAGAACCACGAGGCCGTCACCGTCGTCGTCGACAATGCCGACTATGCTGCCGTCATCGATGCGATGAAGGCGAACGGCGGGGCCACCACCGCCGACCTGCGCAAGCGCCTCGCCGCCAAGGCCTATGCCCGCACCGCGGCCTATGACGCGGCGATCTCCAACTGGCTGTTCGACGCGCTCGGCGAGACGGCGACGCCCTACCGCGCCTTTGGCGGCGCTCTGGCGCAGGGGCTGCGCTATGGCGAGAATCCGCACCAGTGGGCCGCCTTCTACAAGACACCCCAGGGCGCGACGCCGAGGCCCGGCGTCGCGACCATCCGCCAGCTGCAGGGCAAGGAGCTCTCCTACAACAACCTCAACGACACCGACGCCGCCTACGAGCTGGTCGGAGAGTTCGATCCGGCCCGCACTGCCGCCGTCGCCATCATCAAGCACGCCAATCCCTGCGGTGTGGCCGAGGGGCCGGACCTGCTCGCGGCCTACGAGAAGGCGCTGGCCTGCGATCCCGTCTCGGCCTTCGGCGGCATCGTGGCGCTGAACCGGACGCTGGACGCGGAGGCCGCGCGCAGGATCGTCGAGATCTTCACCGAGGTGATCATCGCCCCCGATGCGACAGACGAAGCGAAGGCCATCGTCGCCGCCAAGAAGAACCTGCGCCTGCTCCTCGCCGGCGGCCTTCCCGATCCGAAGGCGCCGGGCATCATGGTCAAGACCGTGGCCGGCGGCCTGCTCGTCCAGTCCCGCGACAATGCGGTGGTCGACACCATGGACCTCAAGGTCGTGACGAAGCGCGCCCCGACGGAGCAGGAACTCACGGATCTGCGCTTCGCCTTCCGCGTCGCCAAGCACGTCAAGTCGAACACCATCGTCTATGCCAAGGACGGCGCGACCGTCGGCGTCGGCGCCGGCCAGATGAGCCGCGTCGATTCCGCCCGCATCGCCGCCCGCAAGGCGCAGGACGCGGCCGAGGCCGGCGGCTGGGCCGTGCCGCTGACCAAGGGCTCCGTTGTCGCCTCCGATGCCTTCTTCCCCTTCGCCGACGGACTTCTCGCCGCGGTCGAGGCGGGCGCCACCGCCGTCATCCAGCCCGGCGGCTCCATGCGCGACGCGGAAGTGATCGCCGCAGCCGACGAAGCCGGGCTTGCCATGGTCTTCACCGGTGTGCGCCACTTCCGGCACTGAGGACGAGCCCCTACATAGGTGCCGGGCGACCACGGGAGACCCCTCACCATGCTGCTTTCCACGACGCCGACCCTCGAGGGTGGCCGGATCATCCGCTACAACGGCATCGTCACAGGCGAAGTCATCCTCGGCGCCAACATCTTCCGCGACTTCTTCGCCTCGATCCGCGACATCGTCGGCGGCCGGGCCGGCTCCTACGAGACCGTGCTGCGCGACGGCCGCAACACCGCCTTCCAGGAGATGATGACGGAGGCCCAGCGCCTCGGCGCCAATGGCATCGTCGGCATCGACATCGACTACGAGACCCTCGGCAAGTCCATGCTGATGGTGTCGGTGTCGGGTACCGCGGTGACGGTGGAGATGCTGATGGGCCAGCAGGCCCCGACCCAGCCCGCCGGCTTCGGCGGCTCGGTGCCGCCCTGGGGCGGCCCGCGCTGAGCCTCAGGCGAAGCTCGCCCGCTCCACCCGTACGAAGGCGAGGATGCTCGCCCCGATGAGAAACATGATGGCCAGCATGCCGAGGCCGGCGCGCTGGTCGTTCAGCGCCAGCGTCACGACGCTCGCCAGGAACGGCCCGATGAAGGCCGTCACCTTGCCGGACAGGGCGAAGAGCCCGAAGAACTGGCCGATCTGCTCGCGTGGGGCAAGGCGCACCAGAAGCGAGCGCGAGGCCGCCTGCAGCGGTCCGGCCGCCGCCCCGATCAGCCCTCCGAGCACCAGGTAGACCCGTTCCGGCGCGGTGGCGAAGAGGCCGTCGCCGGGAGTGGGAGGCGTCGTCTGGAAGATGAAGAAGACGTGGCCCGGACCGATCAGCAGGATGGTCACCACGGCGAAGGTGAGGAAGAAGATCGAGCCGAGGATCACCCGCTTCGAGCCGATGGTATCGAAGGCGCGGATGCGCCGCTCGATGACTCCGGCTGGCTGGGTCCAGTCGATCGCCGCCTCGGCCTTGTCGATCTTGGCGGCGTAGGTCACGCCCTCGGCCGGTTGCGGCACCGGTTTCAACGCATCCAGCTGCTGCAGCGCCATCACGATCAGCCGGCCGCCGAGCAGCGCCCCCGCCGTGCCGGTGATGGTGAGCAGGATGCCGAACAGGCCGATCTCGATGGTGGTCCAGCCGAAGACGCCGGCCGCATAGATGCCGCCGAGGGCGAAGAGCGCCACCAGCCCGTCCATGTAGATCATGTTGGCGAGGAGGAAGACGAGCACATTGCGATGCCGGCGGACCTCCTTCACCGTCGCCTTGAGGCTGGCGAAGCCCGAGCGCACCGCCTCACCCATCGACATGCGGGCCGGCACGTCGGGGGTGAACAGGAACAGCGGGATGACGAAGAGAATGAACCACAGCGCGGTCAGGGGGCCCGCCGCACGGTCGCCCTCCCGCTGTGCCGCATCGAGGCCGAAGAGCGGCTCGAGGCCGATCAGGGTGCGGCCGGTCTCGGGGCTGGCCACCAGGAAGCCCAGCATGAAGATCAGCGACATCATGCCGCCGACATAGCCGACGGCCCAGCCGAGGCCGGAGAGCCGGCCGATGCGCTCGGGCGACACCAGGGTCGGCATCATCGAGTTGTTGAAGACGGTGGCGAACTCGGCACCGATGGTGGCCAGCACGAAGGCTACCAGCACGATGGCGATGGTCTCCGGCGCGCCGGGCTTGCCGAGCCAGAGCAGCGAGGCCCCGACGACCAGCAGCAGGCCGAAGGCGGCGATCCACGGCTTGCGCCGGCCGGATGCGTCGGCGATGGCGCCGAGAACCGGCGAGAGCAGGGCGATGGCGATGCCGGCCGCGCTGGTGGCAAATCCCCACATGGCCTGACCCTCAACCGGATTGGCGGCGACGGCGCTGGCGAAGAAGGGCGCATAGACGAAGGTGTTGATCAGCGTGAAATAGGGCTGGGCCGCCCAGTCGAACAGCACCCATCCGACGATGGCCGGGCGGTCCGCCGGTTTGTCAGGGGCCGCGGCGGAGACGGTGACCGGGGGTAGCATGATCAGGACCTTGGGCGGGTTCCGCGCCGAAGGGAAGCTTCGGGCGTCGCGGTGATGAGCGGGGGGCTGCACGCGATGCGGAATGCACGGCGGATGCACTGACTATTCCGGCCAGCGGGCGAGGCCTTCGGGACCGTCGGACGGCGTCCGGGCGACGTTGAGGACGAGCGCCAGAAGCGAGTAGATGCCGACCAGCGTCGGAATCTCCACCGCGCCCTGCTCGCCGTGCCGGGCGACGATGCGGGCATAGGTCGTATCCGACCAGCGCTTCGTCATGAGCAGTTCGGCTACCGCATCGTAGATCAGCGCCTCGTCGGCCGACATGTCGTCAGGCCGCCGTCCCTCGGCGAGGGCGGCGAGGATCGCCTTCGACACACCGGCCTTCTCGGCCTCCATGGCGTGGACCGACCACTCGAACTGCTGCGAATAGGAGCGCGCCACCTGGCAGATGGCCATCTCCTTCAGGTCCTCCGACAGGCAGGAGCCGTAGCGCAGGCGCCGGCCGAGGGCCTCGACGTCGATCATGACCTTGGGCGAGCGCATCAGCGGCGCATAGGGGCCGAAGGGCTCGACGCCGCGACGCCTGCGGAAATCGGCGGCGGCCTCCTCCTGCTCGGGCGTGTAGGCGGAGGGCGGAATGGGCGGCAGACGATCGGGTGCGGCCATGGACGGGTCTCGCGGCAATTGCTTCTATGCGTCGCGCGGAAGTGACCGACTCAATTCCGCAACTCGTTTCATCATGGCGCTCGTCCGGCGCTTGCCAAGGGCTGCCGGCGCGGGGCGGTGCTGCGTCATTCAGGGGATCGACATGGCCTACGGGACACGCCTGTTCGCCGCCGGGCTGCTGGCGCTGGCGCCGCTGACCCTCCATGCACAGACCCCACCCGTCGCATCGTCGAGCTGGCCGATCATCTCCGAGGCGGCGCGGGTGCATCCCGCCCTCGCGCCGAACGGCATGGTGGCGAGCCAGGAGGCGCGGGCGACGCGCGTCGGCGTGGAGATCCTCAAGCGCGGCGGCAACGCCGTGGACGCGGCCGTGGCCGTGGGCTTCGCGCTGGCCGTGACGCTGCCGCGCGCCGGCAATCTCGGCGGCGGCGGCTTCATGCTTGTGCATCTGGCGGAGCGGAACGAGACGGTCGCCATCGACTACCGAGAGGTGGCGCCGAAGGCGGCGACGCCGACCATGTTCCT
>CAZPMD010000176.1:0-6082 GCA_964587395.1 uncultured Hyphomicrobiales bacterium
CGGGTCGCCCGGTCGCACCGCGGGGGCCGGAGGACGGCTCCAATCCGCTCGCATCGCGCACCGTTTCCGGCCCGCCGCTGCGTCGCTGGGAGGAGGGGCTGCCGGGCCGCACCCTGCGCTTCCTCGGCCAGCATGGCTCGCTCGTCATTTCCCGTGCGGGACCGCCGAACCAGCCGACCTACACGATCGTCGCGCAGGGCGTGATCGGGCGGCGCGGCAACGACATCCGCAACATCTGCACGCCGAACCTCAATGGCGGCCAGCCGATCCCGCTCAGGCCCATGGGCCGGCCGGATGGCCTCGCCCGCTACGAGGCGGTGTTCCCTGGCTGTACCATCACGCTCGACCTGATGGCCGATGCCGCCTTCGTCGCCACTCCCGGCGGTGCCTGCACCTTCGACGATTGTGTCGTCGATCCGGCTGGCCTCTGGGGTCCCAACGACCGTGAGATTCCACGTGACAGCGAGATCGAGCGGGCGCGCGGCGTCGCCGAACGCAAGCTCAACGACGCCCGCCGCATTCTCCAGGCGCGACTGCGCACGACGCCCGAGGGCCGCCAGTTCCTGCAGGAACAGGCGGGCTTCCCGGCCAATCGCGAACGCCTCTGCCGCAACTACGGCACATCCGACATCGGCCCTGCCTTCTGCGCGCTGAAGTTCACCGAGGCGCGGGCCGAGAACCTCGCGGCGCGGGTCGGCGGCCCGCCGTCCGACGCGCCCCCCGCGCGGCGCCCGCCCCGGCCGCGCCCGCCGCCGCAACTGGCCCCCGTTCCGCAGCAATGACGGCTGTGGCCGTGGTTCCGGGATGCATCTGGTATCCCGGCTATCTCGATCCCGGCGGCCAGCGCGATGTCGTCGAGGTCCTGCGGACCCTGGTCGCCCGCGCGCCGCTGTTCCAGCCCGTCATGCCGCGGTCGGGTCGCCCCTTCTCCGTCCGCATGACAAATCTCGGCGCGCTCGGCTGGGTGTCCGACCGGGCGGGCTATCGCTACCAGCCGCTGCATCCGCTGACCGGCGAGCCCTGGCCGGCCATTCCGGCCTCGATCATGGCGATCTGGGAGGCGGTGTCCGGCTATCCGCATCCGCCTGAAGCCTGCCTCGTCAACTGGTACGGACCCGGCGCCCGCATGGGCCTGCACCAGGATCGCGACGAGGATGACCTGAACGCGCCCGTCGTCTCCATCTCGCTGGGCGAGACAGGGCTCTTCCGCATCGGCGGCACGGAGCGCGGCGGCAGGACGACGTCGGTGAAGCTGGGCTCTGGCGACGTGCTGGCGTTCGGCGGAGAGGCCCGCCTCGCCTATCACGGCGTCGACAGGATTCTTCCGGGGACGAGCACGCTGGTGAAGGATGGCGGGCGGATCAACCTGACGCTGCGCCGGGTGACGAAGCCCGATTGACCATGTCCGCAACGACAATGCCCGGCACGAGGCCGGGCATTGCGGATCGATCGTCCAGGCGAAAGCTCAGCTCGTCGGCGTGCCGACCGGCTTCATCAGACCGATGACGGCCCCGGCGGGATCCTCGATCACGGCGATACGGCCGACATTGGGGATGTCCATTGCCGGCTGCAGGATCTGGCCGCCGGCGCTGGTCACCGCGGTGACGGCCCGGTCGAGGTCGTCGACCTGCACATAGGCCAGCCAGCCAGGCTGCGATTCGGTGTCCTGCGGGTCCATCGGCATGATGCCGGCCGCCGGCGTGCCATCAGGCGCCTTGGCGATCCAGTACTCGCCGTCCGGCATCGGGAAGGGATCGAAAGTCCATCCCAGGGTCTGGCCATAGAAGGCCTTCGTCCTGGCGATGTCGTTGGTCATCAGTTCGTTCCAGGTGAACCTGCCGCTCATGCGGGCTTCCTCCATCCATGCGCGCGGAGGGAGACTTCCCCACCGTCAACGGCATTCGAGCATGGTCCGATTGCAGCCCGGCGACAATGAGGCAAATCGGGTCAGGTGATCAGGCGGGACAGAACCTTGGCCGTATAGTCGACCATCGGCACGATGCGCGCATAGTTCAGGCGCGTCGGCCCGATGACCCCGAGAACGCCGACGATGCGGCGCTCGCCGTCGTGATAGGGCGCCACCACCATCGACGAGCCCGACAGCGAGAACAGCTTGTTCTCCGAGCCGATGAAGATGCGCACGCCCTCGGCGGTCTCGGCGCGGCCGAGGAGGTCGACGAGTTCGCGCTTCGATTCGAGATCGTCGAAGAGGAGACGGATGCGCTCCAGGTCCTCCATGGCCTTCAGGTCGCCGAGAAGGTTGGCCTGGCCGCGGACGATGAGCTTGCGATCGGACGGCTCGCCCCCCGACCAGGAGGCAAGCCCGGCCTCGACCAGTTTCTGGGTCAGGCCATCCAGTTCGCTGTGCGCCTGCTCGAGGCTCTTCTGCATCTCGGTGCGGGCCTCGGCCAGCGTCCGGCCACGGATATGGGCGTTGAGGAAGTTGGAGGCCTCGACCAGCGCCGAGGGCGGCAGTCCGGCCGGAATGGGGACGATGCGGTTCTCGATCTGGCCGTCCTCGGAGACCAGCACGACGAGGGCGCGCTCCGGCTCGATGCGGACGAATTCGATATGCTTGAGGCGGACGTTGCTCTTCGAGGTGAGCACGACGCCGGCGCCGCGCGACATGCCCGACAGGAGCTGGGTGGCGTCCGCCAGCACGGACTCGAACGAATGATCGCGGGCCGAGGCGGCCACCTGCGCCTCGATGGCGTTGCGCTCGTCGGCGGCGAGATCGCCGAACTGCATCAGGGCGTCGACGAAGAAGCGCAGGCCCGTCTCGGTCGGCAGGCGCCCGGCCGAGGTGTGCGGCGCATAGATGAGGCCGGCCTCCTCCAGGTCCTGCATGACGTTGCGCACCGAGGCGGGCGACAGGGTCATCGGCAGGATCTTCGACAGGTTGCGCGACCCCACGGGTTCGCCGGTCGCCAGATAGCTCTCGACGATCTGCCGGAAGATCTCGCGCGAGCGCTCGTCGAGCTTTGCCAGCGCGGAATTCGCGACGGCGGACAGATGCGGGCTGGAACGCGGGACTTCGGCGGACAAGGGGCGACCTCCAAGTCAAATCTGGTCGCTGGCGCGGCATTGTTCAAGCGCCATCTGCCGCGCTGCAAGGCAGTGCCGCCGCATCGCCCTCGGACGCCGTCCTTGCCGCGCCGGGCTTTGGGCCCTATGACCCGCCGACCCCGAGCTGAAGAACGGAACCCGCCATGCGTCCCTCCAAGCGCGAACCCGATGCGCTCCGCCCCGTCTCGCTGGAGCGTGCCGTCGCGCGCTATGCGGAAGGCTCCTGCTTCGTGAAGTTCGGCAACACTCACGTGCTCTGCACGGCTTCGCTGGAGGAGAAGCCGCCACCGTGGCTGCGTGGCCAGGGCCGCGGCTGGGTGACGGCGGAATATTCCATGCTGCCGCGCGCCACGCTGGAGCGCACCCGGCGCGAATCGACCTCCGGCAAGCCGTCCGGCCGCACGCAGGAAATCCAGCGCCTCATCGGCCGGTCGCTGCGCACCGTTGTCGACCTGCAGGCGCTGGGCGAGCGGCAGATCACCCTCGACTGCGACGTGATCCAGGCCGACGGCGGCACCCGCACCGCCGCCATCACCGGCGCCTGGGTCGCGCTGCACGACTGCATCGCCTGGATGACGGCGCGGTCCATGCTGAAGACCAACCCGATCCGCGACCATGTCGCGGCGGTCTCCTGCGGCATCTACCAGGGCACGCCGGTGCTCGACCTCGACTATGCCGAGGATTCCGAGGCCGACACCGACGCCAATTTCGTCATGACCGGCGCTGGCGGCATCGTCGAGATCCAGGGCACGGCCGAGAAGACGCCCTTCACCGAGGCCGAGCTCCTCAACCTCCTGTCGCTCGCCCGCGGCGGCTGCGCCCGCCTCGTCGACCTGCAGAAGACGGCGGTGGCATGAGCGCCCGCATCGGTCCCGGAACCCGGCTCGTCGTCGCGACCCACAACAAGGGCAAGCTCGCCGAGTTCCGCGACCTCCTGGGCCCCCATGGTATCGACCTCGTCTCGGCGGGGGAACTCGGGCTGCCCGAGCCGGCGGAGACCGGAACGCTCTATGCCGAGAACGCCGCGATCAAGGCCCGCGCGGCGACCGGGGCCACGGGACTTGCCGCCGTCGCGGATGATTCCGGCCTCGCCATCGACGCTCTCGACGGCGCGCCCGGCCTCTTCACCGCCGACTGGGCCGGCAATCCCCGCGACTTCGCCGCCGCCATGGCCCGCGTCGACCGCGAGCTGACGCTCCGCGGCGTCGCCACCACCGGCGCGAAGGCGCATTTCGTCTCGGCGCTGGCCCTGACCTTTCCCGACGGCACTGAGCAGATCTTCGAGGGCCGTGTCTTCGGCACGCTGGTCTGGCCGCCGCGCGGGAGCAAGGGCTTCGGCTACGACCCGATGTTCCTGCCCGACGGCCAAGATCTCAGCTTCGGCGAGATGAGTGCCGACCAGAAGCACGGCCTGCCGCCGAAGGGGCAGGGCCTCTCGCACCGCGCCCGCGCCTTCATGGCGCTGGAAAAGGCCGTGCTCGTCCGCTGACGTCGGACCTGACCCGCGCCGGCCCGCTTGACTTCGCCGGCCAAGGGTCCAATTTGGAACCTGTCCAAGGGGGGCCCCGACGAGGGGGCTGAGAGGCCGCACCGTTCCTGATCCGGAACTCCGCAGCGACCCTTGAACCTGATCCGGGTCATGCCGGCGGAGGGATGGGACGCACATGCTGACTTCGGTCTATCTCGCAAGGCTCATCGGCCCCGTCATGCTGGCGGTGGGCCTCGGGCTGCTGGTCAGCCCGGGCGCCTACCGGACGCTGGCGGGCGAGTTCCTCAAGAACACCGCGCTGGTCGTCCTGTCGGGGCTCCTGATCCTGACCGCTGGCGTCGCCATCCTGCTGGCGCACCGGGTCGTCGCCCCCGACTGGCGGACGCTGGTCACTCTCCTCGGCCTCGCCATGCTGATCGTCGGCGCCATCCGCGTCATCGCTCCCGACCGCGCCGCCGCCATCGGCCGGGACCTCCTCGCCCGCGACGGGGCGATGAAGATCGCCGCCGCCATCTGGCTGATCCTCGGCGCCATTCTCACCATTGCCGGCTACTGGCCGCAGTCCCCCACGCCATAAGAACACCGCGAGGAACCCCATGAACGCCCCCGTCAAGGACATCAAGGCGGCCGTCACCACCGGCCCGCTGCCGGCCTCCACCAAGATCTTCGCGATCCCCGAGGCCGCCCCCGATCTGCGCGTGCCGCTGCGCGAGATCCAGCTGCAGGCGGGAGCGAACGAGCCGAACGTCGTTCTCTACGACACCTCCGGCCCCTACACCGACCCGAACGTCGTCATCGACGTGGAGAAGGGCCTCTCCCGCGCCCGCGCCTCCTGGGTTCTGGAGCGCGGCGGCGTCGAGGCCTATGCGGGCCGCGAGGTGAAGCCCGAGGACAACGGCAACGCCGGCAAGCACCTCGCCCGCGCCTTCCCGCTGCACAACCGGCCCCTGCGCGGTGTCGGCGACGCGCCGATCACCCAGTACGAGTTCGCCCGGGCCGGCATCATCACCAAGGAGATGATCTACGTCGCCGAGCGTGAGAACCTCGGCCGCAAGGCGATGCTTGAGGGCGCCGGGGCGAAGATCGCCGATGGCGAGAGCTTCGGCGCGGAGATCCCGGCCTTCATCACGCCCGAGTTCGTCCGCTCCGAGATCGCCCGCGGCCGGGCCATCATCCCCTGCAACATCAACCACCCGGAACTCGAACCGATGATCATCGGCCGCAACTTCCTGGTGAAGATCAACGCCAATATAGGCAACTCCGCCGTCTCCTCATCCATCGAGGAGGAGGTCGACAAGCTGGTCTGGTCGATCCGCTGGGGCGCCGACACGGTCATGGACCTGTCCACCGGCCGCAACATCCACAACACCCGCGAATGGATCATCCGCAACTCGCCGGTGCCGATCGGCACGGTGCCGATCTACCAGGCGCTGGAGAAGTGCGGCGGCGACCCGGTCAAGCTGACCTGGGAGCTGTTCCGCGACACGCTGATCGAGCAGGCCGAGCAGGGCGTCGACTACTTCACCA
>CAZPMD010000177.1:0-5953 GCA_964587395.1 uncultured Hyphomicrobiales bacterium
CCGCGGCCGTCGGCGGAGCGGGCAGCGGCGGCAGCACCGGCGTTGCGGCGCCCGTTCCCGTTCCGCCGCCCCCGCTGGCAGGCGGAGCCCCGGAGCCAGGCTGGGCACTGGCTGTCGTCTGACGGCTGGCGCCGACCTGCGCCCCGCCTTGCGGCGTCGCGCCTGCCGGCTGCGGCGGCACCCACTCATAGATGCGCTGATACTTGCCGATGCCGCCACATGCGGCGACCAGCGCCATTCGGCCGCCCCAGAGCGGGCCATCCGGGGTCCTGGCGGACCCGTCCTGCGTACTGTTCTTCTGCTCGCCGACGACGATATTCAGGATCGTTTCGGCGGATGCCGATGTCGCGCCGACACCCAGCGCGGGGTCATCGAACCGGATGCTGCAGGACATCCCGACATGGCCATGGCGCCATCCGCTGACCTGCTCCGGCACGCTCCGGTCGGCCACGCGCATCCTGGCAGCCAGCCTCTCGCCGGGAACGAGGATGTCGAGGCCCCGGGTCGAGTTCCACGACCACTGTGCATCCGCCGCCCAGGTCGACGGCCCCTCGCCCAGATGTGGGTCGGTGGTGAGCGTCATGGACATGGACCCATTGGCCACCGCAATCTGGTTCGTGATGATGTCGCGGGGCGAGGCGCTGGTCCTGGCCTCGATCACCTGCTCCTGAACAAAGCGCCAGTGACCTGTCTGGGGAGGTGGCGCGACAGTCTCGCCACCGGCCACGGGTTCGACGCCAGGGGGAGTCTCGTTCGGCAATGGTGGCACGGGGGGCGCGCCGGCAACCGGGCCCGGACCCGTGGGGGGCGGGTTCGTCGGCAGGTTGCGCAAGGGGCCAACCGGCATCGCCATCCACGGCGTCTGGCCTGGCCGGGTGGCGATGTGGCGATTCCAGTAGGCGACGCAGGCATTGGCCGTCGTCGGGCCGTGGATCAATCGATCGTAGCCCGACGCCACGAGAACGGCGTGGCCCGAGCCTGCGGACTGATCGAAGGCCATGCCGAACGCACCGCTCAGGCCCTTGGTCATGATCCAGCAGCAATTTCCCGGCGTGCCGGTTTCGACGGGAATCTGGGGCGGGGGCGCGCCTGCAGGCTGTTGCGAGAGGGCAACGTCGCTTGTCAGCAGAGCGATGCCCGCGGCGCCGGCGATCGCCAGAACGCGCGGGTCGGAAAGCAGTCGGGCCAGAGTCATGTCACGCTCCTCTTGCACGCTGCAATCTGGGCCAGTTGCCGCCCATCCTCATTGAGATGGGTCATTGAGCGATCCATGCGACAGGGCGACCTTGCCTCGCCCGTCAACGAAGGTGCCGGCATGAAGCACGCCCTCTGGATCGCCGTCCTCCTCGCAGCCGTGAGTTCAGGTGCCCTGGCGCAGGTGTGCCAGCCGCCTTTCCAGACCTGCGTACCGGGTCGCAACGGATGGGGCGGTTGCTACCTGCCCCAGCGCGCCGCCTGCGACCAGGGCCTCATCTGCGAGGCGGGAACCTCCCTCTGCCCCCGGGGCGCGAAGGGGGCGGGCGGCTGTTTCGACCCGCGGGCCAACGCCTGCGACGACGGCGCCATCACCGCAGGCGCAGCGGATACGCCTGCCCCTGGCCGCCCGTCGGACGCACCGGCGTCCACGGCGGCATGTACGCCTTTGGCCGGCAGTGACCGCAGGGACGCGCTCGACGTCGTGCGACAACCGGTCTCCAGGGACCTGCGGACCAATGTCGAATTCGTCGTGGAGCGCGCCCGTGTCTGTGGCGCCTTCGCTTTCGTGCTCGCGACACCCCGCAGACCCGACGGGCGCGCGATGCGATGGGCGGGGACGCCATGCGCGGGCGACACCAGCCGTCTGGTGGGCGCCCTCCTGCGACGTGGACCGAACGGCTGGCTCCTCACAGCCTACGCTCTCTGCCCGAGCGACGTGGCGTGGGAGGACTGGCCTGACCGCTTCGGTGCGCCGGCAGAGGTCTTTGCGGAGTGATCGCAATCGCATCCCCGGTTCGCAGCCAGCGGGCCGTTGAGCCGTCCCCGTCTTGCAAGAGGCTCCAGGTCTGACGCGCCGGCGCCCTCCCCTCTCGATAAGAGCGGAGTGGGAACGTGGAGCATAGATCGGAGCGGCGAAGACGAAGCGGGAAGCGGCCGCGTCGCCCGCGAGGCGCAGTTCCCGAACGTGAGCAAAATCCTACCATGCAGCGTGACGCTGCAAACAACATTTCGCACAAAGCCTTGCGGCCGCTGGATTCTGCCGGGAATTTGTCCCCACCCGTCAGCCCAGTTCCAGCACCACCTTCTGCAGGGCGTTGTCGTCAGGATCGGGGCCGACGGCGAAGCCGAGTTCGCGGGCGAGCGCCAGCATGCGGACGTTCTCGGCGAGGACCTGACCGTAGATGCGTTTCGTACCCTGGAGACGCCCGTAGTCGATGATCATCTTCATCAGCGACAGGCCGAGGCCGCGACCCTGCTGGTCGGAGCGCACGAAGATGGCATATTCAGCGTTCTCGTTGTCGGGGTCGGCATGCAGGCGCACCGCGCCGAGGAGGTCGCCGGTGCCCTCCTCGATCGCCACCAGCACCATCGACCGCGCATAGTCGATCTGGGTGAGGCGGGCGATGAAGGCGTGGGTGAACTCCTTGATCGGCGCGAAGAAACGCTGGCGGATGTCGTCCGGATTGACCCGGTGGAAGAAGTCGCGGAACAGCTGCTCGTCCTCGGGGCGCACCGGACGCACCCTGCAGGCAAAGCCGCTCTCGGTGACGAGGTTGCGTTCCCATTCCTTCGGATAGGGGCGGATGGCGAAGCGCGGGTGGCCGCCGCGCACCAGCCCCTTGGCCCTCGGCGCGCCGACGGCGATGCGCGCATCCAGCGCCACGATGCCGGAAGGGTCCGCCAGCAGCGGATTGATGTCGACCTCCGCCACCTGCGGCAGGTCGGCCGCGAGTTGCGACAGGCGCACGAGGATTTCCGCCACCCTGGCGGTGTCGACGGGGGCCACGTCGCGATAGCCGGCCATCTGCCGCGAGATGCGCGTGCGCGCGATCATGTCGCGGGCGATCCGCATGTCGAGGGGGGGAAGCGCCAGCGCGCGGTCCTTGATCAGCTCCACCGCCTTGCCGCCACGGCCGAAGAGCATGACGGACCCGAAGGTCGGGTCGTCGGCGAGGCCGACGATCAGCTCGATGGCTCCCGGCCGGTGCACCATCGGCTGCACCATGACGCCCTCGATGCGGGCCTGCGGCATCTGCCCCGCCACGCGCCCCAGCATCTCCACCACGGCGGCCTCGACGGCCTCGCGCGTGGCCAGACCGAGGCGGACGCCGCCGACATCGGACTTGTGGGTGATGTCGGGCGACAGGATCTTGATGGCGATGGCCTGTCCTGCCTTCAGGAAGGTCTCGGCGAAGGCGCCGGCCTCCTCAGGCGTCCGCGCCGCGCCGATCGGCACGGTGGGGATGCCATAGGCGGTGAGGATGCGGTCGACGAGGATCGGATCGAGCCAGCGCTTCTTCGCCGACACCGCTGCGTCGAGTTCGCCGCGCAGCACGGCGAGATCGGCCGGGGCGACGATCTCGGCGTTCTCCGGCGTCTCCATCAGCGCGTCCTGGCCGCGCCGGTAGCGGACCATGTGCATGAAGCCACGCACCGCCTCCGATTCCGTCGGATAGCTCGGCAGGCCGGCTTCCGCGAAGATCTCGGTCGCCTGCTCCTGGTCGCCGAGCCAGACGGTGAAGACCGGCTTCATCCGGCCGCCCCGCATCTTGCGGTCGGTGACGACCTTGGCCACCGCCTCCGCCGCGTCCCTGCTCGGCAGCAGCGCCGTCGGGCAGTTCATCACCAGTACAGCGTCGATGTCGCGGTCGTCGAGGACCGCTTCCATGGCCGCCGCGTAGCGCGCCGAATCGGCATCGCCGATGATGTCGATGGGGTTGCCGCCCGACCAGGTCGTCGGCATGGCGGCGTCGAGCTTCGCCTTCGTCTCCGCGCCGAGCTTCGCGAGCTTGCCGCCATGGTCCATCAGCGCGTCGACGGCGAGCACACCGAGACCGCCGCCATTGGTCACCATGCCCAGCCGGTCGCCAGCGAAGGAGGGATAGCGCGACAGCGTCTCGGCGGCGGCGATGAGTTCGTCGAGATCGTTGACCCGCACCAGGCCCGAGCGGGCGAAGGCGGCGGCATAGACGTCGTCCGCGCCCGCGAGCGCGCCCGTGTGCGACTTCGCCGCGCTCGCCGCCGCGGCGCTGCGTCCGGACTTCAGCACGATCACCGGCTTCGAGCGCGCGGCCGCGCGCGCAGAGGCCATGAACTTGCGCACGTCCTTGATCGCCTCGATGTAGACGAGGATCGCGCGCGTGCGATAGTCGGCGGCGAAATAGTCGAGGCAGTCGCCGGTATCGACGTCGAGCTGGTCGCCGAGCGTCACGACACCGGAGAAGCCGATATGGCGGACCTCCGCCCATTCCAGCAGCGACGCCGCGATGGCGCCCGACTGGGAGATGAAGGCGAGCGAGCCGGGGCGCGTCTTGCGCGAGGAGAAGCTCGCATCGACCCCGCCATGGGGTGAGATGACGCCGAAGCAATTGGGGCCGACGAGGCGGATCGCCTTCTCGCGGACGGCCTTGTCGAGCCGGCCACTCGCTGCCTCGTAGCCCTGCCGCTCCAGCGCCGAGATGACCGCCGCCGCCGGCACGCCGAGCCGCGCCGCCTCGTCGACGAGGCCGGGGATGGTCGACCCCGGCGTGGCCATGACAACGAGGTCGGGAACCAGCGGCAGGTCAGACAGAGAGGCGAAGGCGGCCAGGCCCGCGACGGTGCCATGTTTCGGATTGACCGGCAGCAACTGGCCCGAAAATCCCGCGCGCTTCATGTTCGCCATCAGCGCCTGCCCCATTGAACGGGGCCGGTCGGTGGCCCCGACGACGGCGACGGACCGCGGCGCGAAGAACCGGTCGAGTCGATAGAGGGACATGGCAGGTCTCCGTCGCATCCACAGGGGAAGTGGCCAGGCCCGACAGTCGGGAGGCTGGCCGAAGGGATCGGTAGGGCCGGCGCAATCTCGTCGGCCCTCATGTCAGGGGCGACGACATGGATCAATGCTGCGTCGCACAAGACCGCCTAGACAAACCGACGCACCTCCGGAGTGCTTAGCCGTCATACTTCTCCAGGAACGCGTCAACGGACAGTGACCGGAAATCCGGCAGGGCGCGCCGCAACCTCTCGTGATCCCAGTCCCACCAGGCAAGCTCCAGGAGCCTGTCACTGACGGACTCGGAGAAGCGGCGCCGGATCACCCGCGCCGGGTTGCCACCCACCACCGTATAGGGCGCGACGTCCCTGGTGACGATGGCGCCCGCCGCAACAACGGCGCCGGTGCCGACATGCTTGCCGGCCAGCACAACCCCGCCATGACCGATCCAGACGTCGTTCCCGATCGTCACCGCATGGGAGCGACGCCAGTCGAAGAAGCCGGCCTCGTCCGGCTCGCCCTCGAAATAGCGGGACGCGCGATAGAGGAAGTGGCTCTGGCTCGCCCGCTCCATCGGGTGGTTGCCGGGATTGATGCGCACGTGGGAGGCGATCGAGCAGAACTTGCCGATGCTCGACATGTCGATCTGTCCGTCCTGGACGATGTAGGAGTAGTCGCCCATGACCGTCTCCGAAATCACCGTGCGCGCGCCTACCTCCGTGTAGGTGCCGAAACGGCTGTCGCGGACGACCGCGGTCGGGTGGATCGAAGGCTCGAGGCCGAGCTGGCTCATGGGGAAGGTATCCTGGGCACGAAAGAAGAGGTCTTGCCGCTCGCCTGCACGAATGACATTGGGATGACGTTTTCATGACAATCCGCAAGTATTCGCACCGCAAGAGACCTGCGGGGGGCCCGTCGAATCCGTCACAAAACTGTAATTCCCCTGCCCTAGGTCGTGTGGACAAACCTGATCCAGCATCGGATCGTTGCGAGCTGGACGAA
>CAZPMD010000178.1:0-2640 GCA_964587395.1 uncultured Hyphomicrobiales bacterium
TAGGCCCCGGCGCCATCGCCGGAGGTTGCGAGGCGGTCGGCGACGGCGAGGCAGCGGCGCGCCTCCCCCACGAGCTCCGCCCGTGCCAGCAGCACCAACATGAGCCCCTTCACCGCATGGGCGCGGCTGTCGTCGGGATGGCGGGCGAGGATGCCTCCGATCAGCTCGGGCACCCGCCCGTCATGGGCGAGCACCGCCTCCACGAGGGTCTCCCATGCCGAGGTCGTGGGCGTGACAGAGGCGGTGGTCGGGGCTGAAGCGGCGGGCATGGGCGTCTCCTCGGTCGCGGCATCGGTCATGGAGATGCTTCGGCGGAGGGGGACGGCGGGTTACGGCCGGGGCCTCACTTTGTCGTGACGTGCCGGGGTCAGGCGGGGCCGAACAGGCCGCGGGCGATGATGGCGAGGCCGCCGATGACGATCACGGCCTCCAGCATCAGCGCGTGGAGACGGACCGGCAGGCGGTCGAGCAGGGCGCGGGCGACGAAGGCCCCCGGCAGGGTCGCAAGGCCCACCAGCAGGGCGAAGACGAGCAGCGGCACCGGCAGGGCCTCGTTCCAGCCGAAGGTGCCGGCCTTGGCGATGCCGATGACGATGGAGATGGCGGCATCGGTGGCGATCACCGCCTTGCCCGTCAGCCCCGCCGCCATGAGGAAGGACACCAGGATGACGCCCGCCCCGCTGGAGGCACCTGTGACGAAGCCGTAGACGCCACCGGCCGGCGCGAGTTGCCAGCCCTGAAGGCGAAAGCCCATGCGCACGAGCCTGCGCCGCAGCGGCACGAGGATGACGAGCACCACGCCGATCACGAGCGAGGCTCCCCGGTTGTCGAGCCGGGTGAAGCCATAGGCCGACAGCATGACCAGCGGTACGGCGAGCGGCAGCATGATCGCCACCTTGGCCCAGTCCACGGACTCCCGCATGGCGACGAAGCGACCGACATTGGTGAACATCGCGGACACCGCGATCACCGGGACGACGTTCTCGGCGCCGATGACCGGAACCAGCACCAGCGGCAGCAGCAGGCCCGTGCCATAGCCGGCCATGCCACCGACGATCGCCGCGCCGAAGGCGGTTCCGGCGACGAGGATGGCCTGGACCAGGGAGACGTCGGCGAGGGCGAAGGCCATGGGGCAGCCTTGGGGGGCGGTTCGGCGTGGACGCGGGCGGCGGGGCGTTCTAGCCTTCGCCCATTCCCGTTCAACCAGTCCTAGAGCGATTCGCCTTCATGCGCGCGAGCGCGGCCCCGTCATCCGATACGCCGGTCGAAACCCTCACCGGCACCATCGAACGCGTGACGTTCCATTCCCCCGCGACCGGCTTCGCGGTGCTGAAGGTGCGCGTCCGCGGCAAGCCCCAGCCGGTGGCGATCGTCGGCACGACGGCGGCGGTGGCGGCCGGCGAGATGATGACGGCCGAGGGTTCCTGGGTGAACGACCGCGCCCATGGCCTGCAGTTCAAGGCCTCGCGGCTGGTCACCGCTCCACCGGCCTCCAAGGATGGCATCGAGCGTTACCTTGCCTCCGGCGCCATCAAGGGCATCGGCATCGCCACAGCCCACAAGATCGTCCAGGCCTTCGGCAAGCGCACCTTCGAGGTGCTGGACAGCGAGCCGCACCGGCTGAAGGAGATCGTCGGCCTCACCGATGCCCGCATCCGGCGCATCACCGAGAGCTGGACCGAGGATCGCATCGTCCGCGACCTCGGCGTCTTCCTGCAGGAGCACGGCCTCGGCCTCGGCCAGGCCGCGCGGGTGTTCCGCGCGCTCGGAACCGACGCCATCGCTCTCATCCGCCAGGACCCCTACCGCCTCGCCCGCGACGTCAAGGGCATCGGCTTCCTCACCGCCGACCAGGTGGCGATGTCGCTCGGCCTCGCGCGCGACGCCCCCGAGCGGCTCCGTGCCGGCATCACCTACGCGCTCCAGGAGGCGCGCGACGACGGCCACACCGGTCTGCCGCGCGATGAGGCCGTGGCCCTCGCCGCCCGCCTCCTCGACGGGGACATGGTCCTCATCGAACAGGCTGCGGAGGCGGAGGTCGCTGCGCGCAATCTCGTCGCCGATACGATCGGCGGCGAGCCGCACCTCTTCCTCAAGGACCTCCACCGCGCCGAGAAGATCATCGGCGAACGGCTGCGCGACATCGCGAAGGGATCGCCACCCTGGGGCAAGATCGATCTCGCCAGCGAGGTGCCGCGCGTCGAGGCCCGCACCGGCAAGGCGCTCGCGCCCTCCCAGCGCGAGGCGCTGGCGACCATCCTCTCGGCCAAGGTCTCGGTCATCACCGGCGGCCCCGGCGTCGGCAAGACGACGCTGCTCGACACCATCCTCAAGCTGCTGACCCGGCACGATGTCTCGGTGACGCTCGCAGCCCCCACCGGCCGCGCCGCCAAGCGCATGACCGAGCAGACCGGCATCGAGGCGAAGACGATCCACCGCCTGCTCGAGATCGACCCGGAGTTCGGCGCCTTCTCGCGCGGCCGCGAGAACCTCATCGACTGCGACCTGCTGGTCGTCGACGAGACCTCGATGGTCGACGTGCCCCTGATGCTCGCCCTCGTCGAGTCGCTTCCCGCCGATGCCGGTCTGCTGCTCGTCGGCGACGTCGACCAGTTGCCCCCTGTCGGCCCGGGACAGGCG
>CAZPMD010000178.1:2650-5573 GCA_964587395.1 uncultured Hyphomicrobiales bacterium
CGCTCGCCGACATCATCGCCTCGGGGCTCGTGCCGGTGGCGCGACTGACGGAGGTCTTCCGCCAGGCCGAGGCGAGCCGCATCATTGCCACCGCCCACCGTATCAACCGCGGCGAGATGCCGGAAGCTGTCCCGGCCGGGGCCGAGAGCGACTTCTACTGGGTTGAGGCTTCGACGCCCGAAAACGGCCTCGCCAAGATCATCGAGATGGTGAAGGAGCGCATCCCGCGGCGCTTCGGCCTCGACCCGATGCGCGACGTGCAGGTGCTGGCGCCCATGAACAAGGGCGTGCTCGGGGCCCGCAACCTCAACATCGAGCTGCAGAAGGTGCTGAACCCGCCCGAGGGCCGGCCGGTGGTCGAGCGCTACGGCTGGACCTATGCGGCCGGCGACCGCGTCATGCAGACGGCCAACGACTACGACCGCGACGTCTTCAACGGCGACCTCGGGCAGGTGCTGCGGGTCGATCTGGAGGAGGGCGAACTTGTCGCCCTGTTCGACGGCCGGCAGATCTCCTACTCCTTCGGCGACCTCGAAAACCTGATGCCGGCCTATGCCACGACGATCCACAAGAGCCAGGGATCGGAATATCCGGCGGTGGTCATCCCGGTGACGACGCAGCACTACGCCATGCTCGCCCGCAACCTCATCTATACGGCGGTGACGCGCGGGCGCTCCCTCGTTGTGATGGTCGGCGAGACGCGGGCGCTGCGCATCGCCGTGGACGGCGGCAGGATGAAGCCGCGCATCACCAAGCTCAGGGAATGGCTGGAGGGATAGGGGCCTGGCGGTGGCCGCTCTGCACCAGCGGAGTGCGTCCTTCGAGGCTCGGCCGGTCCGGCCTCGCACCTCAGGATGAGGAGGGCAGAGTGTGGTACTCCGCGACAGATGGCGCTCCGATGCATCCCTTCTGCAGGTCTCCCCCGTCCTCATCCTGAGGTGCGAGCGACCGGCGATCCCTCGGCATCGGCCGGCGGCGAGCCTCGAAGGACGCACTTGGATTGTGCAGCGCGCCTTCCCCTTACATCAGCGGCTTCACCGCCAGATGCGCGCCGAGCACCATGAGCCCGATCATGAACCAGGTGCGGAAGGCGGCCGGGCTGATGCGCGACCGGATGGCCTGTCCGAGCCACATGCCGAGGAGCGCCGGTGCCAGCATCCAGAGCGAGGTCAGCGCCGTGCCGCCGACGAGGACGCCCTCGCGGAACAGGCCGATTCCGAGCGCCACGGTCGCGACGAGGAAGGTGATGCCGAGCGCCTGGACGAGGTCGTCCTTCTCGAGGCCGAGGGCCTGAAGATAGGGCACCGACGGCATCACGAAGATGCCGGTACCGGCCGAGACGATGCCGGTGGCGATTCCTACGACCGGCGACAGCCACGGCTCCGCGCCGGCCGGCACCCGCGGTCGAAAGGGCGAAAGTCCCAGCCCGGCATAGAGCATCAGCACGATGCCGAGGGCCACCGAGGCGTGGCCGGCGGAGGCGCCGGTGATGATTCCGGCACCGAGCCAGGTGCCGAGGACGATACCGGCGAGGAGCGTCGCCAGCCGCCGCGTCAGTGACCACAGGTTCGGGCCGGCGGCGACCTGCCAGACATTGGTCAGCAGGGAAGGGACCAGCATCCACGAGGCGGCCTGCGCCGGCGTGACGAAGAGGCTGAGCAGTCCCACGGCGATGGTCGGCAGTCCGAGGCCGATGACGCCCTTGACGAGGCCGGCGAGGACGAAGACGGCGGTGGCGACGGCGAGAACGAACATCGGGGGACCATGCGGGCTGGAGACGACGGCTGCACTCTGGCGAGCCGACGGCGCGAACGTTTCGGTTCAGGCCGAAGCATCGTTGCGGCATCCGTTGTAGCCTGATGCGATGAACCGGGGAGCCCCGTCATGAGGGAAGGTCCGTCGATCGCCGAGATTGCCGCTCTGATCGGCGATCCCGCCCGCGCCAACATGCTCGCCGCCCTGATGTCCGGTCGGGCGCTCACCGCCGGCGAACTGTCGCGCGAGGCCGGCGTCGCCGCGCCGACGGCCAGCGGTCACCTGGCGCGCCTCCGCGAGGCCGGCCTGCTGATCGTCGAGGCGCAGGGCCGCCATCGCTATTTCCGCCTGTCGGGAACCGATGTCGCGCAGGTGCTCGAGGGGCTGATGGGACTTGCCGCGCGCACGGGGCGGTTGCGCACGCGCACCGGTCCGCGTGACCCGGCCATGCGCCTCTCCCGCGTCTGCTACGACCACATGGCGGGCGAATGGGCCGTGCGGCTGTTCGATGCATTCCTCGCCGACGGACGGCTGTCGGTCGACGGCGAAGCCATCACGCTGACCGACAGGGGGCACAGCTTCTTCAAGGCCGAGGGCATCGACATGGCGGCCCTTGCGCGGCTGCGCCGGCCCCTGTGCCGCTGCTGCCTCGACTGGAGCGAACGCCGCCCTCATCTCGGCGGCTCCCTCGGCAAGGCGGTGCTCGACCTGGCACTTGCCCGCGGCTGGCTGCGGCGGGCGAAGGCAGGCCGGGTTCTCGCCATCACCCCGCCTGGACACGAGGCCTTCCGGGCATGGCTCGGCGAGGCAGCCACGCTGCAGCCCACGCCGGAAACAATCAGCTACGCAAGGGGCTGAGATCGCAACATTTCGGTCCCGATTGCCGCCACAAAGCGCCGGCC
Organism: uncultured Hyphomicrobiales bacterium; assembly: GCA_964587395.1. Taxonomy (GTDB): domain Bacteria; phylum Pseudomonadota; class Alphaproteobacteria; order Rhizobiales; family Phreatobacteraceae; genus Phreatobacter. The sequence continues at coordinate 5,308 of CAZPMD010000178.1, forward strand.
AATGTCAGCCCCGGTTTGGATGGATGAGGGAGCTGCCCGTGAACGGTGGCATGCTTGGAATGGTCGCGGCGGGCAGCCGCAAGCTCGCGGCGCAGATCCTGGTCTCGGTGATAGCCACCGGCTGTGCCGCGGTCGCCGTGCCGCAGATCCTGGCGGCGCTGGGATATGGGGAAAAGGCGCCGGCCATCGCCGTCCAGCTGCCTAGGGTCGCCGCCCCGGTCGATTTCGAGGCGGCTTTCGTCTGGCCCGTGCCGACACCGCCGGGC
>CAZPMD010000179.1:0-5514 GCA_964587395.1 uncultured Hyphomicrobiales bacterium
GAAGGGATCGCCGAAGGTCCAGGCCTGCCATGCCATGAAGGCGAGGAGCCCGGCGTCGCCAACGTGCCGAGCAGGATGACCATCGGCACCCGCCGCAACACGGGCAGAGGCGAGGCGAGCGTCGCGGCCGCCGCGATGACCGGCACCAGCGCCACCGTGGCCGAGCGCGCCGCCGCCGCAACGCCGCAGGCGAGCGCCGCAAGCCAGAAGCGCTGGTGTGCCAGCGCGTGGAAGGCGGCGAGGGTGAGGGCGAGGGCCACCGGCTCGGTATAGGCCGCGGACAGGAAGACCGAGGACGGCAGGAAGGCGATCAGCGCCGCCGAGCGGATCGCCGCCGCTGGACCGAAGATCGGACGCACCAGCGCCGCCAGCAGGCCAATGGCCACGAAGCCCCCGGTCACCCCCACCAGCAGCATGGCGTCGAAGACGCGCAGCCCCGTCAGCGTGGCGAGCCCCCTTGCAAGCAGCGGCAGCAGCGGGAAGAAGACGATGGCGGTTTCCACCGAGCCGTCGGGATGGACGTCGTAGCCCCGCTCGATGATTCGCAGGTACCAGCCGGTGTCCCAGCGCAGCAGCCGGTGGAACCAGAATTCGCCGACGTTCCACAGGCCGGGTCCGGTTTTCGGTGCGATGACGAGATCGGCAAGGATCACGCCGAGGAAGACGAGGAGCCGCGACGCGAGGAAGATCGCCAGCGCGGCGAGCACCGGATGGCGCAATGCCAGGTCCGTCATCGACGTGCGCCAACCCGCGGCCGGTCCTGCCTGAGACATGCCCATGACTCACCCGTGCAGCCGAATGAGACGCTTGCCGCGGTTGTCGCCGCGATAGAGCGAGGCGATGGCGTCGGGGGCGGCCTCGATGCCCTCGAGGATGTCCTCGGCGTAGCGGAGCTGGCCCGAACGGATCCAGCCCGCCAGCCGCGCCAGCGCCTCGCCGTAGCGGTGGGCATAGTCGAAGGCGAGTACGCCCTGCATGCGGGCGCGCTTGACGAGGATGTGCCGCTCGGGGCGCGGCCCCGACGGCCAGGGGTCCCAGGACGACACCGAGGCCGTGCCGCAGATCACCACCCGCGCCCCCATGGCGAGGTTCCGCAGCACCGCGTCGGAGATGGCACCGGAGGTGTTGTCGAAATAGACGTCGACGCCCGCGGGGCAGACCTCCGCCACGGCCGCGGCGATGTCGTTCGTCGCCTTGTAGTCGATGGCGGCGTCGTAGCCGAAATCCTCGAGGCACTGCCGTACCTTCTGCGGCCCGCCGGCGATGCCGACCGTGCGGCAGCCCATGATCCCCGCGATCTGCCCCACCGCCGAGCCGACCGAGCCGGCGGCGGTGGACACCACCACCGTGTCGCCGGGCTTCGGCTGTCCGACGTCGAGAAGGCCGAAATAGGCGGTGATGCCGTTGAGGCCCATGACGCCGAGCGAGGTGGAGAGCGGCAGGTCGGTCTCCGTCACCTTGCGGGTGACGGCGGAGGCCGGGACGACGGCCAGTTCCTGCCAGCCGAACATGCCGGTGACCTTGTCGCCGGGGGCATAGGCCTGGTGCTCCGAGGCGACGACCTCGCCGGAGGCGAAAGAGCGCATGACCTCGCCGATGCCCACCGGCTGGGCATAGTTCGCCACCGCCGAGACCCAGCCGCGCATGGCCGGCTCCACCGAGAGGAACTGATTGCGGACGAGGATCTCGCCGGGTTTCAGCGCCGGCGGCTCATAGGTCTCGATGCGGAAATGCTGGCTCTGCGGGATGCCGTCGGGACGGGCGGCGAGGACGACACGGCGGGAGGTGGGCATGGGCTGGGGCTCGCAAGGGGCGGACGTAAAGGAAAGCACGGCAAGGCCCGCACTGCATCTCCCCCGTTGGGGATGGAAGCGTGCGCTTGACGGCGGATGCAGGTCGGAACAAATTGGCAACATCAATGCCGTGCCTGCTTGCATTCTCGTGGGGGGCGCACACGTGGCCGCAGCACAGGAAAGGCTTGTCCATGCCCATTGCGAGGGCGTGGACTACACCTTCGTCAGGGCGAACAGGCTCACCTCCTTCTGCTTCGGCGGTCCGTTGGAGGGCGGGGTGACGGGCGTGGAGCACGGGCCGCGCCGGCTCCACACCATCGGGCGTCTCAGCGGCCGGGCCATACCGGCCCTGAGTCGGCACTATTTCTCGGCCTTTCCGCTGATCTACGGCATGTGCTTCGACGGCTGCGAGATGACCTACCGGCTGATGCCGAACGGTTCGGTCGAAGTTCTGCACATGTCCACAACGCGATCGTCCGACGACTGGCCCTATCGCGACTTTCCCACCCTCTTGCCCTTCGTGCCGCTGGCGCTGGCGACGGCGACACCGCGGAGCTACGTCGACTTCGCCAAACGCTTTCCCAACCTGCCGGATCGACCCGAGGGGCAACTCGTGGTCTGCGTGCCGCCGCCGGCCACCGTCGGCGTCTCGCTCTGGGCTTCGGGCGACTACGAAGGGGTGACGATCGTCTTCGACTGCGATCTGACCACGGCGACGGTGCACGCCTACAATGTCACGACGTGAACGAGGGCTTCTGTCCGGTCGCCGCCCGCGCATTTCGACGCTGCCGCTCACGAGTCGTGCGGGCGGTCTCCCCTCCCCCCACTCGTCATAGGGAGAGACTAGAGGGGTGGATGGATGTAGGAAAATTTCCTTTACAAGAGATTTAAAGCACAATAGACTGTTTCATCATTGGAGTTGGTCGATGGGACAAGCGAGCGTCGATTGGAAGAGTGTCCGAGCCGAATGCCACGCCCTCGTAGCTTGGGGACGCTTTGAGCTTCTGCTGGCATCGGCTCGGCGGGAAATCCTCGAGATCAGGGCGCAGGTGCGGAGCTTGCGGCTGGCGAGAGCCGTGGGAGCGTTTGGTCGGGCCGCCAGCGAGCGAGCGTACAATCCCGATCAACCAAGGGTCCCTGCGGGAAATCCTGATGGCGGGCAGTGGACGAGCGTGCTTGGGGGAAGCTCGGGAGAACTTGACGAGGTTCAGGACAGTACTGCTGGTGACTGGATCGAAATTGCTGCGAATGGCCACCATTTCGTTCCCGGAGCCGTGGCCACCGCGAAGGACTTGCATCTGTCAGATGAAGCCATTCGCGCATTCGATCGTGAAAAGACAGGGCCGCTTTTGGGTAGACGGCACGGATGGAGCCCGGAACATGCTGTCTACAATAGCGCTGTGCGAGAACGACTGGACCAGTTCCTGGCAGAGAGAGGTATCCGCCCGCAGGATATGACGGCCGCACAAGCTCGCGAGTTCGCTGCCTCGATCCGATCATCAACGGATCCGCGGATTCGCGACTTCAACTTCCAGATATACAGGAGGCAGCTCTTCTATCTGCTCCGACGCTACAGAATCAGGGATTGAACCATGAAACCCGACGCGCAAAGGGAATGGGAAGTCCGCGAGTTCGATCGGCTGTACGAGAGAATGCGTGGCGCCATGGCGGGTTTCGGGGACGACGACGCCACGCTCTCCCGTGGAAGCTACTGGATCCACGAGGATTACTGGGGCGTCCGGCAGATCAAAGTCTACATCCCCGACAGGACGTTGACCGCAGATATCGTCGAGGCCCTGCGGCGCACCCTTCATGACATGCCGGACTGGGAAATCGTCGTCGCGTGCTGCCCTGACGACATCAACACGCCCCGGGCAGACATGGGGCTCTACGTTCGGCATGACGTCGTTCTGGACGGGCTGATCAGGGAATTGCTTCCGGCGCACCTTAAGACCGTCGCGTTTCATTTGGGGCGGCCCATTAGAGCCGACGACCAGCCCCTGGACTGGGGAGATCTGCCGCCCACACCCAATCCGTTTGGCGTCTCCTCCTAGGGTTCCCGTTGCCGATCAGCCGGCTCTTTCTCGCTCCCCTACCTCCTCCTCCCCGTCAGGCCGATCACCGCCGACATGCCGGAATGGCCGGAGCCTTCCTGCAGCTCCGTCTCCTCCTCGGTGATGGAGAGATCGGCGAAGTCGCCGAAGGCCTCCTCCAGCATGGCGCGGGTGTAGAGGTTCTCGACCTGCTTCGGCCCGCCAGTGCCGTACTGCAACTGCTTCGGCGTGTAGCCGACGACGATGAGCAGCCCGCCGGGCTTCAGCGCCCGCCGCATGCCGGCCCATTTCAGGGCCCGTCCCTCGGGCGAAGAGAACTGGGTGAAGATCTCCGCCACCACGTCGAAGGCGGCCTCGGGATAGTCCCAGGCGTGGGCGTCCGCCTCGACGAAGGTGACGGCGACGCCGTGTTCGGCGGCGAGCGCCCGGGCCTTGCCCTGAGCGGTCGGCGAGAAGTCGGCGGAGACCACGTCGAGGCCCTGGCGGGCGAGCCAGACGCCGTTGCGCCCCTCCCCGTCCGCCACCGCCAGCGCCCTTCCGGACGCCGGCAGCAGCGGCTTGCAGCGGGCGAGGAAGGGGTTCGGCTCACGGCCGAAGCGGAACTCCGCTCCGGCGAAGCGTTCCTCCCACTGGTCGAAGCCGGGCGGCCGTGTCACCGCAGCGGCCTCACAGCACCTTGTTGCTGGCCTTCACGGCTTCCGCGCTCTCGACATAGACCTTGCCGCCCATGGCGAGGAACTTCTCGCTCATCTGCGCCATGCCCTGCTCGGCGGTGATCGCGTCGGCACCGGCCATGGCCCGCCTGTCGGGATCGTTCAGCGTCGCGGCATAGTCCCGCACATCCTGCGTGATCTTCATCGAGCAGAACTTCGGCCCGCACATGGAGCAGAAGTGGGCGACCTTGTGCGCCTCCTTCGGCAGTGTCTCGTCGTGATAGGCGCGGGCCGTATCGGGGTCGAGGCCGAGGTTGAACTGGTCCTCCCAGCGGAAGTCGAAGCGGGCGCGGGAGAGCGCGTCGTCGCGGATCTGCGCCGCCGGGTGGCCCTTGCCGAGATCGGCCGCGTGGGCGGCGATCTTGTAGGTGATGACGCCGACCTTCACGTCGTCGCGGTTCGGCAGGCCGAGGTGCTCCTTCGGCGTGACGTAGCAGAGCATGGCGCAGCCGAACCAGCCGATCATCGCCGCGCCGATGCCGGAGGTGATGTGGTCGTAGCCCGGCGCGATGTCCGTGGTCAGCGGTCCGAGGGTGTAGAAGGGCGCCTCGCCGCACTCCTTCAGCTGCTTGTCCATGTTGATCTTGATCTTGTGGATCGGCACGTGGCCCGGCCCCTCGATCATCACCTGGCAGCCCTTCTTCCAGGCGATCTGGGTGAGTTCGCCCAGCGTCTCGAGCTCGGCGAACTGCGCGGCGTCGTTGGCGTCGGCGATGGAGCCGGGGCGCAGGCCGTCGCCGAGCGAGAACGACACGTCGTAGCGCCGCATGATGTCGCAGATCTCGTCGAAATGCTCGTAGAGGAAGCTCTCGCGGTGATGGGCGAGGCACCACTTGGCCATGATCGAGCCGCCGCGCGAGACGATGCCGGTGACACGGGTTGCGGTGAGCGGCACATAGGCGAGGCGCACGCCGGCATGGATGGTGAAGTAGTCGACGCCCTGCTCGGCCTGCT
>CAZPMD010000180.1:0-5397 GCA_964587395.1 uncultured Hyphomicrobiales bacterium
CTCTCGCCCCGTCGTTGGGAGAACTGTCGCAGCATTTCTTGTCGGACCGCTTAAGCCGGACGGTTAAGCGGGCCTCAATCCGGTCGCGACAAGTCGAGACCTTAGCGCATGCTTGAGAAAGCCTTGGGGACTGTGCTTTCCCAATGCTTCGCGGGCGTGCTTAACACGGAGCCCCACGAACAGCATGAACGAAGACTGACCATGATCGCCCGGGTCCGGCGGCGTGCCGAAGCACGGCCCGCGCCTTGAAACCTGCCGCTTCGATGCCTACACGAGAGGAGGAACGCTTTTCCCCTCCCAAGGCTCTTTCATGTCCGATCTCATGGATACCGGCGCGCTCCTCGAGCGGGGCCGCCGCCTCGTCGATGCGGCCCGCAAGGCCGGCGCCGACGCCGCCGACGTCATGGCCGTCCGCGGCGTCTCGGTCGGCGTGCAGATCCGCGAGGGCCAGGTGGAAAGCTCGGAACGTTCGGAGGGCGACGACCTCGGCCTGCGCGTCTTCGTCGGCCGCCGCAGCGCCTCGGTTTCCTCGAACGATCCGCGCGAGGACGTCGCGGCGCTGGCCGAACGGGCGGTTGCCATCGCCCGCGTCGCCCCCGAGGATCCCTATGCGCGGCTCGCCGATCCCGCCGATCTCGCGACACAGTGGCCCGACCTCGATCTCATCGACCCCGTGATGACCGGGGTTGCCGATCTGGAGGCCTTCGCCCGCCGCGCCGAGGCGGCGGCGCTCGCCGTCTCCGGCGTGACGAAATCGGGCGGCGCCGGCGCCGGCGCCGGCATCGGCGGCTTCGCGCTCGTCACCTCGACCGGCTTCGAGGGCGCGACGCTCGGCTCCTCCACCTCCTTCTCGGTCACCGCCATTGCCGGCGAGGGCACCGGCATGGAGCGCGACTACGACTACAGCGCCGTGCGGCACCGCGCCGATCTCGCCGATCCCGAGTCGATCGGCCGCAGCGCCGGCGAGCGGGCCATTCGCCGGCTCAACCCGCGCAAGGTCGACACCCGCAAGGTGCCCGTCGTCTTCGATCCGCGCACGGCTGGCAGCTTCCCCTCCTATCTGGCCTCGGCCGCCAACGGCCAGTCGGTGGCGCGCAAGACCTCCTTCCTGCGCGAGAAGCTCGGCCAGCGCGTGTTCCGCGAGGGCGTGCGCATCGTCGACGATCCGCTGCGCCGGCGCGGCCTGCGTTCCCGTCCCTTCGACGGCGAGGGCGTTGCCGCCCGCCCGCTGACCCTCGTCGAGGACGGGATCCTGGCGAGCTGGCTGCTCGATACCGCCACTGCCGCCGAACTGGGCCTCAGGACCACCGGCCACGCCAGCCGCGGCACCGGCGGTCCGCCGTCGCCCGGCCCGACCAATCTCCATCTGGCGGCCGGAAGCGCCAGCCCGGCAGAGATGATCGCCGCCATCAAGGACGGGCTCTACGTCACCGACATGATCGGCAGCGGCGTCAACATGGTCACAGGCGACTATTCGCGCGGCTGCTCGGGCTACTGGATCGAGAACGGGGAGCTCGCCTATCCGGTTGCCGAGATCACCATTGCCGGCAATCTCGTCGACATGTTCGCCAACCTGACGCCGGCGAACGACCTCGTCTTCCGCTACGGGACCGACGCCCCCACCGTCCTCATCGAGGGGCTCACCGTTGCCGGACGCTGACGACCTCGTCCTGCGCGACCTGCTGGAGGCACTGGCCGAGGAGGCCGGCGCCATGGCGCTCGACTATGCCCGACGCGGCATGCGGACCTGGACCAAGGCCCATGCCTCGCCGGTGACCGAGGCCGACATCGCCATCGACCGCTTCCTCAAGGCGAAGCTCGGCGAGGCCAGGCCACAGTTCGGCTGGCTGTCGGAGGAAACCGTCGACGATCCCGCGCGGCTCGACCGGCGGGAGGTCTTCATCGTCGATCCGATCGACGGCACCCGCGCCTTCGCCGCCGGGCTTCCCGACTGGACCATCTCGCTGGCCGTGGTGCGCGATGGCCGGCCGGTCGCCGCCGCGCTCGCCGAGCCTGTGGCCGGCCGCACCTTCGTCGCGGCCCGTGGTCACGGTGCCAGCGTCTCGGGCCGTCCGCTGGCGGTCGCGGGGCGGCAGGAGATTGCGGGGGCCACCGTCGCCGGTCCGAAGCCCATGACGGTGAAGGTCGAACGTCACGGCGCCCTCGCACTGCCGAAGATCCATTCCCTCGCCCTGCGCTTCGCCAAGGTTGCGGCGGGCGAGATCGATGCCGGCTTCGCCGGCGGCCAGAGCCATGACTGGGACCTTGCGGCGGCCGATCTTTTGGTGCACGAAGCGGGAGCTTCACTGACCGGCCTCGACGGAACCGTTCCCTGCTACAACAGACCGGTTCCCACGCATTTTCCGCTCGTTTGTGCCGGTTTTCCGCTGCATGGGCTTCTCAGGCGCGCAGCCTGAGCGGCACTGCGCGCGGCCAGACGATCCGAGGGGAAAGACCGGAATCATGACTGACACGGCACCGGCCAAACAGCTTCCGCATCTGGTGTTCGGCGGCGAGCTGACCCGGCTCGACGGCACCGAGTTCAAGGATTTGTCCAAACTCGACATCGTCGGCATCTATCCGAACTATGCCACCGCTCACGCCGCCTGGAAGGGCAAGGCCCAGCAGACCGTGGACAATGCGCACATGCGCTACTTCATCGTGCACCTGCACCGCCTGCTCGATCCGGACGCGGCCTGACGGGCGGCCGGCGAGACGGTGTCCTTTCTCAAGCGCCTGGCGCACTCCGAACGGGTGCGCTCCGCTGCAGGGTCGCTGCTGGCGGGCTATCTGCGCCTCGTCTGGCGGACCGGGCGGTTCAAGCTCGATCCGCCGAACATCTACGACTATGCCGATGCCAACCTGCCGGTCATCTTCGCGATGTGGCACGGCCAGCATTTCCTCTCCCCCTTCGTCCGGAGGCCCGAGTACCGGGCAGCCGTCCTGATCTCGCGCTCGGCCGATGGCGAGATGAACGCCATCGCCGCCGAGAAGCTCGGCATCCGCACCATCCGCGGCTCCGGCGACCACAAGGGCCAGTTCGCCCGGAAGGGCGGGGTCAGCGCCTACTTCGAGATGGTTGACGCGCTGAACGACGGCGAGACGGTGGCGCTTACCGCCGACGTCCCCAAGATCGCGCGCAGGGCCGGCCTCGGCATCGTCATGCTGGCCAAGCAGACCGGGAGGCCGATTCTGCCGATCGCGGTGGCGACGGCGCGCCGGATCGACCTGAAGTCCTGGGACAAGGCGAGCGTCAACCTGCCCTTCTCGCGCGGCGCCGTGGTCGCCGGCCCGCCCCTCTGGGTGCCCGCCGATGCCGACTCCGTGGCGCTGGAGCGCTACCGGCAGGCTGTCGAGGCGGCGATGAACGCCACCACGGCGCGCGCCTACGACATCGCCGAGGGACGGGCGGAGGTGGCGTTCTGGTCGCCGCAAACCGTCGCCGAACTCGAGGCGGCGCGGGACCGGGTGCGGTTGAGCCGCTCATCGGCCGATCCGGCAGGGGTTGCTGATGCGTGACCGCCCGCTGCGCACGCCGCTGACGCTCCGCACCTATGCCCGCGTCACGGCCATGCTGACGCCGGTCACCGCGCTCCTCGCGCGCAAGCGTCTGCGGCAGGGCAAGGAAGATCCGGAGCGGGTCCAGGAGCGCCGCGGCGAGGCGACCGTCGACCGCCCGCCCGGCCGCCTGGTCTGGCTCCATGGCGCCAGCGTCGGCGAGTTCCTGTCGATCATTCCGCTGATCGAGCGGCTGCAGGCGCGCGGCGTGACCGTGCTGGTCACAACCGTGACGCTGACGGCGGCATCGCTGGCGGCGCGGCGTCTTCCGCCGGGCGTCATCCACCAGTTCATGCCCTGGGACGTGCCAGCCTATGTCGAGCGCTTCCTCCGATATTGGCAACCCGACCTCGCCATCTTCGCCGAGTCCGAGCTCTGGCCCAATCTCATCCTGCGGACGACGGCGCGGGGGACGCCGCTGATCCAGGTGAACGGCCGCATCTCCGAGCGTTCCTTCAAGGGCTGGCAGCGCGTGCCCCGGTCGATCAAGGCCCTGCTGTCGCGCTTCGAGCTCTGCCTCATGCAGACCGTCGACGATGCCCGCCGCATCGAGGCGCTCGGTGCGCCGCGGGTGTCGACCACCGGCAACCTCAAGTTCGACGTGCCGGCTCCGGAGGCCGAGCCAGGCGCCGCCATGGCGCTGGCCCAGGCCATCGGTTACCGGCCGGTCTTCCTCGCCGCCTCGACCCACGAGGGCGAGGACGAGATCGTTCTCGAGGCGCACCGCCTGATCGCGCCGCGCCTGTCCAATCTCCTCACCATCATCGCACCGCGCCATCCCGAGCGCGGCAACGCCATCGCCGCTCTCGCGGAGGCCGGCGGGCTGCAGGCCTGCCAGCGCTCCCGCGGCGAACTTCCGAGGGTGCGCCATGCCGTCTATGTCGCCGACACGCTGGGCGAGATGGGTCTGTTCTATCGCGTCGCGCCGGTCGCCTTCCTCGGCGGCTCGCTGATCCGCCACGGCGGCCAGAACCCGATCGAGCCGGCCAAGCTCGGCGCCGCCGTCATGCACGGGCCGCACGTCTTCAACTTCGCCGCCGTCTATGACGCTCTCGCCGCCAACCATGCGGCGCGGCAGGTGACCGGCGCCGAGGACATGGCGGAGGGCGCCCTGCTGCTGCTCTCCGACAAGCGCGAGCGGGTGCGCCAGCGCGAGGCGGCGGCCGAGACGGTCGAAAGCCTTGGCGGCGCGCTGGACCGGACGCTGGCCGCCATCGAGCCCTATTTCCTCTCCCTGGCCATGCGGAGCCAGTGATGCGGGGCGCGGCGTGAGGGCCCCGGCCTTCTGGTCCGATCCCGACGCCCTGGCGGGGCGGCTTCTGGCGCCGCTGGGCGCCCTGGTCGGCGCCGTCACCCTGGCGCGCATGCGCCGCCAGGCAAGCCGCGCATCCGTTCCCGTCATCTGCGTCGGCAACCCGACCGTCGGCGGCTCGGGCAAGACCCCCACCGTCCAGTGGCTGGCGGCGCTTCTCGCCGGCCAGGGCCACCGGCCGGCCATCCTCAGCCGGGGCTATGGCGGGAAGCTGACGGGCCCTGTCATTGTCGAGCCCCGGCGCCATGCACCGGAGGATGTCGGCGACGAGCCGCTACTCCATGCCGCGCGCTGGCCGACTGTGGTCAGCCGCGACCGCCTCGCCGGCGCGGCCCTGGCCGCCGGACAGGGGGCGGGCCTCGTCATCATGGACGATGGCTTTCAGAACCCCTCCCTCGCCAAGGACCTGTCGATCCTCGTGGTCGATGCGGCGGCAGGCCTCGGCAATGGCCGCGTCCTGCCGGCAGGGCCGCTCAGGGCGCCCTTTGCGCCGCAGCTCGCCATGGCCGACGCGCTCGTCGTCATCG
>CAZPMD010000181.1:0-5237 GCA_964587395.1 uncultured Hyphomicrobiales bacterium
GACGGGCCGGCTGTGCCGGCCTCGCGCCGCCCCGCGCGTTCTCGAGCTCGTTGAGGCGGAACTCGATGTCCGCCTGCATGCGCCGCTGCTGGTCCTCCATCTGGCGGACCCGGAACTGCGACTGCTCCAACTGGCCGTTGAGCGAGCGGACCTGCGCCTCCAGCCGCTGGATCCTGTCCATCAGATCGGCTGCCGTCTGCGCCCGCGCCGGCCACGCGGTCGCAGCAAACAGACCGGCGGTCAGCGCAAGCACCGCCACCGTCTCCAGCCGCAACCATGTCCTGATCGCCCTACCGACCATGTTCCTCGTCCTTCAGCCCTGACTGTGGCAGTTCATGCGCCGAATTGGGCGAGAGTTCGGCTCATTTCAAGCAAAAACGGCGCCCGATTGACCGGGCGCCGCGCATTGCATGACGGGTCTGCTGGATCAGGAGCCGGCGCCGCCGGACAACACCGTCACCGAGCGGCGATTCTGCGACCAGCAGGAGATGTCGTTGCACACCGCCACCGGGCGCTCCTTGCCGTAGGAGATCGTGCGGATGCGGGCCGAGGAAATGCCGCGGGCCGACAGATAGTCACGCACCGTCTGGGCACGGCGGGCGCCGAGGGCGATGTTGTACTCGCGGGTGCCGCGCTCGTCCGCATGGCCCTCGATGGTGAAGGAATAGCGGTTGTACTGGTTCAGCCAGACCGACTGCTTGTCGAGGGTGGCGCGCGCCTGGGGGGTCAGCTCGGAGGAATCGGTCTCGAAGAAGACGCGATCGCCGACATTGACGACGAAGTCCTGGGCGCTGCCCGGGGTGGCGGCGCCGGCGCCGCCGGCTCCCGCCTGGGTGGTCGGGTTTTGGGCGCAGGCGCCGAGGGCGAGCCCGAAGGCCACGATGGCAGCAAGCTTGAAGTTGCGGCCCAGAGCCATGGTCAGCATGATGGTCTCCTTGACCTGAAACATGATCGAACCTGTATCAGGAAGTCGGTTAAGCGAACCTTCCGGGACAGGGTGAATTTTGACCGGACCGGGTCACCGAAACGGCACTCACGCTCGACGTTCAGGTTCTTATCCTGTTGAATTGTTGTCTGATTTCGCGATTGGTCGGGCGGTGAGGCGTTAAATCCTCGCCGCCCGACCAATCGCCGGAATGGTCAACCATGCGTTAATGGAGGACCCTCCGCCGGCCAACCTCCCGGTGAAGGGCATCAGCGCCTCTCCCGCATCGCGGCGGAGCGTGACGAGACTGTGGCAAGCGGGTGGCGCTGGCGAGAAGCGTGACGTTCCACGGCAAGTGGCTTCCGACTGTGGCACATTTGCCACATCGCCCTCTCACCTGGGATCAGCGACCCCAGCGTGTCCACCGGATCGCAGCGACCGTGGCGAGCCCGTAGACGACCATGGCAAAGCCCACCAGAGCGAACATGGTCCAGGCGGGCTGTGCCGTCGAGGCCAGCCACAAGCCGCCGATCGCGATCACCACCAGCCGCGCCGTTCCTGCGAGGACCGGCCCGAAAACCCGCCCTGCACCCTGGGCGGCGAAATAGAGGCAGAGGCCGAGGCCGTAGAAGCCGAAGGCCAGACCCGCCCAGACCAGATAGGACCGGGCCGACTCGATCACTGCCGGGTCCGACGTGAACAGGCGGGCCCAGGCCTCCGGCATGAGCCAGCCGGCAAGGCCAACGGTGCCGGTGACGGCGAAGGCCATGAAGCCGCCGCTCCAGGCAGCGCGGCGGGCGCGTGGTGCATTGCCGGCCCCGATCGCCATGCCGACCATCGGCACCAGCGACACGCCGATGGCGAAGGTCACCGGGATGAGCAGGAACTCCAGGCGCGAGCCGATGCCGTAGCCGGCCAGCGCCTCGTCGCCGAAGCGGGCGACCAGGCGGGTGAGGATCAGCACCGTCAGCACCGACTGGAACGACGACAGCATGGCGACCGTGCCGACCCTCAGGATGTCGGCGGCATGGTCCCAGCGCGGCCGGACGCCCGACAGCGGCAGGACGAAACGGCCCTTCCCCGAGCGCAGGTAGCGCAGCAGCCACAGCGCCCCGATCCCATAGGCGACCCCCTGCCCGAGACCGACGCCCATCATGCCGAGTCGCGGCAGCGGACCGATGCCGAGGCCGAGCCCCCCGCCGACCGCAATCTGGATGGCGGCGACGGCCAGCAACGTCGAGGATGGCACGGCCATGTTGCCCATGCCACGGACGACGGAGGCGAGGAGATTGCAGAGCCAGATGGCGAGGGCTCCGGCGAAGACGACGTTCGAGTAGACGAGGGCCTGGCCGAGCGCGGCTCCCTGTCCGCCGAGGAGGCTGTAGATGGCCGGCCCCGCCAGCAGGAAGAGCACGGTCATGCCGACGCCGCCCACGAGGCCGATCAGCACGGTGTGGAAGGCCAGCGACCGCGCCCGCTCCACGTCCCCTGCCCCGAGCGCCCGGCTGACCGCCGAGGAGACACCGCCGCCCATGGCGCCCGCCGACATCATCTGCTGCAGCATGACCATCGGAAAGACGAGAGCCATGCCGGCAAGCGCGGCCGTGCCGAGGAGGCCGACATAGGCAGTCTCGGCAATGGCGACGGCGGCTGTCGCCACCATGGCCATCATGTTGGGGGTCGACAGCCTCAGGATCGTCGCGACGATCGGCGCGGTGAGGATCGGGTTGGCGGCAGGCGCTGTGCTGGAGGTCATGCGGTCCGGCCGTGGTATGGGTTGGGGAGGCGTGTCATCGCGGCCGCAGCCGCGCAAGGGTGTCGTCGAGGCGGGCGACGAGGTCGGCACTCTCGGCCTCTCCGAGCGCGGACCGGACCTCGGCCTGCGCCGTCTCCCATCCAGGCCGTGCCGCCTTGAGCGCGGCGAGCCCCCCGGCCGTCAGTGACAGGCGGCGGGTGCGGCGGTCATCCGGATCGGTGGCGAGGCAAAGATGTCCCTCTCGCTCCAGCGGTTTCAGGCTGCGCGTCAGCGAAGTCGGGTCCATGACCATCCGCTCGGCGAGTTCGCCGATGGAGAGCCCCGGTTCGCGCCTGAGCTGCGCCATGATGCCGTACTGTGTGATCGACAGCCCGTAGGGCTCAAGATGCCGGTCATAGATCTGGGAGACCCGCCGCGCGGTTCGACGGACGCGGGAGCAGATGCAGGGCAGAGTGGCCGGAGAAACCTGTTCGCTCATGCGCCGATATTATCTGCACATGCAGATATCGACAACGCATCCGTCATGCGCTGGCAGCACCCCTGCACGGCGTCGATCTGGGATGAGTGCTATCCGCCGCCGCCGGCGGTGCGCGACAGGCCTCAGCGCAGCGTCGGGCTCCAGGCCGGATCGGACGCGAAGCTGGGCGTCGGCACGACATTCTCGGCGCGGGCGAAGATGTCGGCCTGGAACAGCTTCGGACCCGCTCCCTGCTCGCGGAAGAACATGACGAAGAGGCCGTTGGGCGAGAAGGTCGGACCCTCGTTGTGGAAGCCCGAGGTGATGATGCGCTCGCCCGTGCCGTCCGGCTTGATCACGCCGATGGCGAACTGGCCACCGCCATGGCGGGTGAAGGCGATGTAGTCGCCGCGCGGGGACCAGACCGGCGTCGAGTAGCGGCCCTGGCCGAAGGAGATTCGGTTGGCACCGCCACCGCCTGCGCTCATCACGTAGAGCTGCTGGCCACCGCCGCGGTCGCTCTCGAAGACGATCTGCCGGCCGTCCGGAGAATAGGACGGCGATGTGTCGATGGCCGAGCCGTCGGTCAGGCGCACCGCCGCGCGCGAGCGCAGGTCGAGCGAATAGAGCGAGGAGCCGGAGCCCTGCTGCAGCGACAGGACGATGCGCTGGCCGTCCGGCGAGAAGCGCGGCGAGAAGGTCATGCCGGGGAAATTGCCGACCTGCTCGCGCTGGCCGGACTCGATGTTGAGGAGATAGACCCGCGGCTCGCCGCCGGCATAGGCCATGTAGGTGATGTCCTGGCTCGACGGCGAGAAGCGCGGCGTCAGCACGAGATCGCCGCCGCGGGTCAGGTACCGCACGTTGGCGCCGTCCTGATCCATGATGGCGAGACGCTTCTGCCGGCGGTCCTTCGGGCCGGTCTCGTCGACGAAGACGATGCGCGTGTCGAAATGGCCCTTCTCGCCGGTCACCCGCTCGAAGATCTGGTCGGAGACGAGATGGGCGATGCGCCGCCAGTTCTGCTCCTGGGTGGCGAACTGCTGGCCGTGGAGCTGGCCGCCCTGCGCCACGTCCCACAGGCGGAACTCGACGCGCGAACGGCCGTCCGCACCGCGCCCGGCACGGCCGGTGACGACGGCCGCGGCGCCGAGCTGGCGGAACTGGGCGAAGTTCGGCGGCTGGTCCGGATCGAGCGTGGCGTTGCCATAGGCCTGCTTCTCGATGATGCGGAAGAAGCCCGAACGGCGCAGGTTGTTCTCGATCACGCCGGAGATGTTCCGTCCCATGTCGCCTTCGCCACCGAGATTCGGCACGACGATCGGGAAGGGCTGAACCTGGCCGCGGCGAATGTCGATGACCGGCGGCGCACCCTGCGCCAGCGACCAGGGCGAGAACAGCGTCGTCCCGGCGATGGCCGAGCCGGCGGAGAGGATGGTGCGGCGGTTCAGAAGAAGGGTCATGGGTCCGGTCTCTTGAGGCCTTCAGATGGCGCTATCAGGGCCGTTCGTCGAGAGGGTGACGAGAACCCGGCGCAACATGTCCGTCAGCGCATCATTTCCTTGGGATCGAAGTTGAGGACGACTTCGCGCCACGTGTCGTAGCGCTCGCGCGGCAGGCGCACGCCGCCCTCCGCCGAGCAGCGCATGACGGCGCGCACGGCGGAATTGGCGAGAACCTGGAAATTCGAATCGCCCCGCGGGTTCTGCACCTCGGGACGGGTGGTGACGGTGCCGTCGGGATTGAACGACACGCGCAGGCGCACCGCCGGGCTGTTGCCCTCGCGCGCTGCGATCGGAATCTCCCAGCACCGCTCGGCCCAGGCACGGATGGCATCGATCTCGCGGCCGGTGATCCGCGAGGCGGCGCCCGTGGCCGTTCCGAGCGAGGCGGTGCGGGCCGGCGCCGTTGCGCCGGTCGCCTCGGTGCGGGAGGCCTGGCGGCGGTCGTTCTCCTGGCTGCTGCTGGTGTTGAGCCGGGCAGCGATGGAGTTCGGGTCGAAGCGGCGGGCGTTGGCCTGCTCCTGCCGCTGCCGCTCCGCCCGTTCGCGGGCCTCGCGCTGCTGGCGCTCCCGCGCCTCGCGGGCCT
Source organism: uncultured Hyphomicrobiales bacterium (assembly GCA_964587395.1). GTDB lineage: Bacteria > Pseudomonadota > Alphaproteobacteria > Rhizobiales > Phreatobacteraceae > Phreatobacter. The sequence goes on from CAZPMD010000181.1 coordinate 5,227, forward strand.
GCCGCTCACGC
>CAZPMD010000182.1:0-3937 GCA_964587395.1 uncultured Hyphomicrobiales bacterium
CGGCCGCCGACAGGGAGAGCCCGGAGACGCGCGCGCTGCCGCCGGCCAGCCGCCGCGTCGTCACCGCGCTGGCGCGGAAATCCGCGTCCGTCTCGGCATAGGCGATGGAGAGTTCCGCCGGCAGGTCGTCGCGATCGCCCCGCGTCAAGGACAACGGGTGCCGGTCCTCCTCGTCGACGCAGTCGTCGACGGAAAGACTGCCCGCCGGAGGGTCGCGGTGCCCGCTCAGCAGCAGTCGGCCGCGGCGCTCGACGCAATCGACGCCGAAGGCGCGGGCGATGCCCTCCAGCGCGTCGCGGGCGGTCATCGGCCGGTCGATGGAGAAGCCGTCGAGGACGCCCTCCACGGTCTCGGCGTCGACGGCCGTGATCCCGTAGTCGGCCAGCACGGCCCGCATGAGATCGCCGACCGGGGCAGCGCCGAGCCGGCCGTTCAGCCAGTGGCCGGTCTCCCAGTTGGCGCCGTCCGCCCAGACGTCGCCGGCGCGCGGGAAGGCCGGCCAGGGCCGGGCATCCCAGGCCCACAGCGCAATGCGCGCCGGGTCGATCATGCGGCCGCCATAGAGCGGCGAGACAGGGTTCGTCCCCTCCCCGGCACCGAAGGCCGGGTCCAGCCGCCCGATCACCGCTTCCAGAGCCTGGCGCTGGATCAGGTCGTCGCGGTCGCCATTGGAGAAGGGCGGCAGGCCGCTCTCGCTCGACTTCGGATCGGGAAAGACCGAGGGCCGGTTGGCGGCCCGGTCCACCGCGGGGAAGCCGAGTTCGGTCAGCCAGACCGGCTTCGACATCGGCACCCAGGCCGTCGCCGTGGTCTCGACGCCGCCGACACGCGGCACATGCGGCGCGGACCACCAGGAGAGGATGTCCTTCTGCCGCCAGACCCAGGGTTTGCCGAGACCGTCGGTGATGGGCGTGCGGGTGCCCGCCGCGCGGTCGAGGTCGGAGGCATAGAACCAGTCGAAGCCCTCGCCGGAGGCAAATCCCGCCGCCAGCGCCGCGCGGTCGTAGGGCGAGCCGGGTGACGCATCGCGGCGGTCGCTGAGAGGTGCATACCAGTCGATGCCGACCGCGCCGATGTGCGCGCTCGCCCAGAGCGGGTCGAGCGGGAAGTCGAGGTCGTCGCCCCTCCCCTGGCCGCCATACTCGGTCCAGTCGGCGGCATAGGTCAGGACGGCATCCGGCAGCAGCGCCCTCACCTCGCCGGCGAGATCCACCAGACCGTCGACGAAGGGATGGCCGGAGGCGCCGCGCAGCCGCGTCAGCCCCACCATCTCCGAGCCGATGAGGAAGGCATCCACCCCGCCGGCGGCCTTCGCCAGCGCCGCCATGTGCAGGACGAAGCGGCGATAGCGCCATTCGTCCGGACCGGCATAGGCGACCACATCGCCGGCCACCGAAAAGTCGGTGGCGGCGGCAGCACCGAGGAAGTCCCCGATCGCGGCATCCGCGCCGGCCGTCCCGTCGGGCGAGCCCTCGCGGCCCGGCGCGGGATCGCAGGTGATGCGTCCGCGCCAGGGATGCGCCGGCTGGCCCGCCGCGCCCGAATGCGGATCCGGCAGCGTATTGTCCGCCGGCACGTCCATCATCACGAAGGGGATGAGCGTCACCTTCAGGCCGCGCGCCTTCAGGTCGCGGATGGCGCGGATGACGGTGACGTCCGAGGGCGAGCCGCCATAGGCCGGCGTCCTGTCCATCTCGGAGACGAGGCGCGCGGTGGCCCGCGTCTCGCCGGCGCTCAGCCATTGAAGGCCGGCCACCTCCTTCTCCCGCCGCTCCACCGCCGGGCGAATGGTGCAGTGGCCGGCGCGCAGGTCGTCGCCGAACCAGGCGACGACGAGCGAGACGGCCTGAAGGTTCGGGCAGAGTGCCTGCGCCTCGTCCATGGATACGGTGAAATCGGAGCCGTCGCGGCTCGTGTGGCGCGTCTCCGGGGCGGAGCGGCCGAAGCCCTGCTCGCGGGCATGGATACCGGGCTCGTAGCCGAACTCCGTGGCGCCGGGGATGACCACGAGCGAGCGCACCATGGCTTCGAGCGTGCCGACCGGGCGGATCACCTCGAAGGTGAGCTGCGGGATGCGGCTGCCGAAATCGTCGAGCCCGAGCTGCTCGAACACGACATAGGCGAGGCCGCGATAGGCCGGTGTCTCGCCGGCCCCCTCCTTGGCCACAATGAGCGGATCGGCGGGCTGGTCCTCGGTGCCGCGATGGACGCGGATCGTCTTGCCTGCCTGGTCCAGTTCCCTCCCGTCGGCCCAGATGCGGCCGATGCCGGCGACGGGGCCCTCGCAGAGCCCGACGGCAAAATTGGCGGTGTAGCTGTAGGTCCGCTGGCGCGGCGCGCCCTTGCCGCCGCCGGAGGCATGCTCGGTCAGCTTCGTCGCCCAGATGACCTGTCCGGCGACGCGCATGCGACCATAGACCCGCGGCACCGGCGCGCCCTCGGTCGAGGACATGACGTCGAGATCCTTCAGGCGCGGGCCGTCGGGAACGCGGGCGCCGAACAGGGCGCGATCGACCACGGCGCCGGCCAGGGCGCCGACGAGGCGGCCGGCGACAGCGCCGGCTGCGCCGAAGGTGCCACCGAGGGCGGCGCCGGCCAGCGAAAGGACGAGAGCGGCCATCAGGCGGTCTCCGGGATGAGGTCGGGATAGGCGAAGGCGAAGGCGACGCGCCGCCGCCACCAGGGGGCGAAGGCGACCTCCGCCACCGCCGCACCGTCATGAGCGTGGATCAGCGTCGCCGGCCCGGTGAGGATGGCGCAGTGCTTGGCGGGCAGGCCGTCGCGCCAGCGGAACAGGAGTACGTCGCCGGCCTCGGCGGTGGCGGGGTCGATCTCGCTCAGGTGGGCGCGGGCGGCCTCCGCCAGGGTCTCGCGGCCATGGGCCTCGGCCCAGTCGGGCGTATAGGGCGGCACGAAGACCGGCTCGGGGCCGATCACCTCGCGCCAGACGCCGCGGACGAGGCCAAGGCAGTCGCAGCCGATGCCGCGCATCGAGGCCTGGTGGCGATAGGGCGTGCCGAGCCAGCCGCGCGCGGCGGCGACGATGGCGGAGCGCATGGGCATGGGCTGGTTCCGTTCTGGAGACAGGCCGGGCCCCTAGCGCCCGACCACCCCGCCGTCGTGGCCGCCCTCGCCGGGCAGCGGCACGGAGAGGATGCGGTCGATGCCGGGCATGTGCGGGAAACCGCGGAAGTTCACGGCATTGGCGAAGCGGTCGCGGCAGGTGGCGAAGGCCTTGTCGCAGCCGACCGTGACGCGCACCGCGTCGCCGGGGGCCAGCGGAACCGGCGCCGGCTGCCAGAAGGTAAGGCTGACGCCGCCGGTGACCGGCGTCGCCGCGGCGATCTCGACGGTGAAGCCCGCCGCCGCGCCGGTCAGGACCTCGCTCCGGCCGCCGGCCAACGCATCGGCGGCGAGGGCGGAGAGGCCGGCGCAGATGATCGTCGCCGTCCCGCCCGCCGCCACCGTACCCTCCGCCCGGCGGTCGGGCGCATCGAGGGCGACGCCGCAGCGCGCATCGCCGAGATCCGCGGAACAGCGCGGCGTGTAGAGCCGGCCACGCTCGACATCGAGGGCGGCGGCCAGCGAGCGCAGTTCGGCGCGGAAGGCGAGGCCCTCCCGGGTGATCGCCCCGAGCGACATGACCCTGAGGAGCACGGACAGGACCGGCTGCGACCAGTCGACCAGATGGACCTCGACCCGCGCCCCGTCATAGCGGCCGGCACGGATGTCGACCTCGGCAATCGCCTCGTCCACCAGGGCGCCGGCGATCTCCGCGGAGCCGGCGGCAAGACCGAGCTTCTCGGTGGCGGCCGAGGCATCGAAGCCGCTCGCCGCCCGGCAGGCGACGCCGTCGACCATCAGGTCCAGGTCATGGTCGGTGAAGCCGAGGGCCACGCCGTCGGCGAGCCGGACGATCCAGCAGGTGGCGAGCGTC
>CAZPMD010000182.1:3947-5229 GCA_964587395.1 uncultured Hyphomicrobiales bacterium
GTGAAGACGGTCACCTTGCCGGTCGGGTGCACGCGCACCTCGCCGGCCTCGAACCCGGCCGCGGCCTCGAACGTCGTGCCGTCGAAATCGAGATCGCGGTCATGGTCGGTGAAGCCCAGCGCCACGCCATCGATGCGGCGGACGATCCAGCAGGTGGCGAGCGTCGTGCAGCCGCTGTCGAGCCGGTCCTGCAGGGCGGGCGGAATGGCACGCATCGGTCACACCCTGATCTCGACGAGGGGAATGGAGGGGATGTCGCCGGCGGCGAAGGAGGTGAGGTTCACGTCCAGCCGGTCGGTGTCGAAGCGCACCGGCACGTCGAAGACGAAGCCGGCGGTGAGCGACGCGCCATCCGGAGGCGGTTCGGCGAAGGTCACCAGCCCCGTCGTCGGATCGACGTCGAAGGCGGCCGCTTCCTCCCCGTCCACCGCCACCCGGACCGAGCCCGCCACCGGCTTCACGATGGGCCGGACATAGCCGGCCTCCCCCGCCCCGTAGGTCTTGGTGAGGGCGAAGACCGAGGTCTCGCCGTCGCCCGTGCCGATCAGCTGATCGACGGGCGACGGCGCCGCGCCGGGCTGGGCGGAGGCGTGATCCAGCCGGTCGCGGAAGCGGAAGCCGTGGAGGCGGCCACGCCGCTCCTCGAAGAAGGCGACGACCGCCTGCAGGCCGGCGAGGCTCTTCACCCCGTAGCCGGCGTCGTAGCGGCGGCGCGAATGGGCCCAGCGCGCGTTGCGCTCCTCGGCGCCGGACCCGAGCAGCACCACGTCGGTGCGCCGTTCGGGTCCGCCGGATGCCCCCAGGGCCACGTCGAGCGGAAAGGTCACCTCGTGAAAGGCGGGCATGGCATCCCTCGCTTGATCTCGGACAAAGCCACCGGGCGGACGCGCGGCGATAGTCGAGGCCGTTCAGCCAAGGAGACCCACTGACGTGAGCCACACCCCCCACGAACTCGCCGCCGAATTCCCGGACAAGGTCGAGCTGATTTCGAAGCTGAAGCAGACCGATGCGCATTTCGCCCGGCTCGCCGAGCGCTATCACGTGTTGAATCGCGAGATTCACCGCATCGACACGCAAGTGACGCCGGCCTCCGACGACACGGCGGAAGAGCTGAAGAAGGAGCGACTGCACCTGCTCGACCAGCTTGTCATGCTCATGGACAAGGCGGCCTGAGCCTTTCCGCCAAGCCTCACAGCCCGCGCCGGCCGCGCGCTACGGCGCGCGCCAGAAGGGCAGCCATCTCGGCCTCGGAGCGGCGGAAACTCGCCGCGTCCGGGGCCGT
>CAZPMD010000183.1:0-5144 GCA_964587395.1 uncultured Hyphomicrobiales bacterium
AGGCGCCGCCGCCGTTGCCGCCGGAGGGCAGGCGAGGGGCAGCGCCCGCGCCGACGGCGCCCGAACCGTCGGCGAGCATGCGCAGGGCCTCGTCGGGCGTCGGCAGGTCCGCCGCATAGGCGATGCGGACAAGGACCATGTCGGCGGAGGCGAGGGGCTTGGGCGAGCGTGCCACCTCCTCGATGCCCTTCATCAGCATCTGCCAGGCCCGCGCCAGCACGCGGTGGGAGAGCCGGGCGGCGAAATCGCGGCCACGCTTGCGCTCGGTCTCGGAGAAGGCGACGTCGTCGGCGGCCGCGGGTGCGACCTTCACGCGGGTGACGAAATGGACGAATTCGGCCAGTTCTCCGAGCACGATCCCGGGGTCGGCGCCGTCGTCGTACTGGCTCTTGAACTCGGCCATGGCGGCGGCGACGTCGCCTTTCATGACGTGTTCGAACAGGTCGATGATGCGGGCGCGGTCGGCAAGGCCGAGCATGCGGCGGACATTGTCGGCCTCGACCGTTCCCGCCCCATGGGCAATGGCCTGGTCGAGGATCGAGAGGCTGTCGCGCACCGAACCCTCTCCGGCGCGGGCGATGAGACCCAGCGCGTCGGGCTCGATGGCGACGCCTTCCTTCTCGCAGATGCCGGCGAGGTGCTTGACCAGCACGTCGGCCTCGACGCGCCGGAGATCGAAGCGCTGGCAGCGCGAGAGCACCGTCACCGGAACCTTGCGGATCTCGGTGGTGGCGAACATGAACTTCACATGGGCCGGCGGCTCCTCCAGCGTCTTCAGGAAGGCGTTCCACGCCTTCTCCGAGAGCATGTGGACCTCGTCGACGATGTAGACCTTGTAGCGGGCCGAGACCGGCGCATAACGGGCGCCATCGGTGATCTGGCGGACGTCGTCGATGCCGGTATGGGAGGCGGCGTCGATCTCCATGACGTCGACATGGCGGCCCTCCATGATCGCCTGGCAGTGGATGCCGGGGCGATCGAGATGGATGGAGGGTCGGTCGACCTCGCCGGGCAGTTCATAGTTGAGGGCCCGGGCGAGGATGCGGGCGGTGGTGGTCTTGCCGACACCGCGCACACCGGTGAAGAGATAGGCCTGGGCGATGCGGCCCGTGTCGAAGGCGTTCGACAGGGTGCGGACCATGGCCTCCTGGCCGATCAGGTCGGCGAAGTGCTGCGGCCGGTACTTGCGGGCGAGGACGCGATAGGCCGCAGCCTTTCCGGCAGGCTCCTGGGTCCCGAGATCGAACCCGGGTTCGGTCTCGGGCGAGGAATCCATGTCTGTCCTGCTCGGAGTTTCGTCGAACGGCTCGCGCCAGTGTCGCGCGCGGCGCGCGCGAGGGCAACCATCCGCAGGGGATGAAGTGGGAGGCTGACACGCGACCCGAAACGGGCTCGTTACGGCTGCTTCCTTCCGGACCTGACCGGGTTGGCGAGAGTCTCGTCCACCGCCAACCTCCCACCGGCTATATGGCGGGAAGGCGGGCGGGACGCAAGCGGGGTTCCGCGGTCCGTGGCAGCAGGAAGGGCCGGACACATCCGGCGCGTCCGGCTATAGCTTCCGAGTGCCCCTGCGAGACGACATCCATGACCCCCGCCTTCAGCCTCGACTCCCGCCTCGCCGCCGACACGGTGGCCGTCACCGACCTTCCGCTCTCCGCCGTCCGGCTGATGAACGACGCCACCTATCCTTGGCTGATCCTGGTGCCGCGCCGGGAAGGGGCGGTGGAGATCGTCGATCTCGGACCGCAAGACCGCGTCCAGCTCATGGAGGAGATCGCCCAGGTTTCCGGCGTGCTGCGTGCCATGACCCGCTGCGACAAGCTGAATGTCGCGGCCCTCGGCAACATGGTGCCGCAGCTCCATGTCCACGTCATCGGCCGCTTTGCCGGCGATCCCGCCTGGCCGGGGCCGGTCTGGGGCAAGGCTCCCGCCCAGCCCTACGCCGAGGCGCCGCGCGAGGGTTTCATTGCCGCGCTGAGGGCAAGGCTCTCCGCCGGTTGAACGCGTTGCTCGTGCCGTCGGGGCGTGCGAGCGTCGCCGCCCCACCTGCCGGAAGACGCTCCCCATGTCCGATGCCCTGCCGCCGCTGCCCCCCATCACGCTCGGCTACACCGAGAACGACCTCGACCGGATGAGCGCCAAGCGCGGAGACGAGGCCTGGCTCGGGCTGACCTTCGCCGACCCGCGCACCCGCCTCTATGTCTTCGCCGGTGAGACGCCGGTCCTGAGGCGGAACGGCGAGCGGGGCGATCCGCTGTTCACCGCCAAGGAGGCGGAAGCCTTCGGCGAACCGCTGGAGACGGCCTTCCTCGGCCTTGCCAACGGCGCCCCGCGGTTCGCGCGCCTCGTGCCGGAACTCGCCAAGACCGACCCGAACGCCTACCGCATCGCCGAGATCAAGGTCGACGACCCGACGCTGCTCGTCACCGACATGCGCACCATCGCCATGAACGGTGTCGTCGAGCCGCACCACCTCGGCCCCATGGCGCAGGGCAAGTCGGTGATGCACTGGCATGCGACGCACCGCTTCTGCGGCAAGTGCGGGGCGCAGTCGCGGCTCGCCCAGGCCGGCTGGCGGCGCGATTGCCCGTCCTGCAACGCGCAGCATTTCCCGAGAACCGACCCGGTCGTGATCATGCTGGCGGTGGATGGCGACCGCTGCCTGATGGGCCGCCAGCGCCGCTTCCCGCCGGGCATGTATTCGGCCCTCGCCGGCTTCCTCGAATCGGGCGAAACGATTGCCGATGCGGTGCGCCGCGAGATCATGGAAGAGGCCGGGGTCAGCGTCGGCAAGGTCACCTATCTCTGCGACCAGCCCTGGCCCTTCCCGGCGTCGCTGATGATCGGCTGCCTGGCGGAAGCGACCAGCCGCGACATCGAGATCGACACGGAGGAACTGGAGGACGCCCGCTGGTTCACCCGCGAGGAGTGCTGGATGATGCTGGCGAAGCAGCACCCGGCGCGCATCTCCTGCCCGCCGCCGCTGGCCATCGCGCACCACCTCATCCGCGCCTTCGTGGACGGGAAGCATCTCTAGGGCGCGGGCCCCGGTCGCGTCGACCCTGCACAGGGCGGTCGTTGCTCCAACTGCCGGCCGAACGGCAGCATGTTCCTCAGCCGATCCGCGCCTTCATCAGCGCGATGGCGTCCGCTGCCGCGGTGCCTGTCGGCTGCGGCAGCCACAGACAGGAGATCGTCCAGGCGGGAAGCCCCTCGGCCTCGACGAGCGGCAGGAGCGTCGCCCCCGTCACCGCGAGGCGCTTGGCCACCATGGAGGGCACCAGCGCCGAGCCGAGCCCGAGGCCGACCATGGCGGCAACGCCCGCCCAGCTGTCAGCGTACTGGGCGACGTGAGGAAGGGTCCCGGTCGCCTGCAGCGCCGCGAGGATGCCATCGTGGGCCAGCGTGGCGCGCTCCCTCGCCAGCATGACCAGCGGCTTGCGCGCGAGGTTCGACAGGCTCGCCGTCTTGCGCAGCCGGGCCTCGGCGTCCGGCACCAGCGCCGACCATTTCGATGCCGCCACCTGCCTGTGCTGGATGCGCGGATGGGCCGGAAGCGGCGGCGCGGCGAAGACCATGGCGACAGCGCCTTCGGCGAGAGCCGCCATCTGGTGGTCCAGCGGACCGTGATGCAGCGCCGGCGCGAAGCCGGCCTCGATCCAGGCCGGGTCATCGAGGAGATCGCGCAGCGGCCCGAGCATGGCCTCGTCGGTGACGCCGATGCCGATGGTCGCCCTTCGCTCGGCGACTTCGCGGGCAAGGCGGGCGGCGCGGGCGGCGGCGGCCAGCGAGAGGCGCGCCTCGGCGATGAAGACCTCGCCCGACCGAGTCAGGCTCACGGTCTTGCCGCCGTGATCGAAAAGCAGGACACCGATCTCGCGCTCCAACTGGGCGATGCGGGCGGCCGCGGTGCGCTTGCCGATGCCGAGCGCCGCACCTGCCGCAGCGAGGTCGCCGGTATCGGCGAGCGCGATGGCGAGGGCGAGGGATTCGGCCGGGAGTGGTGCTTCAGTCACCGCGGCTCTCCGGGCGGACAAGGGCGGCGAGCGTGGCGGCATCGTCCCAGCCATAGGTGCGGGTGAGGGATCTCCACACAGGGCCCGGATCGATCTGCTCCGACAGTACCGTGCCGCCGAGCCGGCGATAGAAGGCTTCGGCTCGGTGGTTGCCGTCGGCCACGTCGAGCCGCAGGGCTGCGCAGCCCTTGGCCGCCAGGTCGCCTGCCAAGGTGGCCATGACAGCGAGGCCGAGACCCCGTCGCTGGGCGCTCTTCAGGAGATAGACCGTCTTGATCCAGCCGACGGGCGCCGCCGTGCTCCGATCGACCGCATTCGAGCCAAAGCCGAGAATATTGCCATCCTCGTGGATCACGAAGGCGGTGGCGTCCGGACGGGGATCGGCGAAGAACTGCCGCCACTGGACGGTCCGACGTTCGAGGTTCAGTCCTTCAAAGACCTCCGGTGGGGCGATGCCGCGATAGGTCTCGGCATAGGCGGCGACATGAATCGCTGCCATCGCATCCGCATCCGCCGCCGTCGCGCGCCGGATGGCCACAGTCTACTCCGCCACGGTCTTCTCGACCTCGTTCCGCCAGGGGTTCTGGGGATAGACGCCGAGGATCGTCAGCTCCTTGGCGAAGAAGGCGAGTTCCTCCAGCGCCAGCTTCACCGGCCGGTCGTCGGGATGGCCCTCGATCTCCGCATAGAAGCGTGTGGCCACGAAGCGGCCGCCGATCATGTGGCTCTCCAGCTTCGTCATGTTGACGCCATTGGTGGCGAAGCCGCCCATCGCCTTGTAGAGCGCCGCCGGCACGTTGCGCACCTGGAAGACGAAGCTCGTCAGGCAATCCTGGCCGGGAGCGGCCCAGATCTTCTGGCGCGACAGGATGACGAAGCGGGTGGTGTTGTTGGCGGCGTCCTCGATGTCCTCGGCGAGGATGTCGAGACCATAGACCTCCGCCGCGAGGCGCGGCGCGATGGCGGCCTGCGTCGGGTCGCCCATCTCGGCGACCTCGCGGGCCGAGCCCGCCGTGTCGGCCGCCACGATGGGTTCGCCCGCGGGCTTGTCGGTGTCCCAGTCCAGCGGCTGTATCAGCAGCATGGTCTTGGCGTCCATGCCGCAGCATTGCCGTGAACAGAACACTC
>CAZPMD010000184.1:0-4845 GCA_964587395.1 uncultured Hyphomicrobiales bacterium
CCGCCACAGGCGCTCGTCATCGGCCACCCCTCCATCGACACGGCGGGCCTCGACACCCGCGTCGTCGCGGTGACCCTGACGGGCGTGCCGCCGGTGCATGTGGATGCCGTCCTCGCCAGCGCCGATGAGGGCGGCCATCACCACGTGCTCGCCTGGGGCCCGCGCGAGGCCTCCGACGACGAGATCGCCCGCGATGTCGCCTCGGGCTTGGCGGTTGAAGCCGCCCGCACGGTCGGCTACACCGCAAAGCCCATCGCGGCCTGACTTTTCTCCGCCTGCGGCCTTTAGCGCCGCTCCTCGCTCCGGTATCGCCATGACCCAAGAAGCCTCGCGTCCCGTTCCCCGTCCCGGTGTGATGGCGATCGATGCCTATGTGCCCGGCAAGTCCGGCGCGCCCGGCGTCGCCAAGGTCTACAAGCTCTCCTCCAACGAGACGCCGCTGGGGGCGAGCGCGAAGGCCATCGAAGCCTACCGCAAGGTCGCCGGGAAGCTGGAGCTCTATCCCGAGGGCTCGTCCGCCGAGCTGCGCGAGGCCATCGCCGGCCTCTACGGCCTCGATGCCGACCGTATCCTCTGCGGCTCCGGCTCGGATGAGCTGCTGTCGCTCCTGACCAATGCCTATCTCGGCCCCGGCGACGAGGGCGTGTTCACCGAGCACGGCTTCCTCGTCTACAAGATCGCCATCCTCGCCGCCGGCGGCACGCCCGTCGTCGTCAAGGAGAAGAACCTGACGACGGATGTCGATGCGATCCTCGCCGCGGTCACGCCGAGGACGAAGATCGTCTACCTCGCCAACCCCAACAATCCGACCGGCACCTACATCCCCTTCGATGAGGTGAAGCGCCTGCACGCCGGCCTGCCGAAGACCGTCCTGCTGATCCTCGACGCGGCCTATGCCGAATATGTCCGCCGCAACGACTACGAGAGCGGCCTCGAACTGGTGGCCTCCAACGAGAACGTCGTGATGACGCGCACCTTCTCGAAGATCTACGGCCTCGCCGCCCTGCGCATCGGCTGGATGGTCGGCCCCGCCCATCTCATCGACGCGGTGAACCGCATCCGCGGGCCCTTCAACGTCAATGCCGCGGCGATCTCGGCCGGCGCCGCCGCCATTGCCGACCAGACCTTCGTCCAGAAGGCGATCGAGCACAACGAGACCTGGCTGCCCTGGCTGACCGCCGAGATCGAGAAGCTCGGCCTCAAGGTCACGCCCTCGGTCGGCAACTTCCTGCTGGTCCACTTCCCCAAGGAGGCCGGCAAGACCGCCGCCGATGCCGACGGCTATCTCGTCTCGAAGGGCCTCGTTCTGCGCCGCGTCGGCGCCTATGGCCTGCCGGACGCGCTGCGTCTCACCGTCGGCGACGAGGAGGCCAACCGGCACTTCATCGCGACGCTCGCCGAGTTCATGAAGCGGTGAGCGTCGAGCCCCTCTTCGGCAAGGTCACGCTGATCGGCATCGGCCTGATCGGCTCGTCCATCGCCCGCGGCCTCAAGGCCGTGCCGCTGGCCGGAACGGTCGTGGCCGCCGACCGCTCCGAGGCCGTGGTCACGCGCGTGCGCGAGCTCGGCATCGCCGACGAGGCGACCACCGACATGGCGGCGGCCGTGAAGGACGCCGACCTCGTCATCGCCTGCGTGCCTGTCGGCGCCATGGGGGCGGTGGCCGAGGCCATCGGCCCGCACCTGAAGCCGGGCGCCATCGTTTCCGACGTCGGCTCCACCAAGGGCTCGATCGTGGCGCAGATGGCGCCGCACATGCCGGCCGGCGTCCACCTCATTCCGGCCCATCCCGTGGCCGGCACCGAGCATTCGGGCCCCGACTCCGGCTTCCCCGAGCTCTTCCACGGCCGCTGGTGCATCCTCACCCCCGTGCCGGACACAGACCCCGCCGCCATCGAGAAGCTCTCCGCCTTCTGGCAGGGGCTCGGTTCGAAGACCGAGGTCATGGCGCCCGACCATCACGACCTCGTCCTCGCCATCACCAGCCACGTGCCGCACCTCATCGCCTACAACATCGTCGGCACGGCCTCGGACCTCGAGACGGTGACCGAGAGCGAGGTGATCAAGTTCTCGGCCGGCGGCTTCCGCGACTTCACCCGCATCGCCGCCTCCGACCCGACCATGTGGCGCGACGTCTTCCTGCACAACAAGGAGGCGGTGCTGGAGGTGCTGGGCCGCTTCACGGAGGATCTCATCGCGCTCCAGCGCAACATCCGCTGGGGACAGGGCGACCAGCTCTTCGACCTCTTCACCCGCACCCGCGCCATCCGCCGCTCGATCATCGACCAGCGCCAGGATACCGCCGATCCGGACTTCGGCCGCAACCGGAAGTGACGCGATGACCGCCGACCAGATCATCGCCCTGCTCGGTCTTCAGCCCCATCCCGAAGGCGGCTTCTTCGTCGAGACCTTCCGCGATGCGGCCGGGCCCGACGGGCGGTCCGCCTCCACCGCCATCTATTTCCTGCTGAAGCGCGGCGAGCGCTCGCACTGGCACCGCGTCGACGCGACCGAGGTCTGGCACTGGCATGCCGGCGCGCCGCTCCGGCTGTCGCTCGCCCCTGCCGATGCCGGGCCGGTCAGCCACCTGACCCTCGGCGCCGATCTCGCGAGCGGCGAGCGGCCGCAGGGGGTCGTGCCGCCGCATCACTGGCAGGCGGCTGAGAGCCTCGGGGACTGGACGCTGGTCGGCTGCACCGTGGCACCCGGTTTCGATTTCGCCGGCTTCACGCTGGCTCCTCCCGGCTGGAGCCCGGGCACCTGACGGACCGTCCCATGACCGATATCGCCCTGGTTCGCACGCTCGAGGAGCGGCTCTTCAATGCCTGGCCGGCGATGCAGACGGTCTATGTCGACGGCTGGATGCTGCGCATGGCCGGCGGCCACACCAAGCGCTCCAATGCCGCGAGCCCCTTCTATCCCTCCTCCATCACCGGCGGGGAACTGATCACGACGGTGAAGTCGCTCTATCGCAAGGCCGGCATCGAGCCGATGGTGCGCATCACGCCGCTGGCCGGCGAGGGCATCGATACCGCCTTCGCCGACGCCGGCTGGACCATCTATGACGAGACCGACGTCATGGTCGCGCCGCTGACAGAGCGCGTGAAGATCGCGGGGGCGCCGGACGCCGCCGTGGTGCTGTCGGAGGAGCCGTCCCAGGGCTGGATCGACGGCGCGGCGGAGGCCTATGAGCTCGCCGACTGGCAGCGCGAGATGCTGGGCCGCATCGTCGGCGCCATCCGCGTCGAGACGGCTTTCGCCACCGTCTATGTCGACAGGAAGCCGCTCGGCTTCGGCCTCGCCGTCGCCGATCGCGGCTATGTCGGACTCTACGACCTCGCCGTGCACCCGGCGGCGCGCGGGTCGGGGGCAGGCCAGCGCATGATCGGCTCGCTTCTGCACTGGGGCCGCTCGCACGGCGCCCGGACCGCCTATCTGCAGGTGCGCAAGACCAATGTGAAGGCCCAGGCGCTCTACCGGCGGCTGGGCTTCACGCCCGCCTATGACTACCACTGCCGGCGGATGCAGCAGGGCTGAATTCTGCCTCGGTAGACCTGCATTCCGGGAAGTGCGTCCTTCGAGGCTCGCCTTTCAGGCCGCACCTCAGGATGAGGGAGGTTGGTGGCTGGCAAACGGCTGGCCGGAACGCAGCCTGCCCGTTCATGCCGCGCCGGATGCAGGTCTCAACATTCCTCATCCTGAGGTGCGATGGAGCGCAGCGAGCGAGCCTCGAAGGACGCACTTGCGCGATGCAGCGCGCCCGTCCCAATGCCCCACCCTTACCCTCCCCTCGCTGCGCGATGGGAGGGGGACTTCGACGTTCCGCATGACCGGAACGGTTGGGCCTGGCCCAGTCGTTGCCGAGGGGCCGCTACGCCGTGGTCTCCCTCCCCTTGGAGCGGAGCGCAAAGGGGAGGGTGCGGGTGGGGCATTCAGCTGGCATCCCCAGTCCCGAGCTCCCCCTACCGCCGCAGCATATCCCTCGCCGCCACCAGCGATCCCGTGACGATCAGCGCCACCGAGGCGGCGAGCACGAGGCTCGGCCGGGCGTAGCCGAAGGCGACGAGCGCCAGGGTCGAGAGCACCGGGGCGGCGTAGCTCGCCGCGCCCAGCACCTGGATGTCGCCGCGCTTCATGCCGACGTCCCAGAGGTAGAAGGCCGCGCCGACCGGCCCGAGCCCCATGCCGAGGATAGCGAGCCACTGGAGGACATCCGCCGGCCAGACCGTCGTCTCCACCGCAAGGTGGCAGAGGAGGGCGAGGGCGGCCGTGGCGAGGCAGAAGCCGGCGACGGCTTCCGTCGGCGCGTGCGGCAGCAGCCGTGCGGTCACCGAATAGACGGCCCAGAACAGGGCGCAGCCGGCGGCGGCGGCATAGCCGATGAGGTGGCCCGCGGCGAAGCCGCCGCCGAGCCCGCCGCGGCCGATGATGAGCAGTGCCGTGCCGGCAAGGCCGAGGAGCGCGCCGGCGAGGTGATGGGCCTTCAGCCGCTGGCCGGGCAGCAGCGCCGAGAAGACGACGATGAGCAGCGGCCAGAGATAGTTGAGGAGGTTCGCTTCCGCCGCCGGCGCGAAACGCAGCGCCGTGAAGTAAAGCGCGTGATAGCCGAACAGCCCGGCAATGCCGTGAATCCAGACCAGCGGCGGCTGGGCGAGGAGGCGCAGGCCCCCCGGGCGCATCGCCACGACGATGAGGCCGATGGTCCCGCCGACCGCAAAGGTCATGGCTGTCAGCTGGAACGGCGGCACCGTCCCCGACGCGGCGGTGAACAGCGCCAGAAGGCCCCACAGGCCGATGGCACCGAAGCCGAGCGTGACCAGCAGCACGATCCAGACGAAACGGTTG
>CAZPMD010000185.1:0-2494 GCA_964587395.1 uncultured Hyphomicrobiales bacterium
CGGCCGACTGCTCTTCCTCATCCTTGCGGCGCCCGCGAGCTACCGGCCTGCTGATCAGGCCGCGGCCGCGGGTGATCTTGACACGCTTCACGCGGCGCGGATCTGCGTCGACGATCTCGAACTCGAGCTCGCCGGGACCGGCCACCAGTTCGCCGCGCACGGGGACATGCCCAGCCAGGACCGTCAGGTAGCCGCCGAGCGTATCGACGCCCTCGCTGATCTCCTCTCCCGGATCGAAATCGGGCCCCAGCGTCTCGCGGACCTCGTCGAGCGTGGCGCGCGCGTCGGCGATATAGGCGCCGTCGGCCATCTGCGAGATGGTGCGGGCATTGTCGACGTCGTGCTCGTCCTCGATGTCGCCGACGATGCTCTCGACGATGTCCTCCATCGCGATCAGACCATCGGTGCCGCCATACTCGTCCACCACGAGCGCCAGCTGGATGCGGGTCGCCTGCATGCGGGCCAGCAGGTCGATGGCCGGCATGGACGGCGGCACGAAGAGGATCGGCCGGATCAGGCGCGTCGCCGACAGGGCGACATTGAGATCGACGGCGCCGAGATCGAGACCGTTCGCCACCTTCGGGGCCTCCGGCGCCACCGCCTCCGGGGCCGCCTCGACGGACTTGCCGCGTGTGCGGCGCTTGCGGGTCGCCTTCTTCGCCTCGGCGAAGAGGTGCTTCACGAGATCCTTGATGTGGACCATGCCGACCGGGTCATCGAGCGTATCGTCATAGACGACGAGCCGGGTGTGGCCGGCATCCTCGAACGCCTGCATCAGCACGGCCAGCGTGGTATCCTTCTGCACCGCCATGATGTCGGCGCGCGGCTGGGCCAGATCGTTGACCCGGCTTTCGCGCAGGTCGAGGATGTTGCGCAGCATCGACCGCTCTTCGGGCGTGAAGCCGGCAGCGGCGGGCGCGTTCTCCTCCAGCACGTCCTCAAGGTTCTGCCGGGCGGAGGCGCTCGATTTCAGCCGCAGGCGGAAGAGCAGCCGGTCGACCCAGCGATCGTGCCGGTCGGCAGCGCGTTCGGGCGCCGGACTGGCGGTTTCCGCGGGAGGTCCGCCCTGGGGGTTTGGCGTGGAAGCGGCCTCTGCCGCGGTGCTTCGGTATCGACTGTCGCTAGGGTCGGGCATGGGTTCCATCGGGCGTCTCGCGCCCGGCCGCGTGGGGATCGCGAATTCCGAGGCTCGCGAGGATCGAGGTTTCAAGGGCCTCCATCGTCAACGCTTCCGCCTCGGTCTCGTGATCATAGCCTAAAAGATGCAGGAGGCCATGGATCGTCAAGTGGGCAAGGTGATCGGCGGTCGGCAGGCTCTCCTCCGCGGCCTCGCGCAGCAGGGTCTCCCAGGCAATGATCACGTCGCCGAGCAGCGGCCCATGGACCGCCGGAAAGGACAGCACGTTGGTCGGCTTGTCCTTGGCCCGGTAGTCGCGGTTGAGGGCCTGCACGGCGGCGTCGTCGGCCAGGGCCAGCGACAGTTCGGCGCCGGCCGGCACCGCGACATCGGCGCGCGACGCGACGGCTTCGACCGCCCGATGCACGACCGATTCGGCCTCCGGAAGCGAATTCCACAGGTCGGAGAGGACCGCGATCTCCGTCTGGATCGCGGTCGTTTCGGCCGACGGCAGGGTCATGGCTCGCGCATTCGGCGCGGCTTGTGCGGGGCCGCGTGCTCGCCGGCGCGGGTCGCCGCCTCGTAGGCCTTGACGATGCGGCCGACGAGTTCGTGACGGACCACGTCATCCTCGGTGAAGTAGCTCTGGGAGATGCCGTCGACGTTGTCGAGCAGGTCCAGCGCTTCCGACAGGCCCGATTTCATGCCGGGCGGGAGATCGACCTGGGTCGGGTCGCCGGTGATGATCATGCGCGAGTTCTCACCGAGGCGGGTGAGAAACATCTTCATCTGCATGGACGTGGTGTTCTGCGCCTCGTCGAGGATGACGACCGCATTGGTCAGGGTGCGGCCGCGCATGAAGGCCAGCGGCGCGATCTCGATCATGCCGGACTGCATGCCACGCTCGACGCGCGGGGCGTCCATCAGGTCGTAGAGAGCATCATAGATCGGCCTCAGATAGGGATCGACCTTCTCCTTCATGTCGCCGGGCAGGAAGCCGAGGCGCTCGCCGGCTTCCACCGCCGGGCGGGTGAGGATGAGGCGGTCGACCATGCCCTTGTCGAGCAGGGCGACGGCCTGGGCGACGGCGAGCCAGGTCTTGCCGGTGCCGGCGGGGCCGATGCCGAAGACGAGTTCGTGGCGCTTCAGAGCACGGATATAGGCGTCCTGAGCCGGGGTGCGGGCGCGCACCGTGCGCTTGCGGGTGACGATCTCCTCGTGGCCGAGACGCGGCGCGCCATCCGCCTCGAACAGCGATCCCTGCGACGTCGACATGCGGATGGCGCCGTCGACGTCGCCGAGATTGACGTCGTGACCGCTCTTCAGCCGCGCGTAGAGGTTTTCCAGCACGACCTTGCCCTGCTCGCAGGGATCGGC
>CAZPMD010000185.1:2504-4780 GCA_964587395.1 uncultured Hyphomicrobiales bacterium
GCACGGATGCCGAGCCGCTTCTCGAGGAAGGCGAGGTTCTGGTCGTACTGGCCGAACAGGCGGCTGGCGAGGCGGTTGTCGTCGAAGGAGAGGGTGATCTCGGCCTCGGCCGTGTCGTCATGCGTCGCAAGCCAGGGAATGTTGCGTCCGCTGTCCGGGCCGAAGCCGCCCCCGCTGGGATTTTTCAACCGCGCCGTCCTCTTGTCCTGGGTTGAGACCACTTACTCTGCCGCATGCACTGCCGGAATATGGGATGCCTCGACGAGATCGCCATCCAGGGAGTTTGTCTTGGCTCCCGTGATTCGCACAGGGACGATGCTGCCGATGAGAGACGACGGTCCGATGACCTGCACCGGCGAGAGATAGGGCGAGCGGCCGACCACCTGCCCGGGCTTGCGACCGGCCTTCTCGAAGAGGACATCGACAGTTCGTCCGACGAGGCTCTCCTGGAAGGCCTGCTGCTGGGTGGCGACAAGGGCCTGCAGCTCATGCAGCCGCGCAGTCTTCAGACCCTCGTCGAGGTGCCCGTCCATCTCGGCGCCGGGGGTTCCGGGCCGCGAGGAATAGGAGAAGGTGTAGGCCGCCGCGAACCCGACCCGGCGGACGAGATCCAGCGTGTCGGCGAAATCGGCGTCCGTCTCGCCGGGGAAGCCGACGATGAAGTCGGAGGACAGGGCGATGTCCGGACGGGCGGCGCGGATGCGCTCGACGAGGCGGAAATAATCGTCGCGGCTGTGCTTGCGGTTCATCCGCTTCAACACGGCCGAGGAGCCGGACTGCACCGGCAGGTGCAGATAGGGCATGAGTTCGGGCAGGTCGCGGTGCGCCTCGACGAGGTCGTCCGTCATCTCGCGCGGATGGCTCGTGGTGTAGCGCAGGCGCGCAATGCCCGGCACCTCGGCAAGGCGGCGGAGCAGCCGCGCCAGCGTCCATTCGGACCCGTCCGGCCCGGTGCCGTGATAGGCGTTGACGTTCTGGCCGAGCAGGGTCACCTCGCGCACGCCGGCGTCTGCCAGCTTCTCCACTTCGCCGAGGACCTGCGCCACCGGACGCGAAACCTCGGCGCCGCGGGTGTAGGGCACGACACAGAAGGTACAGAACTTGTCGCAGCCCTCCTGCACGGTGACGAAGGCGGTGAGGCCGCGGGACCGCGTCTTCGCCTCGGGCGCCGCGGGCAGCGTCTTGAACTTGTCCTCGACGGGAAACTCGGTATCGACGACGCCGGGCCGGGCCGCGGCGCGGGCGATGAGGTCGGGCAGGCGGTGATAGCTCTGCGGGCCGACGACGAGGTCCACGACCCTCGCGCGCTTCACGATCTCCTCGCCCTCGGCCTGGGCGACGCAGCCGGCGACGCCCACCATCACCTTGCGGCCGGCTGCCCTTGCCTCCTCCTTGATGACGCGCATGCGGCCGAGCTCGGAATAGACCTTCTCGGCGGCGCGCTCGCGGATGTGGCAGGTGTTGAGCAGGATGAGGTCGGCCTCCTCGGGGGTTGCGACCTCGCGATAGCCCTCGGCGCCCATGACGTCGGCCATGCGCTGGCTGTCATAGACGTTCATCTGGCAGCCGTAGGACTTGACGTAGACGGCCTTCGGTTTCGGCTTTTCGGCGGGATCGCTCATCAGGGGCTCCGGAGGGCGGAGCTATAGCGGGTTCGGCGGGAGGCGTTAAGGGGCGGTGCCGCCGTCATGACATTTGCGTGACCAGGCTTCGACCTTGCCGAACCACATGCCGCTTCGGGCCGTATCAATCCGGTTGTGACCATCGGCGGAGATGATCCCATGCGACTTGCCAAGACCTGTCTGGCTTCCGTCCTCATGCTCGCGGCCACTGTGGCAGGCGCCCGGGCGATCGACGGTGTATGGCTTCGCGGCGACGGCAATGCGCGGGTCCGCATCGCCCCCTGCGGCGACAAGGTCTGCGCCACCAACCTGTGGATCGGCGACACCAGCAGCGGCGAGGAGGTCGGCGACCGGCTCGTGATGACGCTGGCGCGCCAGGGGGAGGGCAAGTTCGAGGGAACGGCCTTCGATCCCAAGCGTGGACGCAGCTACACCATCATCATCAACAGCACGGGCGACCAGATGAGCACGCGCGGCTGCATTCTCGGCCGCCTGCTCTGCCGCAACGTGAGCTGGACCGCCGCGCGCTGAGGCGTCGGCGAACCATCGTCGGTTTGATGAGGCGGCACCGGAACAGGCGCCGCCTTCTTCATTTCATCGCGCAGGCGTGCAGCGGCGCGGCGGCATGATCGGCTGGTTGCCGATCGGGCTGGT
>CAZPMD010000186.1:0-4755 GCA_964587395.1 uncultured Hyphomicrobiales bacterium
GATGAGAATGGTCGACATCTGCCGCTCGCGCGTCAGGTCGGCGAGGAGATCCATCACCGTCTTCTGCGTCGTCACGTCGAGGCCGGTGGTCGGCTCGTCGGCGATCAGCAGCGCCGGCTCGCAGGCAATCGCCATGGCGATCATGATGCGCTGGCGCATGCCGCCGGAGAGCTCGTGCGGATAGGCGTCGAGGCGATCCTCGGGATCACGGATCATGGGCGCGCAGGACGTCGGCGATCTGCAGGCCGACCGTGCGGATCGGGTTCAGCGCCGCACGCGGGTTCTGGAAGATCATCGACATGGCCGCGCCGCGCAGCGGCTGCAGCATGGACCGCGAGGCGCGGGTGATGTCCTGGCCGCGGAAGGTGATGCGGCCGTTGGCGATCCTGCCGGCGCGGTCGAGGAGTTGCATCACCGAGAAGGCGGTGACCGACTTGCCGGAGCCGGATTCCCCGACGATGCCCAGAGTCTCGCCGGCATCGAGCGTGAGGGACACGCCCTTCAGTGCTTCCACGAGGCCGTTGCGGGTGGAGAAGGTGACCTTGAGGTCGTCGATGGCGAGGAGGGGCGCCGTCACGTCCGCATCCTCGGGTCGAGGATGTCGCGCAGGCCGTCGCCGAGCAGGTTGAAGCAGAGCACGGCGGTCATCAGGGCGGCGCCGGGGAAGACCACCAGCCACCACTTGCCGGTGGTGATGAAGCGGGCACCCTCGGCGACCATGATGCCCCATTCCGGCGTCGGTGCCTGGACGCCGAGGCCGAGGAAGGACAGGCCGGCGGCATTGAGGATGGCCCAGCCGAGGTTCAGCGAGATCTGCACCGCCATGGCCGGCAGGACATTGGGGAGCAGGAAGAGCAGAACGACGCGGACGTGGCTGTTGCCGGAGGCGCGGGCTGCTTCCACCCAGCCGGAGTTGCGGCGCACGTTCACCTCGGCGCGGGCGAAGCGGATGTAGAAGGGCAGGTTGATGATGGCGGTGGCGTAGATGATGTTCTCGACCCGGTTCCCCAGCGCCGCCACCAGCGCCATGGCCAGGACGAAGAGCGGGAAGGCCATCAGCACGTCGACGAAACGTCCGACCCAGCGGTCGAGGCGGCCTCCATGATAGCCGGTAAAGGCGCCGACCATGGCACCAACGACGAAGGACAGGCTGACCGCCGAGGCGGCGATGGCGAGGTCGAGCCGGGTAGCGACGATGACACGGGAGAAGACGTCGCGGCCGAGCTGGTCAGTGCCGAACCAGTGGGCCGCGCTGGGTGGCTGCAGCGCCTGCGGCACGTTGGAGACGGTCGGCCCGTAGGGCACGATCCAGGGACCGACGAGCGCGATCAGGACGAGCAGGGCCGCGCCCATGCCGGCGACGAGCGTCACCGGGTTGCCGCGCAGGATGTAGGCGGTATGGCGGAGCGTCGCGCTCATTCGATCGAGATCCTGGGATCGGCGAGACCGTAGAGCACGTCGATGGTCAGGTTCACCATGACGAAGATGAAGGCCATGAGCAGCACGAAGCCCTGCACGGGCGCGTAGTCGGAAGTGAGCAGCGCGTCGAGGGCGTAGGAGGCGACGCCAGGCCAGGAGAAGACCTTCTCCACCAGCACGTTGGCGCCGAGCATGGTGGAGAAGACGATGCCCATGATGGTGAGGACTGGCAGGAGCGCGTTGCGCAGCGCGTAGACGAGGACGACGCGCCGCCGCGACAGGCCGAGCGCCTCGCCGGTGCGGACGAAGTCGCTGGTCATCACCGAAAGCATGGCGGCCCGCGTCATGCGGGCCAGCGGCGCGAGGACGAAGAGCGCCATGGTGGAGGCGGGCAGGATGAGCTGGCTCGCCGCGGCGCGCCAGGACTCCCATTCGCCGGCGAGGGCCGCGTCGATCAGGATGAAGCCGGTCACCACCGGCGGCTGCGAGGCGAAGACGTCGAGCCGGCCGGTCGGGTCAGGGGCGATGCCCAGGATGTAATAGAAGGCGTAGATCAGCAGCAGCCCCGACACGAATGTCGGGACGCAGACGCCGAGCGTGCAGAGGAAGCGCACGCCGTGATCGATGATGGAATTGGGCTTCAGCGCGGCGAGGATGCCGAGCGGCAGCGCCAGCGACAGGGCGATCAGTCGCGATGTCCTTCAGATAGAGCAGCAGTTGCTGCGGCAGCGGCTTGTCGAGCCCCATCTGCTCGCGGATCATCTGGATTTCCGCCTGACCGGCATTGGGGCCGGAGGCAAAGAACACCGCCGGATCGCCCGGCAGCACCCGCATCAGCAGGAAGGTGAAGACGATCACGCCGAGGAGCGCCGGGACGGACGAGAGGGTCCGTCGTCCGGCGCGCCTGGCAATGGCAACTGCAAGGCTCATCTGGCGGTCAGGTCCGCTTCACGTCGCGGAAATCGACCTGCCGGTGATAGCCGTAGGTGTAACCGTCGATGTTCTTCGGCATGACGGCGTCCTGGTTGGGCTGCCAGAGCATGACGATCGGCGTCTCCTCGGCCATGATCGCGATCATCTCCTTGCAGGCCGCATCATACTTGGCCTTGTCCGTTTCGAACCGCGCCTTCTCCGCGATGTCGGCGATCCGCTGGTCGTTCCAGCCCGAGTAGTTCCAGCGCTGCGGTCCGTAGAGGAAGGTGCGGAAGAAATAGTCGGTCGAGGGCAGCCAGGCGATGGAGGTCTCGATGAAGAAGGGCAGCTTGCGCTCGGTGACCATGGTCGAGATCTGCGCGTCGGGCAGCTTCTGGATCTCGACCCGGATGTTGATGGCGGCGAGGGCTTCCTTCACCAGCGCCGCGATCGGCTCGGCGAAGGCGGCAGAGCCCAGGTTGAAGGCGAAGAAGGTCTCGAAGCCGTTGGGGAAGCCGGCTTCCGCCAGCAGTGCCTTGGCCTTGGCGACGTCCTGCTTGTAGGGCATCGGCTGCGGGAAGGACGCGTCTGTCGGCGTTCCCGACCAGGTGCCGCCGTAGAGCTTGGCGCCGCGCTCGAACAGGCCCGCCTTGAACAGCGAATCGTAGGGCAGGGCGGCGGCGATCGCCTGACGCACCTTCTTGTTGTCGAAGGGCGGCATCCTGGTGTTGAAGGCGATCATCGAGAAGGCGTTGAACTGCGGCGTCGAGATCGCCTTGACGCGGCCGCGCTGGACCAGCGTATCGATATCGCTCGGCTGCAGGTCGATGGAGAGGTCGGCATCGCCCTTCTCGATGAGGCTGGCGCGGGTCGCCGCCTCGGGAATCGTCTGGCAGATGATGCGGCGGAAGGGAGCCGGCTTGCCGTCGACGCCGCCGGTCCAGGCGTCGTTGCGGCGCAGGATGACCTGCTCGCCGGCCTTGAAGCTCTCCACCGTATAAGCGCCGGAACCGGCCGTGTTGTCCTTGGTCCAGTTCTGGCCCCAGGGGTCCTGCGGCGTCACGTGCTTCTTGACCAGGGTGGAGTTGAAGACGATCGCGTAGAGCGTGCAGAGGTTCGGCAGGGCGAGGCGATCGGGCTTGTCGATCTTGCCGACAACCGTGTGGGTATCGACGATGGTGAACTGCTCGGGCTTGGTCCAGGAGCCGGTGCCGATCTGGGCGGCTGCGAGGGAGCGGGCGGAGACGGCGCGGTCGTAGGACCACTTCACGTCCGCGGCCGTCACCGGCGTTCCGTCGTGGAACTTGGCGTTCTTGCGGATGTGGAAGGTGAAGGTCATGCCGTCGGGGCTGATGTCGACCTTCTCGGCGATCTCGCCGCGGATGTTGTCGATGTCGAAGACCCAGTTGCCGTTGCGCTGCTTGCGGCCGAAGGAGACCAGGCGGTCGTAGACGTTGACGCTGATGCCGAAAGCCTCGCGCGTCGAGCCGGGCATGGTGGGGTCGAGGGTGTTGACGGCCGCGCCGGTAACGTAGCGCAGGGTCTCGGCGCGGGTCTGCGCCTCGGCCCTTCCGCCGAGATAGGGGGCAGTCGCGATGGCGGCCGTTCCCGCAAGGAGGTTACGACGGTTCAGCTTCATGACGCAGTCTCCGGTGACGCTGGCGGGCCGATCGCGCTGATCGGGGTTTCCAGAAGGTGTTAGCAAGCGCCGTACCAGCGGCTTGCGATGTCGATGCCATGCGGTATTGAGGAAAAATCCTTATTGCCGTGCGGTGCCGATGTAGAATCGGTGTCCGGTTTGAGCCGCCCTGAGCAGCATGAATGCCACCCTGCCCAAGGGTTAGGCAGTGTCAGCCTGCGAGCCACCCTCCGTCAACGGCCAAGGTGGTCCCCGTGGTGAAAGCGGCGGCATCGCTGGCGAGATAGAGAGCCGCTTCTGCAATCTCCTCCGGTCGCCCGAGCCGGCGGAGCGGATGGCGGGCGACGGATCGCGCCTCGGCAGCAGCCGGGTCGGCCGCGCGTCCGAAGCTGCGGCGGAGCATCGGCGTGTCGATGGCGCCGGGCGCCAGCGCGTTGACCCGGATGCGGTCGGCGGCGAAGTCCAGCGCCATGGTGCGGGTGAGGCTCAGGATGGCTCCCTTGGCGGCGATGTAGGCGGCGTTGCCGGCCCCGCCGGCGATGGCGAGCTGAGATGCCGTGGTGACGATGGCGCCACCACCCTGTTCGCGCATGACGGGGACGACGGCGCGGGCCCAGAGCCAGGTGCCGCCGACATTGGCGCGGAAGACGCGGTCCCAGTCCTCCGGCGACGTCGTGAGGATGGTGCCGCCCACGGAGAAGCCGGCGGCGGTGAACAGCACGTCGATGCGGCCGAAGCGCTCCACGATGGCCGCTGCATCGCGGTCCGCCGAGCCCGGCTCCCCG
>CAZPMD010000187.1:0-4555 GCA_964587395.1 uncultured Hyphomicrobiales bacterium
GCGCCCTGACCGACCGCGAGATCGCGGCAGCGGAACAAAAGGTCGGTGCTGACCGGAACGCCACCTCCCTCGCCCGCATCGCACGGCAGCTGCGGCAAGACCTCGCCGCCGGCCGTGCCGCCGTCGACAGCGTCATCGCCCGCCCGGCGGAGCAGCGCCACGGCGCGCCGACGCGCCAGGCGATCGAGGCCATGTTCGAAGCCGCCGACACCGCCGCCAGGCTGCGCGACGGTCTCGGACGTGTCGCGGTGACCGAAGCATCTGAACTCGCCTCCGACATCGTCATCAACTCGCTGGCAGGTGCCCTGCGCGAGGAAACCGGACGCCTCGGCTCCTACGTCGTGATGAAGCTCACCAGCGACGCAGCCGTCCATCCGCGGCTCGACGCGGCGATCGCCACCACCCGCGCCAGGATCGACCTCATGCGTGGCGCCATGACCAACTACGGCGCCGTGTTCCTGCCGGGCACCGGCATCGATGCCGCGATCGACGCGGTCGAGGACGGCTACTTCCGCGGCGCGCTGCCCTATGCCGAGCGGATCGCGGCGCTGCGGTCCGACGAGCCGCGTCCGGATACCGACACCTTCACCCGCGCCTATGTGCCCGGCATGAAGCCGGTCGAGGTCTTGCGTGACCGCGTCGTCACGGCTTCACGCCAGACACTCGAGCGGCTGCACCACCAGTCCTACCTGATGGTGCTCGCCTCGCTGCTGCTCACCGCCGTTGCGGTCCTGGCGATCATTGCCATCGCACTCGTCTTCCGCGACGGCCTGTTCCGTCCACTCATGGCCGCTCACCGGCAGATCCTGCGGATCGCCCAGGGCGACCTCTCCGACCCGCCGGCCCGCGGCCCCGCCAGCGTCGAGGTGCGCGACATGTTCAAGGGTCTCGAGACCCTGCGCGTCCAGCAGCGCCGGCGCCTTGAACTCGAGGACGAGCAGCGGCGGATGGCGGACCAGCTGCGCCATCTGTCCGAGACGGACATGCTCACCGGCCTGCTGAACCGCCGGGCCATCAACGAGGCGGCGGCGGGCACGTTCGCCGAGGCCGATGCCCACGGGCGTTCGGTGGGCGTCGTGCTGTTCGACATCGACCACTTCAAGGCCATCAACGACGGCCAGGGCCATGCTGCGGGCGACGCCGTGCTGGTGTCCATCGCCCGGCAAGTCGGCCAAGAGCTCGACGGGACGGCCGCCTTCGCCCGCTATGGCGGCGAGGAATTCATCATATTGCTGTCCCGGACCAGTGAGGCCGAGGCCATGGCGCTCGCCGAGCGGATACGCGGAGCTATCGCCCGCACCCGCATCCCCCATGCGCCCCACCTCACGGTCACCAGCAGTTTCGGCGTCGCCGTGCGTCCGTCGGGATCGCCCCAGACCTGGGAAAACCTCGTCGCGACGGCCGATCAACGTCTCTACCGCGCCAAGCGGACCGGCCGAAACCGCGTCTGCGGCCACGAGCCGACGATGGTGGCTCCTGCCCTTTCGCCGGAGGCCGGTGAGGAACTGGCGCCCCTCGCCGCACGCGTCCGCTAGCGCATCAGGCCGCCAGGAGCCGCTCGATGTCGTGGACGGGGTGCTTCGTCAGGTCCTTGGGCACCTCCGCGCTGACGCGGTCGGAGACCTCCTTGTGGAAGGCCTTGCGCAGGTTGCCGAGAACCTTGGGCGGTGCCACCACGATGAGCGTCTCGAAACGCCCGGCGTGAGCCTGCTTGTAGAGGGCGTCGGCCACCTCGCCGACGAAGCGGTCCTCGGCAAGCTGATGCCAGTCGGTCTGTTCCATCGCCGACCGATGCGTGCCGGCGCTGGAGAAGGAACGGCCGGGGCGGTCGGTACCCTGGTCGTGTGTCGCCGGGTTCTCCTGCTCGAAGATGCGCTCGACGACCAGGTTCACCAGTCCGGCATCGCCCTTGTTGCGAAGGAACAGGGCCTTGGCCCCGTCACCGACAAAAACCAGGGCATCGCGCGGGATTCGGACTTCGGTCATGGCTGTCGTCTCCTTGTGCTTCGAGCAACCGGCCAGACGGCCGATCGTTCCGCATCGGCGACCTGTCGTCGCGGGCTGATCGCCCGGTGCCGAAGCCGCCACATCCGCGCTATCTTCATGCGCGACTGATTCTCCCTCCATGCGCTGGATCAAGGGCTGATCCGATTGTGCCCTCCGGAGATGACATGACCTTCATCACCCGCCGCACCGTGCTCGCCGGAGCAGCCGCCATCGCGGCGCCCGGCTTCATTCGACCGGCCGAGGCGCAATCCTTCGAGGCCTTCGTCGCCGGCCTCTGGCCGGCCGCATCGGCGGCGGGCGTGTCGCGCGCCACCTTCGACCGCGCCTTTGCCGGGGTTCAGCCCAATCCGCGGGTGATCGAGCTGTCGCAGCGCCAGCCGGAATTCCGGCGGACCCTCGGCGACTATGTCGACGTCCGCGCCTCGAACAAACGCGTCAACAACGGCCGGGCCGCCCTCGCCCAGCACGGAGGCACCTTCTCGGCGGTGCAGAGCCGCTACGGTGTGCCAGGCGAGATCATCTGCTCCATCTGGGGCAACGAGACCTCCTACGGCACCGCCCGGGGCGAGCACTATGTCATCCAGGCCATGGCCACCCTCGCCGCGGCCGGCCGGCGCGCCGACTTCTTCCGCCGCGAACTGGTTGCGGCGCTGCGCATCCTGCAGGCCGGCGACACCACACCCCAGAACATGATCGGCTCCTGGGCCGGCGCCATGGGTCACGTCCAGTTCATGCCGACGAGTTTCCATGCCTTTGCGGTCGACTTCACCGGCGACGGGCGGCGCGACATCTGGACCTCGATCCCCGATGCCATGGGTTCGGCCGCCAACTACCTGCGCCGCAATGGCTGGACGCCGGGCGTGCCCTGGGGCTTCGATGTCCATGCTCCGGGCCTTCCCGGCAACCGCGCCCAGCGCAAGAGCTTCGACGGCTGGGCGGGCGCCGGCGTGCGCCGCATCGGTGGCGGCCCCATGTCGGGCGGTGCCCAGGCATCCCTCTGGAAGCCGGCCGGGGAAGGCGGGCCGCATTTGCTTTTGACCAGCAATTTCAATGTCATCAAGCGCTACAACAACGCTGATTCCTATGCGCTGGCGGTCGGCCACCTCGGCGACCGCATCAAGGGCGCCGGCCGCTTCTCCAAGCCCTGGCCGCCGGGCGAAGGCGGGCTGACCCACGCCGACCGCGAGGAAATCCAGACCCGCCTCAATCGCCTGGGCTTCGACCTCGGCGACGTCGACGGCATTCTCGGCGAGAAGTCCAAGGCGGCGGTGCGCACCATGCAGGGCCGCTTCGGCATGTCGCCCACGGGCGAGGCCGACCGGGCGTTCCTCGAGCGGCTGCGGCGGGGGTGAACGCGCCGGCAGGGCGACCTCTGGACGTCCACTCTGGCCGCAGCTTAACTGTTCATTCAGCATGCGCGTTGTTCCACTAGCCCTCGGGCGGGCCGTTCCGGATCGGGAGGCGCTTGGCATGGTTGTCGGCGGACATGGTGGTGGAAGACTGGCGGCGTTCGCGCTCGCAGGTTTCGTGCTGTGGGCGGCGCCCGCGGCGGCCCAGGGGAGCTTCGCCGACTGCCTGCGCGGGCTCGAGCAGCAGGCGCGGGCTCGCGGCGTTCTCCCGCAGGTCTTTGCCCAGGCAACCGCCGGTCTGACGCCCGACAATTCGATCCTCGCCCTGCTCGACCGCCAGCCGGAGTTCTCGCGCCAGCCCTGGGAGTACATCAACGGCCTCGTCGCCGCGACCCGCATCGCCGAGGGCCGGCGGATGCTGCAGGTCCACCGGGCGGCCTTCGACCGCGCCGAACAGGAAACCGGCGTCGACAAGCACATCATCGCGGCGATCTGGGGGATCGAGACGAGCTTCGGCAAGTCGAAGGGCAATACCAGCGTCGTCCGGGCCACCGCGACCCTCGCCTGCTATGGCCGGCGGCAGGACTTCTTCCGCGGCGAGTTCGTCGCGGCCCTGCAGATCATCAACCAGGGCCATGTCGCACCGGCGAATTTCCGTGGCTCCTGGGCGGGCGCTTTCGGCCACACCCAGTTCATGCCCTCCACCTTCCTGCGCGCCGCGCGCTCAAGCTCGGGCAGCCAGCGCATCGACTTGATGGGCTCGGTGCCCGACGCCCTGATGTCGACCGGCAACCTGCTGCGGGCCGAAGGCTGGCAGCGTGGACAGGGCTGGGGCTACGAGGTGGTGGTGCCGGCGGGCCTCGACTTCACGCTCGCGGGCCGCGACCGGCCGCAGGCCATCGCCCAGTGGGAGGCGCGCGGCGTCAGGCGTACCGGCGGCCGCGCCTTCCCGCGCCACAATGACCCCGCGTTCCTGCACCTGCCTGCGGGAGCACGTGGTCCGGCCTTCCTGATGCTCCCGAATTTCCGGGTGATCATGAAGTACAACAACTCCGAGAACTACGCGATGGCGGTGGGCCACCTCGCCGACCGCCTGCGCGGCGCGCCGGCCTTCGTGCAGCCCTGGCCGCGCGACGAACGCGTGCTGTCGCGCACCGAGCGGCTGGTGATGATGAGGGGAGACCCTTCGGGCCTCCAAA
>CAZPMD010000188.1:0-4550 GCA_964587395.1 uncultured Hyphomicrobiales bacterium
GCCGAACGACGGCCGCAATTTCTTCGAGCGCATCTTCGGGGCACGCCGCGAAGCCGATGGCCCTCAGCTCGCCTATGCTCCCACCGGTGCTGCCGCCACCGACGCCTCCACCGGTCCCGCGGCGGGCACCGGAGGGTTCGGCGCCCGTCTCGGCCTCGGCTTCCCCGGCCTCTCGGCCCCCAAGCCGCCCATGGGCGTCGCCGTCTACGACATCGGCTCGCGCATGGTGTACCTGCCCAATGGCGAGCAGCTGGAGGCGCAGTCCGGACTCGGCGACATGCGCAACGACGTCCGCTACGCCCATGTGCGCATGCGCGGTCCGACGCCGCCGCACACCTATGACCTGGTCGAGCGCGAGGCGCTGTTTCACGGGGTGCGCGCCATCCGCCTGAACCCGGTCGGCGGCAGTCAGGCCATCCACGGCCGCGCCGGCCTGCTCGCCCATACCTATCTGCTCGGCCCGAACGGCGATTCCAACGGCTGTATCTCGATCAAGGACTACAACCGCTTTCTCCAGGCCTATCTGCGCGGCGAGATTCGCCAGTTGATCGTCGTCCGCGACCGCAGCGAGGCGATTGCGGCCGTGGCCCGCGCCAGCACCCGCGTGGCCCAGCGGTAACATTCATGTGACAGGGCTGGATGCCAGCGTCATTCCGGCAATGTAATCGCCTGCGCATGATGGCTGCCATGGCCGTTTGCCGTTCTGCTGCCGGAGGAACCCCAATGACCACGATCAACCGCCGCCATGCCATGGCCGCGGGCGCCGCTGCCCTCGCCGCCCCCTCTTTCCTGACCGCCTCGAACACCCCCGTCTTCGCCCAGGCCGCCGCCGCGGCCGCCCAGGCGCCGGGCTTCTACAAGTACAAGGTCGGTGACATCACCGTCACCGCCATCAATGACGGCTTCTTCGCCCGGCCGCTCGAGGGCTTCATCCGCAATGCGGAGCTGCCGGCGGTGCAGTCGGCGATGAGCGCGGCCTTCCTGCCGACCAATGCCGTGCCGATCCCCTTCAACACGCTGGTCGTCGAGACCGGCGGCAAGGTCGTCCTGCTCGACACCGGCAACGGCAATGCCGGCGCGCCGACCTCCGGAACCTGGATGACGAACTTCAGGGCCGCGGGCTTCGACCCGGCGAAGGTCGACAGCGTCGTCATCAGCCATTTCCACGGCGACCACATCAACGGTCTCCGCCTGCGCGACGGCACGGCGGTCTTCCCGAACGCCGAGGTCCAGGTGCCGACCCCCGAATGGGCCTTCTGGATGTCGGACGAGCGCATGAACGCGGCTCCCGAGGCCATGCGCGGAGGCTTCCAGAACGCGCGCCGCGTCTTCGGCCCCATCGCCGCCAATGTGAAGCGCTTCGAGCCCGGCGCCGCGGTTGCCGCCGGCGTCACCTCGGTGGCCGCCTTCGGTCACTCGCCCGGCCATACGGTGTTCGTCGTCTCGTCCGGCAACGCCACGCTGACCTACATGGCAGATCTCACCAACCACCCGGCGCTCTTCGTGCGCAACCCGGACTGGTCGGCAATCTTCGACATGGATGCCGACGCGGCGCGGGCCACGCGTCGCCGCATGCTCGACATGGCGGCCTCGGAGAAGTCGCGCGTCCACTTCTACCACGCGCCCTTCCCGTCCAACGGCTTCATTGCCAAGGAGGGCAACGGCTTCCAGCTCGTTCCGGCGCAGTGGACGCCGTCGATCTGACATCGCCTGATCCGCGCTGAGGAAGGCCCGCCCCCGTGGCGGGCCTTTTCATGTGGGGCCTCCTGTCCGGCGGATTGACTCATGGCGGGCCTCAGGAGCATGAGTGACGCTTCGCGACGGCGGCCGCGTCCTTCTCGGGAGGCGGCCACGGGAATGCGGTGAGGAAGCGGCCCTGCGTCGCATCCGATTCCGCGGCTGCCCCCGCAACTGTGAGCGGCGAGCCCTCCTCCACATGCCACTGAGGCCATCGGCTTCGGGAAGGCGAGGACGGGCGACGACCCGCAAGCCAGGAGACCGGCCGGCGCGACGTCACTGTCCGTCCGTGCGGGAGGCGCGGTCGGGAGCGGTTTCGCCGCTTGATCCGTGACACCGAACGTCGCGGGTTCCTTCCAACTCCTCCGGGACTGGCAGCTCCGCGACCCACGTGGTCCCGAGCGGAGTTCCGCCATGCCTCTTCACGCCCCCCAACCGTCCTTGCCGCGAATTCTCGCAAGCGTCCTGCTCGCCGCGAGCGCTCTCGCTCCGCCCGCGGCGGCCCAGCAGCCGCCGGCGGAACTTCCCGAGATCACCGTCTTCGGCGCCAGCAACGTGCCGCTGGAGGCGCCCCGCGTCGGCTCGGCCGTCTCCGTCGTGACGGCCGAGGACATCACCAACCAGGGCGCGTCGAGCGTCCCGGACGTGCTGCGCCTTCTCCCGGGCGTCGCGGTGAACCAGTCCGGCGGACGCGGCGGCCTCACCCAGATCCGCGTCCGCGGCGCCGAGGCCAACCAGGTGCTGGTCGTCGTCGACGGCATCCCGATCAACGACGTCAATTCCGGCGATGCCGACCTCGCCAACATCCCGGTCGACAACATCGCCCGCATCGAGGTGGTGCGCGGGCCGCAGTCGGGCATCTGGGGACCGAACGCCCAGGCCGGCGTCATCCTCATCACCACCAAGTCCGGGCGCGGCATGACAAAGCCGGAAGTCACTGCGCGGATCGAGGGCGGCTCCTTCGGCACGCTGCTCGGATCGGCCACGGTCCGCGGCGGTCAGGGGCCGTTCCATGCGGCCCTGTCGATCTCGGGTCTTCGCTCCGGCGGTTTCGTTGTGGCGCCTGGTACGACGCGCCCCAACGGCTCGGAAATGGGCTCGATCAGCGCCAAGCTCGGGGCGGACTTCAACGAGTGGTTCAGCGTCGAGGCAGTCGGCCGCATGGTCAGCCGCACCGGCTTCTACAACCCCGGCAACACGGCCTTCGGTCCCGGCTTCGCGCCCGATCCCAACTACGGCTTCCTCGCCGACGGCACCGGACGCGGCACCGCCAACGACATGCAGGGCCGCATCACCGGCACGCTGAAGCTGCTGGAGGGCGCCTGGACGCATCGCTTCTCCGCCGATGCCTCGCAGCAGTCGACGAACTCCCGCGACAGCTATCTCTCCGCCTTCGGCTTCCTCGAAACACAGGGCTTCTGGTCGCGGACGCAGCGCAGCCGCGCCGACTACCGCTCGGCCTACACCTTCGAGACGCCCGGTCTCCTCGGCGCCCGCCACACCCTCGTCGGCGGCGCCGACATCACCCGCGAGCACTTCCGCTACTACTACGAGAGCGACGGCTTCTTCGGACCCTTCGTCAACGACAGCTACGCCACCGACGGCCGCGGCCGCGAGCGCAAGGGCCTCTACGGCGAGTATCTCGTCGGCCTGCCGACCGGCTTCTCGCTCTCGGCGGCGCTCCGGCAGGACTGGAACTCGTCGTTCCGCAACGCCTTCACCTGGCGCCTGACCGCCGCCCAGACCTTCTCCAGCGGCACGCGCCTGCACGGCTCGGTCGGCAAGGGCGTGACCAATCCGACCTTCTTCGAGCAGTTCGGATTCTTCGCCAACTTCACCGGTAACCCGAACCTGAGGCCCGAGCATTCCATCGGCTGGGACGCCGGCGTCGAACAGCGCTGGTTCGGCGGCCGGCTGGTCACCGACGTGACCGTCTTCCGCGCCAGCATCATGGACGCCATCGTCCAGTCCGGTGGCACCGCCATCAACCTGCCCTTCCAGACGACGCGTCAGGGCGTCGAGGTGCAGGTCACGGCGCGGCCCACCGACTGGCTGTCGCTCACCGGCTCCTACACCTATACTGACACGCGCTCCGCCGAGTTCGCCGGCGGCGTCTATGTCGCCAAGGAGGCGCTGCGCCGGCCGCGCCATGCCGCCAGCCTTTCGGCGGTGGCGACGCTGCCGGACGACAAGACCAAGGTGACGGTCACGCTCGCCCACAACGGCACCATGCGCGACACCTTCTTCGGCCCCTTCGGCTCGAACGACGTGCGCCTCGCCGCCTACACCCTGGTGGGTGCCCAGATCTCCCACGATCTCACCAGGGCCGCGACCGTCTATGTCCGCGGCGAGAACGTCTTCGGCCAGCGCTACCAGAACGTCCTGGGCTACCAGGGGCCGGGCGCCGCGGTCTATGCCGGCATGCGGGTGAGGCTCGGCGGGGAATAGAGCGGCCCTGGCGATTTAAACCGTTTC
The DNA here is from genome assembly GCA_964587395.1 of uncultured Hyphomicrobiales bacterium. Lineage (GTDB taxonomy): Bacteria > Pseudomonadota > Alphaproteobacteria > Rhizobiales > Phreatobacteraceae > Phreatobacter. The sequence continues at coordinate 4,213 of CAZPMD010000188.1, forward strand.
GCATCGCTGCCTTGCCACGCGCCGGTCGACAGGCGCGCGGCTTTGGGCCAGTCTCCGACCCAACGAGCGGGCCGGAGCGCCCGACGCATCGGGAGGAAGACATGTCGCAGCGGGTTGCCGTCGTCACGGGCGCGGGATCGGGTATCGGACGCGCCTCGGCGCTGGCGCTGGCCAAGGCCGGCTATGCGGTGGTCGTCGCCGGCCGCCGCAAGGACGAACTCGACAAGACGGTGGCCACGGCCGGCGGCGCGACCGTCGTCGCGGTGCCGACGGACGTCGCCGTCGAAGCGTCCGTCGCAGCCCTGTTCAAGGCGGTGAAGGACCGCTTCGGCCGCATC
>CAZPMD010000189.1:0-4501 GCA_964587395.1 uncultured Hyphomicrobiales bacterium
TTGAAGGACGAGCCGGGCTGGCGCCGGGCCTGGGTGGCGCGGTTGAACTGGCTCTGGTCGAAGGAGAAGCCGCCGACCATGGCCAGCACGCGGCCGGTGTAGGGGTCCATGGCGACGAGGCCGCCGGAGACTTCCGGGATCTGGCGCAGGCGGAACTGGCCGTCGCGGCCGGCGAGCGGCTCGACATAGACGACGTCGCCGGCATTGAGCGTGCGGCTCACCGGCCGGCGCGTCCAGCGCGCACCCTCGGCCGTGATCAGACCGATGTCACGGGCGGCACTCACCTGACCGGAGGCCTCGCGGCCCGGCTGCAGGCCGATGCGGGCGGTTTCGCCCTGCGCGTCGATGACGACAGCGAGGCGCCAGCCGATATCGTTGAACGAACGGATCTCGGCGAGGCGCTGACCCCAGTCCCCGCGCATGTCCTCGATCCGCGTGACCGGGCCACGCCAGCCACGCTGCTCGTCGAAGCGGATGAGGCCGGCGGTCAGTGCCTGACGGGCGGCGACCTGGAGCTTCGGATCGAGCGTGGTGCGGATCGACAGGCCACCTTCCAGCAGCTTCTTGTCGCCGAAGCGGTCGGTCATCTCGCGCCGCACCTCTTCCGCGAAGAAGTCGGCGGCGAAGGTCTGCTGGCGCGGCGAGCGCGGGTTGACGGTCAGCGGCGTGCGGCGGGCGGCCTCGCCCTGCGCGGCTGTGATGTGGCCGTCCTCGACCATGCGGCTGATGACGTAGTTGCGGCGCTCGATGGCGCGGTCACGGTTGCGGAAGGGATGCAGCTGCGTCGGGCTCTTCGGCAGGGCCGCGAGATAGGCCGCTTCGGGAATCGTCAGTTCGTGCACCGACTTGTCGAAATAGACGAGTGCCGCGGCGGCAATGCCATAGGCGCCATAGCCGGGAATGACGAAGCCGAGGTAGATCTCGTTCAAGTAGAGTTCGAGAATCTGGTCCTTGGTGAAGGCTGATTCCATGCGCATGGCGATGAGCGCCTCGCGCACCTTGCGATCGACCGTCTGCTCGCCGGAGAGCAGGAAGTTCTTCGCCACCTGCTGGGTAATGGTTGAGGCACCCTGCGGACGGCGATTGGAACCGCGGTTCTGGAAATTGGTCAGCGCGGCGCGGGCGACACCTGTGAAATCGATGCCGTTGTGGTTGTAGAAGTTCTTGTCCTCGGCGGACAGGAAGGCGTTGACCACCAGCTTGGGAACCGCCTGAATCGGCAGATAGAGGCGCCGCTCACGGGCATATTCCGCCATGAGCTGCCCGTCAGAGGCGTGGACGCGGCTCATGATCGGCGGCTCGTAATTGCGCAGCGTGTTGTAGTCGGGCAGTTCCTTGGTGACCTGCGCGATGTAGATGGCAACGCCGGCCGACCCGAGCAGGAACGCGATCGTCCCGAGCCCGAACACCCAGCCGAAGAATCGGAAAACCAATCTCATCCGGTCAAACCGCGCCCTTGAGGGCTGCGCCTCTCGTCGTCCCCTGGATCGGACCGCACCGCAATCCGGCCGGGGATGTCCCGATCAAACATTGATCAATGATAGCACGAAGCCCTTGCCCCGCCCAACCGCACGGCCCGGCAGATCGGCCGAAACCGGCGGCGGGATGCGCATGGAGGCCACGGATGTCCTGCGACTGTGGCGCGGATGTGACCCGTTGGTGACCGGCGGCGGCAGCATCGGCCCGGCACCTGCGGCAGCGCGCGAGCGAAGCCGGGCGATTCGTCGCCGGCAGGTCATGTGCGCTTCCTACCCTGACTCCGTGGAAGTCTGACCTTGCCGGGGCAGCCTCCCAGTCGTTGCGTCGAATTCGGGGGGCTCCATGCAAGTCGACTTGTTCACCCAGGTTCTCGTGCCTGTCGTCGGAGGCCTGGGCATCTTCATGCTCGGCCTCGAGTTCATGTCGAACGGCATTCAGTCGCTCGCCGTCAACAAGATGAGGGCGCTGCTGGCCAAATTCGCCGGCACGCCGTCCAGAGGCGTGATGGGCGGGACCTTCATCACCGGCATCATCCAGTCCTCGACCGCCATGACGGTCCTGGTTGTCGGCCTCGTTAATGCCGGAGTGATCGGACTTCGCCCCGCCATCGCCGTCATCATGGGCGCCAACATCGGCACGACGCTCGGAAACGGCCTGATCGCGCTGCCGGGAACGGCAGCGGGCTTCGTGATGGAGGGCCTGCGCCCGAGGGCGCCGGCCATGCGCTGAGCCTCCGAGGGGGCCGCGGCGAGGCGCAGGCGCCGTCGCATCCTCCGAGGCTCGTTCTACAAGCCGCCGTGCCGTCTCGGGAGTGCGGCCCCATCTTTTCTGGCCGACGGCGACGGGTGACATGTTGCCTTCGTGCGGGGTGCGACTGCCGAAGACCGCTGGCCCCCGGGATCCGGGCAGGTCGCCATTCAGCGCCGGGCCGCTGGCGCCACGGATCCGTTGCGGGTCGCGAAGAACTGGGCGACGGCCTTGGCGACGGAATCGGCTGTGCGCTCACGCCAGATCGCCGAGGTCAGCATCTCCACGTCGCGCCGGCTGGTGACGAAGCCGAGTTCCACGAGGACCGAGGGGATGTCGTGGGCGCGCAGCACCTGGAAGCCGGCGGAGCGCAGCGGCAGGCGGTGCATGCGCGTCACCTGGCGCATCTCGCCGGCGAGCGTGCGCGCGAAGTTCGCCGAGTAGATGCGCGTCTCGCGGCGGGTCAGGTCGATGAGAATGTCGGCGATCTCCGAGGGCTCCTCCGACAGGTCGAGGCCGGCAATGGCATCGGCCTTGTTCTCGCGCTCGGCCAGACGCTCGGAATCGGCGTCGGAGGCGCGATCCGACAGCGTGTAGACGGTGACGCCGCGGGCGTTCTCGTTGGCGCCGCCGATGGAATCGGCATGGATCGAGATGAACAGATGGGCGCGCGCCTCGCGCGCGATCCTGACGCGATCGGCCAGCGGAATGAAGATGTCGCGGTCGCGTGTCATCAGCACCCTGTAGCGCCCGCCGGCGGCCAGCTTGTCGCGCAGGACCTTGGCGAAGTCGAGGACGATCATCTTCTCCTCGTCACCGGTCGATGGCGCCGTCGCGCCGGGGTCGATGCCGCCATGGCCGGGGTCGATGACGACGATCGGCGGGCCGCCATCGTCGTCGGGACGCTGCGACAGGCGCGGGCCCAGCGTCTCGCGATCACCGCGGCGCGCCAGGTTGCTGACGGCCCGGTCGGCCAGAGCCCGCCGGAAACCGTCGGTGTCGGTGCGCACCAGGTCGAGGTGGAGGCGCGGCGGACGACCCTCCTCGCCCTCGATGGTGAGGGCGCGCTCGATGATGGCAGGTCCGGTGAGCTCCACCACGATTCGTGACTTGCCCGGTGCAAACAGGCCGAAGCGGAACGTCTTGACCAGACCGCGGCGCTCGGCTGCGCGCGGCGCCATGTGGAAGTTCACCTCGTCAAGATCGATGATGACCCGGTAGGGATCGGCGAGCGCGAAGGCGCGCATCTCCACCGCCCGCGTCAGGTCGAAGGTCAGGCGCGTGCGCTGGCCATCCACCGTCAGGTGAGCTGCGGAAACCACCGCGGGAAGGGTCGAACGCGCGCCTTCCGCGGCGGGACGCGCCACGACGCCACGGCCGGCCACGGAGACCGCGCCAGTCGTCTGGGCCTGCGACGACGCGCCCGTCAGGACGGATGCGGCCAGCAGGATGGCGAGGAGGCGGCATGAAGCCATGAGCCCTCGGAGAATCGCTGCAACGACGGCCAGGCGGCCGCCAGCATCCGATAACCCATAGCGCCCTGCGGGTTAACCCGCCGTTAACATATGCGCCCGGCTGCGGCGAGACATATCAACAACTTACGGCGTCGAGCTTCATCGCCGGGCAGCGCAGTTTGCACGCGCCGTTCCATCCTTGATCTCGTTTTGCGCGCCTCCGCCTCCTTGCCGATGTGGTGCGTGTAGCGATTCACCAGCCCGGGCGACATGCAGAACAGGGCGGCGACGTCGGCGTGATCGAGCCCGTCGAGTCGGGCATCGCAGCAGGCCATGGCTCGCAGACCTTGCGGGCGGATTTCCTCGCCAACGGCCTCTGTCACTCGTCTGCTCCGTGTGAACTTGAGTGTTTGGAGTCAGAGTTTTCGGCGTGCCGTTCCCTGGGCTGGGAGGAGCAGGACCGATGAAGGCGTCGAAGTTCCCGGAGGCGCAGAAGGCTTGATCAATGCACCGGCAGAGCGAAGGCAGCCGGCAAACGCTCATGATAGTCTTAAGCTATGCAGGAATGGCTCCGTACTGCCAGGCAATGGGCTCGGTCGATCAAACGTGACGTGCTTGCTCTTTGGATCGCTGCCCGTGACGGGCGCACCCCGATCGCTGCGAAAGTCATAGCAGGAGCCGTCGCGGCCTATGCTCTGTCCCCAATAGACCTCATTCCGGACTTTGTACCGGTGCTTGGGTACTTGGACGATTTGTTGATCGTCCCTCTAGGGCGAAAACCCATAAACGGGCTGGTGGGATTCCCATCTGCCTCCCGGCAT
>CAZPMD010000190.1:0-4486 GCA_964587395.1 uncultured Hyphomicrobiales bacterium
GCGCCTCGCGCCCCCTCGCCTCCACCACGGCGACCGCGATCCTGTCGGTGCAAGCGGGCGCGGCGCACATGCCGACCGAGACGGGCCTGACCGTGTCGCGGGTGATCCAGGCGCCGGCGGGAACGAAGACCCAGGGGTTCTCGCCCTCCTGCGCGGCGAGGTCCGGGCGCGTCGCGGCGCCATCCACCGCCACCGGCACATAGGCGCAGGAGGCCAGCACGACGGTCGCGACGACGGAGAGGAAGCCGGCCCGCAGCAGGGCAAGGGCCTCGCCCGCCGGAACCTCCGGCGCGCGGGACGGCGTCAGCATGCGCGCGATGAGGCGCATGGCCCGCAGGTCACTGCACCAGGACGGGACCGGTCGGGCGCTCGTTCTCGCCCAGCACGCCGAGCCGGCGCGCCACTTCCGTATAGGCCTCGATCAGGCCGCCGAGATCCTTGCGGAAGCGGTCCTTGTCCATCTTGTCGTTCGACTTGATGTCCCAGAGACGGCAGGAATCGGGGGAGATCTCGTCGGCGACGACAATGCGCATGACGTCGTTCTCCCAGAGACGGCCGCATTCCATCTTGAAGTCGATGAGGCGGATGCCGGCGCCGAGGAACAGGCCCGAGAGGAAGTCGTTGACGCGGATCGCCAGCGCGATGATGTCGTCGATCTCCTGCGGGGTCGCCCAGCCGAAGGCGGTGATGTGCTCTTCGGAGACCAGCGGATCGTTCAGCGCGTCGTTCTTGTAGTAGAATTCAATGATCGAGCGCGGCAGCTGCGTGCCCTCGTCGATGCCGAGGCGGGTCGACAGCGAGCCGGCGGCGACATTGCGCACCACCACCTCGAGCGGGATGATCTCGACCTCGCGGATGAGCTGCTCGCGCATGTTCATCCGGCGGATGAAATGGGTCGGCACGCCGATGTCGTTCAGCTTCGAGAAGATGTACTCGGAGATGCGGTTGTTGAGCACGCCCTTGCCGTCGATCACCTCGTGCTTCTTGGCGTTGAAGGCGGTCGCGTCGTCCTTGAAGTGCTGGATGAGGGTTCCCGGCTCCGGGCCTTCGTAGAGAACCTTGGCCTTGCCTTCGTAGATGCGGCGACGGCGGCTCATGGGGATATACCGTGTCTTGAGGAAGTCCATCTCTCACCAGGTTTCCGGTTTGCCGGTCTCCGGCGACGGAGCAGACGGACCGTTGGCGCGCACCAGGAAGAATCGGGCGCGCTGACGCCTATGCCCGCAGGGTCTTCCTATCCGATCGTTCGCCGATGCACAATGAAATCGGACGAAGGTGGAATGGCGCCCCGGGCGCGAAATGGCATGGTGCGACGCCTTTGCTCTCGCCAAAGTGGGGATGGCGCGACTATATGCAAGCCCGACGGGGTCGAACCCCTCTCACGGCGGGTCTCCCCGACCCGCCCCTGAACACACGGACCAGGCCAGGAACCAAGCGGATGAGCACCTTCGACAAGCGCGAGGAAGGTTTCGAGAAGAAATTCGCCCACGACGAGGAGTTGCGCTTCAAGGCGACCGCCCGCCGCAACAAGCTCCTCGGCCTGTGGGTCGCCGAAAAGCTCGGCAAGACCGGCGCCGACGCCGACGCCTATGCCAAGTCCGTCGTCATGTCCGACTTCGAGGAGGCCGGCGACGACGACGTCTTTCGCAAGGTGAAGGCCGACCTCGACGCCGCTAATGCCGGCCAGTCCGATCACCAGATCCGCCGCACCATGGACGAGTTGATGGCCACCGCCATCGCGCAGGTTCAGGCCGGCTGAGGCATCCGCCTCGATTCGAAGACCGAAGGCCGCCGGGCGAGGTCCGGCGGCCTTGCCGTTTAGCGGTGAGAGAACCGCAGCCGGTCAGATGGGAAGTCCTTGGGCGAACCACTTGTTCATGGACGCAAGAAGCTCGCCGGTCGGGTAGTCCTGAATATCGTCATCCGAAAAGCCGGCGAGAAGCTGTTGCTCATAGTGCGATTCTTGGAAGTCCGCATAGGAATCAAGAATCTTTCTGGCGCCATCGGCATTCACCTGGGCCGCATTGGCCAGCCAATTGCGCACCTTCCTGACGGCGTTCTGATAGTTGCCGCCATGGGATTGGATATCGCAGCCCGATAGATCCGAAATGGCCGCCTGATAGCGATATGGCCGCTCCTCAAGGACGAGGATTTTCTTGCCCTGATGGCCCGGAGAATACTGCCGGCAGCCGAAATCCAACCCCAACTCAAATGGCATGTTGAGCCTGTAGTGCTCGCCTTTTCGCCGGGCCTGGCAACGGCTGAGATCGTGAACTGAGTACTTCGATGCCTCGATCAGCCCCCTGATCTTGTCGAGGCGCACATCCCCAGAATCGGCGGTCTCCGTGGCAATCCTCGGAACGAAACCAAGATATAGAACAGCGAAGAGGATCGCTTGCAGGAGCGGCGCATAGTCTTCATCGAACGGGCAGTTGATGAAGACGGACTTGTCATACCCGTGCTCCGGCAAGATCAGCCCTTCGGGGGGAAAGCATCGTTCGCGAATGAATCTCTTTCGCGGATGCGACCGTCCCGGCCGTGGACGTACAGCTCGGTGCCCTGGTTGCGGGCAATCGTCCGTGCCACCGCGATTGCTTCTCGCTGCGTCTCGTAAATGCCCGAAGCACGCGCAGCTCCTGTCCGGCGCACACTCCACTTGTTGCCGTTTGGAACGACGTGCTGTCCCTTCTTCGACATGCTGAATGCTCCATTTCAGGAATTAGTGATAAACATACCATAGGTTGACGGCCCGCGCGACAACCTCACGCCGCCCGGCGCGGCAGGGGGCCGACATAGCGCGACTGCGGCCGGATCAGGCGGCCCGTCGCCTCCTGCTCGAGGACATGGGCCGTCCATCCTGCGACCCGGCCGATGGCGAAGACCGGCGTGAACAGGTCGCGCGGCAGTTCCAGAGCTTCCAGAACGAGCGCCGTATAGAATTCCACGTTGGTCTGCAGCGGGCGCGACTGCTTGCGCTGGGCCAGAAGGTCGAGCGCCGCCGCCTCGACCTTCTCGGCGAAGCGGATCCGGCTTGCCCCCTGGCGCAGGGTCCTCGCCACCGCCTTCAGCACGTCGGCGCGCGGGTCGCGCACCCGGTAGACGCGGTGACCGAAGCCCATCAGCCGCTCACCCCTGTCGACCGCGCCGGCAAGCCAGCCGGGGATCGCCTTCTCCGAGCCGATTCCGTCGAGCATGTCGAGCACCGGCCCCGGGGCGCCACCGTGGAGCGGCCCCTTCAGCGCGCAGAGCCCGGCCACCACCGAAGACACCATGCCGGCCCGCGTCGCCGCCACCACCCGAGCCGCGAAGGTCGAGGCGTTCAGGCCATGGTCCACCACCGTGACCAGATAGGCGTCCATCGCCCGGACATGATCGTCGGGCGCCGGGGCACCGCGCAGCATGCGCAGGAGGTCGTCGGCCTGGCCGCGTTTGGCATCGGGAGGCACCGGCGCCTTGCCCGCCTTGCGGCGCGCGATCGCCGCAGCGAAGACCGGCACGGCGGCCGTGACGAGGATATGGGCGGGCATCGGCGCCGAGTCGGGAAGCGAAGCCAGAAGGAAGCGCAGCGCCTCGACGGGCGAGAGCCCGTCGGTCAACGCGAGCTTCCCCTTGAGCCCCTCATAGGCAGCGACGCGCGCCGCGCCCAGGGCCGCCCGGACTGTCTCCTCGCGGTCTTCCGCCGCGAACCCCTCCCACAGGATCGCGGCCACCGCCTCGAAGCTGCGGCGACCGGCGAGATCCTCCAGATCGTACCCGCGGATGATCAGGCGGCCGGCCTCGCCATCGACATGGCTCAGCACGGTCTCCGCAGCGACGACATCATCAAGACCCAGCGACATGGCTCATCTCCTTCATTGTCGCCCTGATCTTGATGTGCGATGATTGATCGTCAATCTTGATTCATACAATCAATACATGAGGTTGTGGTGCCCTCGTCCTCCCTTGTCGATGCCGCGGAAGCTGCCACCCGTCTGCGGATCAGCCGGGCGACACTGTACGCCTATGTCAGCCGCGGCCTGATCCGTGCCGAGCCCGACGCCGACGACCCGCGCCGCAGCCTCTACAACGCCGCCGACATCGACGCCCTGGCCGAGCGCAAGGCGCGCGGCCGCAAGCCCGAGGCCGTCGCCCGGGCGACGCTGGATTTCGGCCTGCCGGTGCTGACCTCGCGCATCACCCGCATCGCCGATGGCCGCCTCTCCTATCGCGACCGGGATGCGACCGCGGTCGCGGCGCGCGCCAGCCTCGAGGAGGCCGCCTGCCTGCTCTGGGACTGCGGCGACGACGACCCCTTCGCGGGCCCGGCCTCATCCATCGACCCCGCGTGGTCGCAGTTGGCCGCAGCGCTCGCCCATCTCTCGGTCTTCGAGCGGACGGCGGCGCTCCTGCCGCTGGTGCGCGGCGCGACGCAGATCACCTGGCAGCGCGAGACGAGGCTCCTCTGGCCGAGCGGCGCCGCCCTGGTGCGGGCGATGACCGCGGCCGC
>CAZPMD010000191.1:0-4415 GCA_964587395.1 uncultured Hyphomicrobiales bacterium
GTACCGGCACCGCTTCTCTTCCGTGAAAAAGCCGAATCCGTCCCGGTTGACCCTGGGTTTCGATAATTTGCCTCTACTTGATTTTCTGGGTTTCACATGGTTTTCCTGTCATAAGACCGCGCGCCATTGAACGGCTATCAAAAGGGAAGGTCGTCCGCGTCCGCCTTGCCTTCAACCGGGGGCTCGGCCTCGCCGGCCGCGGGCGGCGGCCGCGACCCTCGCGCCCGCCCTGCCCGGCATCGAGGAGATCGAGAAGCTGAGCTTCGTCGAGAAGGTGGCGCTGACGAGTTGAGCGCAGGCGCCCGCACGACCCGGCGTTCAGGCCACCAGTTCGGCGAATAGCGCCGGGTCGATATTGCCGCCCGAGATCAGCGCCGCCACGACCTGCCCCTTCACGTCCAGCTTGCCGGCCAGAAGCGCGGCGAGCGGTACCGCGCCCGACGGTTCGACAACCAGCTTCAGCTCGCGGAAGGCGAAGGCGACCGCCCGCTTCACCTCGGCCTCGGAGACCACCAGGCCACCAGCGACATGCGGCTTGTTCACGGCAAAGGTCAGCTCGCCCGGCATGGCCGCGAGAAGCCCGTCGCAGAGTGAGCCGGCGCGCCGGGTGTTGGCGACCCGTTCGCCGGAGGCGAAGGAACGAGCGTGGTCGTCGAAGCCCTCGGGCTCGACGGAATAGATCTTCGCCGCGGGTGCCTTCTCGTGCACGGCCAGGGCGACGCCGGCGAGAAGGCCGCCGCCCGAGCAGCAGACGAGGACGGAATCGGGGGCAAGACCCTTCGCGCCGAGATCCTCCATGATCTCGCGTCCCGCCGTCCCCTGCCCGGCCATGATGTGGAAATCGTCATAGGGCGGCACGACGATGGCGCCGCGCTCCTCCGCGATGGACCTGGCCATGGCTTCGCGGTCGTCCTTCTCGCGGTCGAACAGCACGACCTCCGCGCCGGCGGCCGCCGTGCGCTCGCGCTTCAGCACCGGTGAATCCTTCGGCATAAGGATGGTGGCGCGGATGCCGAGCAACTGGGCGGCGGTGGCGACGCCCTGCGCGTGGTTGCCCGACGACATGGCGACAACACCGATGGCCTTGCGGTCCTCGGGGATGCGCGCCAGCCGGTTATAGGCCCCGCGGAACTTGAAAGAGCCGGTTCTCTGCAGCGACTCCGCCTTCAGGAAGACACGCCCGCCGGTGATCGCATCCAGCTCGTGCGAGGTGAGAAGCGGCGTGCGGCGGGCGACGCCGGCGATGAGGCTTGCGGCATCGGCAACGTCTGCGGCGGTAGGCAGCACGGGCATGGAGGTCTCCTCGCGGGATCTGGTCGTTCCGTCTTATGCGGGACGGCAGGGTCGCGCGACAAGACAGGCTTTGTCAGCCCTGGGATCACGTCAGGTGATGGAAGGGATCATCCGGCGCGGCAATCCGCCCGCCTCGCCATCGGCCCTGCGGCAGGTTAGACAGCCCGGTGGAGACCTCAGATTGACCGCTTCCCCGCCGAGCACCAGCCCCGCGCCGCACGCCCCCTCGGCCCAGCCGTTGCACATCCTCGTGCTGATGAGCCGCACCGGCGGCGGGCATCTGGCGAGCGCCCGGGCGCTGGAGGCGGAATTTCAGGCCCAGCGGCCGGGATGCCGCGTCACCATCGTCGACCTGCTCACAGACCATATCGCCTTTCCGTTCTCGCGCATGCCGCGCGGATACGACACCCTGGTGGGTCGCGCGCCGCGCCTCTGGCACACCATGTGGCGCATGACCGCGATAGCACCGGTCGCGCGCTCGTCCGCCGCGATCGTCAGGCGCATGTCGCGGACACACATCGAGGCGCTTCTCAGGGAAGCCCGGCCCGACCTCGTGGTGTCGGTCCATCCGCTGGTCAACCACCTCGTCATTCCCGTGCTCGAGCGGGTGGCGCCGCGCACGCGCTACGTGACGGTGGTCACCGATCTCGGCGGCATCCATCCATCCTGGCTGCACCCGCGCAATGCCGCGATCTACCTGCCGACGGAACGGGCGGTGGAACTCGCGGCGGCGCGCGGCCTGCCGCGCCAGCGCCTTCACGCCCATGGCCTGCCAGTCCGCGCCGATTTCGCCCGGACGGCAGCGGAACGCAGTGACACGTGCCGCGCCTTCGGGCTTGATCCGGACCTTCCGGCCGTACTCGTGATGGGCGGTGGCGGCGGAATCGGGCCAATGGAGTCCATCGTCTCGGAAACGGCGGCAGCGCTCTCCGCGGCCTCGCCCGCCCGCCCCGCCGCGCAGATCGTCGTCGTCTGCGCCAGCAATGCGAGACTGAAGGAGCGGCTCGCGGCGGCGACATGGCCGGTCCCGGTGACCGCGCTCGGCTATGTCGACCGGATGAGCGATCTCATGCAGGCCTGCGACCTGCTCGTCACCAAGGCCGGCCCGGGGACGATCGCCGAGGCCAGCATCCGTGGTCTGCCGATGCTGCTCTACGGGTTCATTCCCGGACAGGAGGGCGCCAATGTCGATCACGTGGTCGATGCCGGCGCGGGCCTGTTCGAGCCTCGGGTGGAAGCCCTGGCACGGACGGCAGCCGGGCTGCTGACGCTCGATGTCGACCGTCGCACCGCCATGGCGGAAAAGGCGCGGAGCCTTGGCCGGGCCCGTGCCACCCATGACATCGTCACCTCGATCCTCACCGAGGTGCTGGCGCGTTGACCAGGATCAGCCGTCCGGAGACGGCCCGCTTCCGGGGACCGGCCGGCCCTCGCCGAGCCAATGGGCGATGATCCAGTCCTCGGCGTCCCGCGGCGCGACCTCCCCCAGAGTCGTGACATAGGCGGCCTTGAGGTCCGGCTCGTCCCGGCGGAAGACGTGGTAACCCTCCCCCTGGAAGGCGGCCGCCTCCAGCGGCGAGGCCTCGACGATGCGACGCCGCTGATCATCGTCGAGCATGGCGATCCGCCGCTCCATGGCCCGTCTGTCGCGCCAGCGTCTGAACCTTGCAAGCACCGCCGTCTCCTCAGGCTGGGCGGTCGACACCCTCGATCCGGCCACGCCGGCGCGCGATCTCGGTGCCGACATGATCCATGAAGACGCGCACGCGGGCGGTCGAGCGCAGGTCCGGGTGAGTCAGGATCCAGAGCGCTCCGGGGATCTCAGGGATGGGCGCCGAAAGCGGCACGAGATTGGGAAAGGTCTGGGCGATGAAGCAGGGCAGCAGGCCCAGCCCGGCGCCTTCGGCCACGGCTTCGGCAAGCCCCAGCACCGTGTTGATCCGCCAGCCGATCCGGTCCTCGCCGACATGCTGCACGAGCCAGCGGCCCGGCTTCAGGCTGGCGAGATTGTCGCCGAGACCGATCCAAGGATAGGAGCGATAGTCGACGGGATCCAGGGTCGTGAGCCCGAGGCTATCGGCGGCATAGATCGCCCATGGAATGGCGGCGAGGCGACGGCCGACCAGCGTCTCCGGTGGATCGGCGGTCGCCCGGATGGCGACGTCCGCATCGCGCTTCGACAGGTTGAGCGACTGGTTGCCGACGACGACGTCGAGCGTGATCTCCGGATAGGCCTTGCGGAACGAGGCGAAGATCGGCGTCAGCAGATGGACGACCAGCGTGTCGTTGGTGGTGACACGCAACTCGCCCTGCGGCCGGAGGTCCTGGCCCGTCAGCCGCCGTTCGAAGTCGACGATGTCCTCGGCCATGCGCTCGGCGAGCTTGACCATCTCCTCGCCCGCCGCGGTCAGCGCGTAGCCGGTGCGGCTGCGCTCGAAGAGCCGGGCGCCGAGGCGCTCCTCCATGGCCCCCAGACGCCGGAAGACGGTGGACTGGTTCACCGCCAGCAGCTCGGCGGCACCCGCCAGGGACCGGGCGGAGGATACCGCCAGAACCGTCCGGTAGTCGTCCCACGAGACGAGGGGTTGGGTCATGGGCGTCAAGTCTCCATCCGCTTGCGAGTATGCAAGCAAATCATTGCGGCTACGTCAATTTACTTGCGTTTAGTGAGCACCCATCTTCCGGGCCGACGGTGGTGCCGCCCCGACGCCATCCGCTCCGCCCCCTCGCTCACGAGTTTCCCCATGTCCGACACCTCCCCCTATGGCCTTCTCGCCCTGCGCGCCGCCCTCGGCGCCATGTGGATCGCCCACGGCCTGCTCAACGTCCTCGTCTTCGGCGTCGCCGGTTTTGCCGGCTTCCTCGGCTCGCTCGGCCTGCCGTCCTTCCTCGCGCTGCCGATCATCGCCGCCGAGATCGGTGGTGGTGTCCTCATCCTCCTCGGCATCTACGGCCGCCAGGTCTCCTTGCTGCTCGTTCCGATCATGGCCGGCGCGCTGATGGTCCACCTGCCGAACGGCTGGCTCTTTTCGGCGCCGAAGGGCGGCTGGGAATATCCCGCCTTCCTGATCGTCGCCTCGATCGCCCATGCGCTCGCCGGTGACGGCGCCCTCGCGCTTCGC
>CAZPMD010000192.1:0-4414 GCA_964587395.1 uncultured Hyphomicrobiales bacterium
GCGCGGGATGCCAAGAAGCGCGCTGCGCTGAAGGCGACCGTGATGGACCAGTCGATCTCCATCGAGGAGCGTTTCGCGGCGACCGTGAAGCTTGCGAGCCTGCCGCGCAACGGCGCCAAGGTCCGCATCAAGAACCGCTGCGAAGTCACCGGCCGTCCGCGGGCGTTCTATCGCAAGCTCGGCATGAGCCGCGTGGCTCTGCGTGACCTCGGCAACAAGGGGCTCGTTCCGGGCCTCGTGAAGTCGAGCTGGTGAGAGGAGACAGATCATGGCTCTCAACGATCCGCTCGGCGATATGCTGACCCGCATCCGCAACGCGCAGATGCGCCGCAAGACCCTCGTGCTGACGCCGGGTTCGAAGCTGCGCGCCCGCGTCCTCGACGTGCTCAAGTCGGAAGGCTACATCCGCGACTACATGACCGTCACGCACCCGAACGGTCGTTCGGAGTTCGAGATCGAGCTCAAGTACTTCGACGGTGAGCCGGTCATCCGCCAGATTGCCCGCGTGTCCAAGCCTGGCCGTCGCGTCTACGCCGGCGTCGGCAACTCGCCGCGGGTGTCCAACGGTCTCGGCATCACGATCATCTCGACCCCCAAGGGCGTGATGGCCGACCATGATGCGCGGGAACAGAATGTAGGCGGGGAGGTGCTCTGCACGGTCTTCTGACCTGGCGGAGCTCTCACACGACAAAGGACGATATCCAATGTCTCGTATCGGTAAGAAGCCGGTCGACCTGCCGCAGGGCGTCACCGCCCAGGTGTCCGGCCAGACCGTGAAGATGAAGGGCCCCAAGGGTGAGCTGTCGTTCACCTGCCCCGATGACGTCCTCGTCAAGATGGACGGCAACGTGGTCAAGGTGGACCCGCGCGACCAGGGCAAGCGCGCCCGCTCCATGTGGGGCATGGCACGCACCCGCGTCTCCAACCTCGCCGTCGGCGTGAGCAAGGGCTTCGAGAAGAAGCTCGAGATCACCGGCGTCGGCTATCGTGCCGCGGCCCAGGGCAAGGTTCTGAACCTCGCCCTCGGCTACAGCCACGACATCAACTATCCCGTGCCGGATGGCATCACCATCGCGACCCCGAAGCCGACCGAGATCGTCATCTCCGGCAACGACAAGCAGCAGGTGGGCCAGGTGGCGGCCGAGATCCGCGACTACCGCGGTCCGGAGCCGTACAAGGGCAAGGGCGTCCGCTACGCGGGCGAGTTCATCTTCCGCAAGGAAGGCAAGAAGAAGTAAGGCGACGGCCCCGTCTCGGGGCCCGTCCGTCTTCCGGGGCGCGATCCGGGTTCGGATCGCGTCGATCAAAGGAGCTGGCTATGGCCAATTTTAAGGATGCAACGGAGCGTCGCAAGGCGCGTGTCCGTCGGGCCCTGCGCTCGACGGCGAATGGGCGTCCGCGGCTGAGCGTCTTCCGTTCGTCGAAGCATATCTATGCGCAGATCATCGACGACGCGAAGGGCGTGACGGTTGCGAGTGCCTCGTCACTGGAGAAGGACCTGAAGTCTTCGCTGAAGACCGGTGCCGATCAGGCTGCGGCGACTGCCGTCGGCAAGCTCGTCGCCGAGCGCGCGGTGCAGGCGGGGGTTTCCACCGTGGTCTTCGACCGCGGCGCCTATCTCTATCACGGGCGCGTCAAGGCGCTCGCCGACGGCGCCCGCGAGGGCGGCCTGAGCTTCTAACGGATACGGGCGGCCCCGCCGCCGAAAGGACAGAACATGGCTCGGGAACGTGAACGCGAGCGCAACCGCGAAGAGCGCGACAGCGAATTCACCGACAAGCTCGTGCACATCAACCGTGTCTCCAAGACGGTGAAGGGCGGCAAGCGGTTCGGCTTCGCAGCTCTCGTCGTCGTGGGCGACCAGAAGGGCCGCGTCGGCTTCGGCCACGGCAAGGCCCGCGAGGTGCCGGAAGCGATCCGCAAGGCGACCGAGGCTGCCAAGCGTGGCTTCATCCGCGTCGCCCTGCGCGAGGGTCGCACCCTCCATCATGACGTGCACGGCCGCCACGGCGCCGGCAAGGTCATCCTGCGCGCCGCTCCGGCCGGCACCGGCATCATCGCCGGCGGCCCGATGCGCGCCGTCTTCGAAACGCTCGGCATGGCCGACGTGGTCGCCAAGTCGATGGGGTCTTCCAACCCCTACAACATGGTGCGTGCCACGTTCGACGCGCTGAAGAACCAGGACAGCCCGCGCTCCGTCGCGGCTCGCCGTGGCCTCAAGGTGTCGGTCCTCCAGGCCCGACGCCAGGAGGAAGGCGAGGGCGACGCGTAAGGATCGGATCCATGGCCAACAAAGCAACCGTCACCATCGAGCAGATCGGTTCGCCGATCCGCCGCGAGAAGTCGCAGGAAGCGACCCTCGTCGGTCTGAAGCTCAACAAGCTGCACCGTCGCGCCACGCTGGAGGACACCCCGAGTGTCCGCGGCATGATCGCGAAGGTCGCTCACCTCGTGAAAGTGGTGGATTGATCTCATGAAACTCACCGACATGAAGGACAACGACGGCGCGACGCATCGCAAGATGCGCGTCGGTCGTGGTATCGGCTCCGGCAAGGGCAAGACCGCTGGTCGTGGCGTGAAGGGCCAGAAGTCCCGTTCCGGCGTTGCGATCAAGGGCTTCGAGGGCGGTCAGATGCCGCTCCATCGCCGCCTGCCGAAGCGTGGCTTCAACAACATCTTCCGCCTTTCCTTTGTCGAGGTGACGCTCGCCCGCATCCAGCGCGCGATCGACTCCGGCAACCTGAAGGCTGGCAAGATCGACGAGGCCGGGCTGGTGGCGAGCGGTGTGGTCCGCCGTTCCCGCGACGGCATCCGCCTGGTCGCGACCGGCGAGCTGAAGGCGAAGATCGAGCTGACCGTCTCCGGCGCTTCCGCCGGTGCGGTGGCTGCGGTCGAGAAGGCCGGCGGCTCCGTCACGCTCCTCAAGGCGAAGGAAGAGGCCGCGGCCTGACGGCCGGCGCGCCCCGTCCTTTCGCGACGATCAAGCTTCGAGGGGCCGGTTCGACGAGGACCGGCCCCTTTTCATCTGTGCACTGGCCCGTCGCCTGTCGCCCTGCGGCGAGCAGGGGACTGGCGAAGGCGGCTCCGGGCCGCTAAGTGAGTGCGACTTTTCCGGATGGACGCGTCCGTCCCTCATGCATCGGAGCCACCATGGCATCGGCAGCGGAACAACTGGCAGCCAATCTGAATTTCGGCGCCTTCGGCAAGGCCGAGGACCTCAAGAAGCGCCTGTGGTTCACCCTCGGTGCGCTGCTGGTCTATCGCCTCGGCACCTATATCCCGCTGCCGGGCATCGATCCCGAAGCGCTGCGCCAGATCTTCAACGCCAACCAGGGCGTGCTGGCGATGTTCAACGTGTTTGCCGGCGGCGCTGTCGGCCGCATGGCGATCTTCGCGCTGAACATCATGCCCTACATCTCCGCCTCCATCATCATCCAGTTGCTGACGGCGGTCGTGCCGGAGCTGGAGAAGCTGAAGAAGGAAGGCGAGCAGGGCCGCAAGCAGATCAACCAGTACACCCGCTACCTGACCGTGGTGCTCGCCGTGTTCCAGTCCTGGGGCATTGCGGTGGGTCTGCAGTCGTCGGGCTCGGTCGTGGCCAATCCGGGCCTGTTCTTCGTCATGAGCACGGTCATCACCCTGACCGGCGGCACCATGTTCATGATGTGGCTCGGCGAGCAGATCACCCAGCGCGGCGTCGGCAACGGCATTTCGCTGATCATCTTCGCCGGCATCGTCGCCGAGCTGCCGAGCGTTCTGGCGCAGGCCTTCGAGCTCGGCCGCCAGGGCGTCATCTCGACGCCGCTGCTGCTGGCTCTCCTCGTCCTGATCGGCGTCACGATCGTCATCATCGTGTTCTGTGAAAGGGCGCAACGGCGGCTGCTGATCCAGTATCCAAAGCGCCAGCAGGGCAACAAGGTGTTCGAGGGCAACTCCTCGCACCTGCCGCTGAAGCTGAACACGGCGGGCGTCATCCCGCCGATCTTCGCCTCGTCGCTGCTGCTGCTGCCGACCACGGCCCTGTCGTTCCAGTCGAGTCCGCCGGAATGGCTGCGCCTCACGGCCCAGCTGCTCGGCCACGGCCAGCCGCTGTTCATGGCGCTCTACGCGCTGCTGATCATCTTCTTCTGCTTCTTCTACACGGCCATCGTGTTCAATCCGACCGAAACGGCCGACAACCTGCGCAAGTACGGCGGCTTCATCCCCGGCATTCGTCCCGGCGAGAAGACCGCGCAGTACATCGACTACGTCCTGACCCGCATCACGGTGGTCGGTGCGGCCTACATCACACTGGTCTGCCTATTGCCCGAAATGCTGATTTCGCAACTCGGCCAAAGCTTCTATCTCCTTGGTGGCACATCGCTGCTCATCGTCGTCACGGTGACGCTCGATACGGTGGCGCAGGTGCAGGGAT
>CAZPMD010000193.1:0-4385 GCA_964587395.1 uncultured Hyphomicrobiales bacterium
GCCCCGGGCCCCGCGGCCCCGACGGCGCGGGCCGCTTCTTCCAGCGCATGGGCGTCGCGAAGCGGCGCGAGCGTATGGGCGCAGGCGCGCAGGAAGCCGTTCTCGCGCTCGACGCTGGCCTTGGCGAGCGGCCTCAGCGCCCGCAGCAGGCTGCGCGCGCGCTTGATGTGCCGGCGGGCGAGATGCACCGCCTTCACCTGATCCTTCTCGGAGACGAGCAGCCGTCCGGCGGCGCGGGCATGAGCCCCCGCCGCCAGTGCCAGATCCCTTGCCTCCGCGACGGGCCTCACGCAGCCACCCCCGTGCCGATCGGGCAGGAGACGCCGGTGCCGCCCAGCCCGCAATAGCCCTGCGGGTTCTTGGCCAGGTACTGCTGGTGGTAGTCCTCGGCGAAATAGAAGGCCGGCGCGTCGAGGATCTCGGTGGTGATCGGGCCATAGCCACGGGCGGCGAGCGCCTTGCCGTAGGCGGCGCGGGACGTTTCCGCCGCCGCCTTCTGCTCGGGGGTCGTCACATAGATGCCCGAGCGATACTGCGTGCCGACGTCGTTGCCCTGCCGCATGCCCTGGGTCGGGTCGTGGCTCTCCCAGAAGCTGGCGAGCACCTGCCCGGTCGAAACCTGCTCGGGGTCGTAGACCACCAGAACAACCTCGTTGTGACCGGTGAGGCCCGAGCAGACCTCCTCGTAGGTGGGATTGGGCGTGACGCCGGCGGCATAGCCGACCGCCGTGACGAAGACGCCCGTCAGCTGCCAGAACTTGCGCTCGGCCCCCCAGAAACAGCCGAGACCGACGATCAGGCTCTCCATGCCGTCGGGATAGGGACCCTTGAGCGGACGGCCGTTGACGAAATGCCGCTCGGCAGTCGGGATGGCCACGGGACGGCCCGGCAGGGCCTCCGATGCGGTGGGCAGGGAGAGCTTCTTTCTGAATCCGAACATGGATGTCCTCCTCGATGCCCCACTTTCGCGCCGGTGCCGGCGGATGTTACCGCGCCGGCGCCTGCACGGGAACATGGGGCCTCTGACGGACGATCACAACACGCCTGCGTGAGCGGGCTTGACCTCACCGCTTCGTGGGTTGCCGCGCGCCGGGTGCCGGTCGCCTATGCGGGCGTACCCGACCTCGAGGAGAGCTGCAGCATGTCGGACCGGTCCCTGATCCTGAGCCAGACGGTGGCCCGCTCTCTCTCGCGGCGCAGTCTTGTCGCGGCCCCGGCCCTGCTGCTCGTCGTCCGGCCTGCACCGGCCCAGGGACATCCGACGCCATCGCAGATGCGCGGCCCCTACTATCCCATGGCGAAGCCTGCGGATTCCGATCTCGACCTGACCCAGGTCGCCGGCCGCCCCCGGCGCGCCGAGGGCGAGGTCATCGAGGTGACGGGGCGGGTATTGTCGGCCCAGGCCGGCCCACTCGCCGGAGCGGTCGTGGAGATCTGGCAGGCCGACCATCAGGGTCGCTACCACCACCCGCGCGAGAGCGCCGGCATGGCCGATCCCAACTTCCAGGGCTTCGGCGCGGTGCGCACCGCTGCCGGCGGCGCCTATCTCTTCCGCACGATCCGTCCCCGCTTCTACGGTTCGGGAGGGCTGATGCGGACCCCGCACATCCACTTCCGCGTGGCCGCAGCGGGCCGGCCCGAACTCGTCACGCAGATGTATTTTCCCGGCGAGACCATGAACGCCCGCGACGCCCTCTTCCGGGCCCTGCCGGGCGAGGCCGCCCGCGATGCCCTGACGGCGCGACGGGATGCTGCGGACCTGCCGCGCTTCCGCTTCGACATCGTACTGGGCTGAGCCCCTCAGCGACGACCGATGACGCCGATCTGGGGTTCACGGCGCCGGCCGGCGAGCATCAGCAGGGCGCCCAGTCCGAGCCCCACGGCCGCCGTCGGCAGGGCGAGAAGCACGAGCATCAGCGGATCCCACAGCCATTCCTGGCCGGACGCCTGCAGGGCCTTCTGCACCTGGCCGAGGCTGTCGAAGTGGATGGCACGCCAGGTGTCGGAGATGCTGGTCATCATCAGTCGCTGCCCGGCGATCGAGCGCGTCCCGTCGATCACCAGCGCCACGAAGCCGGCGGCGATCAGAAGAAACCCGGCGAAGCGGAGGGGAAATCGGATCATGACACTCGGTGGGCGTGGCTGCGGCGAGTTAACGTAACGGAACCACCCGCCGCAAGCCCTGCCTGCCTAGAGGCCGGCCAGGGGCGCCCCGCGGATGAAGAACAGCACCGTGACGAGGGCGAAGATGGGGATGAGGATCGCCACCGACCAGACCATGTAGCCGAAGAACGACGGCATCTTCACGCCCATGTCCTTGGCGATGGCATAGACCATGAAGTTCGGTGCGTTGCCGATGTAGCTGTTGGCGCCCATGAACACCGCACCCGTCGAGATGGCCGCGAGAGTCACCGCCAGCGGTCCCATCAGTTGCTGCGGATTGCCGCCGGCGAGCTCGAAGAAGACGAGATAGGTGGGGGCATTGTCGAGGAACGACGACAGGGCGCCGGTCAGCCAGAAATACATGACGTTGTTCGGGCTGCCGTCGGCATTGGTGACGAGGGCCACGAGCGGCGCGAGGGCGCCGCTGCGCCCTGCGGCCAGAATCGCGATCACCGGGACGATGCAGATGAAGATGCCGGCGAAGAGCTTGGCGACCTCCTTCACAGGCCCCCAGGAGAAGCCGTTCTGCTCGCGGTAGATGGGATTGGCGAGCTTCAGCGAGGCGAGGCCGCCGGCCAGCATCAGGATGTTGGAGATGATGTCCTGGAGCGGGAAGTCGACGCCGGCAAGCTTGTACGAGATGCCCGGCTTCCAGTAGCCGCGCAGCAGGATGGCGGCGACGACGACGCCGATCAGCGCCAGCATGGAGAGCCCCTTCACGCCGACGCGCGAATCCGGCGTCGGGTCCGGCTTCACCCGGCCCTCCTTGGCGTAGAGGCGCGCATCGATGACGTAGAACAGCGCCAGCAGGGCGCCGATCACGAGCAGCGTCTCGGTGAACAGCGCCTTGGTGGTCCAGAAGAAGTCGACGCCCTTCAGGAAGCCGACGAAGAGCGGCGGATCGCCGAGGGGGGTGAGTGCGCCGCCGCAGTTCGACACGATGAAGATGAAGAACACCACCACGTGGACATTGTGCACCCGGTCGTCATTGGCGCGCACGATGGGCCGGATCATGATCATCGAGGCGCCGGTGGTGCCCACGAAGCTCGCCAGCACGGCGCCGATGGCGAGGATCGCCGTGTTGGTGCCCGGCGCGCCGTGGATGTTGCCGGTCACCAGGATGCCGCCGGCGATGGTGTAGAGCGAGAAGATGAGGATGATGAAGGGCAGGTACTCGGCCAGCATGGTGAACACCAGCGCGCCGAGCGCCTGGTCCGCCGGAACGCTGGCCAGCAGCGGCACCACCACCAGCGCCGCCCAGAAGGCGGCGATCTTGCCATAGTGATGCTCCCAGACATGGGGATAGAAGACCGGCCCGGTGGCGATGCAGAGGAGCAGGCCGGCAAAGGGCAGGCACCACAGGAGGCTCATGCCGCGGCCGTCGAGCGCCGCCGCGGCATGCGCCGGCTCGACCCATCCGGCGAGCAGACCCAACCCGAGCGCGGCCGCCAGGACCGCCTTTCCCACATGCTGCATGATCCTGCCCCCCTGCGCGCTTGTGGCGGCGCGCTTCTCCGACCCCTGCTGCCGACCCTTCTAGCCGGGCCCCGGGGGCGCGACAATCCGTTCAGGTGGCTGCTTCCGTCAGGACAGTCTCGGAATGTCACCGTCTCTGTTGGTGGAGTGCTGGATCGTGCCCGTCGCGGCAGCGGTGGTTCGGCCCTGCGGCGGCGGAGCGGGGTCGGGCCGGAAGCGGCGGAGGAGGATCGGGCCGGAAGCGGCGGAGGAGGATCGCGGACCAGACTGCCGATTGCAGCGGCCTCGACGATCCGCTAAACACGTCGAGCGGCTCGCACCCGTAGCTCAGCTGGATAGAGCGTTGCCCTCCGAAGGCAAAGGTCACACGTTCGAATCGTGTCGGGTGCGCCAGTTCCTTAATGCCGCAAAATCAGCGGGTTAAGGCAAGCCGTACCCTAGGGATAAAGCCTCGTCGGAACAGCCGGTCACAAACTGGTCACACCGTACGAAAGGCCGCGATATGGCATCCCTCCGTAAGCGCAACGGCAAATGGCAAGCGCAAGTCCGACGCACTGGGCATCTACCCCGATCCCGCACCTTCCTTAGTCGCGCAGACGCGGTGTTGTGGATCAGGCAGGGTCGTGTCCCGACGTGTGGTGTAACTGAGGGTGGTCATCGGCGATTGCCGGTTAGGTTTGGGTTGCGAACGCCAACCCTGAACCGAGAGATCCCCGATGACCGACGAGATGATGACCCTGCGCGGG
>CAZPMD010000194.1:0-4231 GCA_964587395.1 uncultured Hyphomicrobiales bacterium
GGCTTGTGGTGATGGCGACGAAGGCGAGCGCCGCGAAGGCGGCCGTCCGCCGCGCCGCGACTTCTCGAAGTTCAAGGACTTCCGCGGCAACGATCCCCGCAACAAGGGCGGCGACGAGCGCCGCGATCGTCCGCAGCGCGATGAGCGGCCAGACCAGCGCGGCCCCCGCCCGCAGGACCGCGCGCCGCGCAAGGAGAAGGAGCCCGATCCGAATTCGCCCTTCGCCAAGCTCGCGGCCCTGAAGGACGCGCTGACGAAGAAGCCCTGACGAGGACGCTTGAGCGACGCCGGCAAGCTGCGGATCGACAAATGGCTGTGGTTCGCCCGCGTCGTGAAGACGCGGAGTGCCGCCGCCGCGCTCTGCGAAGACGGCTCGGTCCGCCTCAACGGCAGCCGGGTCGATCAGGCCCACAAGGCCGTCAGGATCGGCGATGTCGTCACGGTGGCGCTGACCGGCCGCATCAAGGTTTTGAAGGTCGTGTCGCTGGCCGAGCGGCGCGGACCCTTCTCCGAGGCGCAGCACCTCTACGAGGACCTCTCCCCCGAGCCGCCGCGCTTCGAGCCCCCCTCGCCGGTGGCCGAACGCGAGGCAGGCAGCGGCCGGCCGACCAAGTCCGAGCGTCGCGATCTCGACCGCCTCCGACGTCCGGATGATTGAGGCCCGCGCGAATCTTCTTGCCATGGGAGGCTCGTTCGGAATAACGAACGTTCCGACTGTCTTGTGAAACGCGATCACGCCCTTCCATGGCTCGCCCCCGGCGCATCTCCGACGACATTGCCCGCCAGCAGGCCGACCAGCCCGCCGGCGAGGTCGCGTACTTCGGGGTCGATGAGCCGCTGGTGCTCGACGCCGGTATCGCGCTCGCGCCCTTCCAGATCGCCTATCGCACCTACGGCCAGCTGAATGCCGCGCGCTCCAACGCGATCCTCGTCTGCCATGCGCTGACAGGCGACCAGCATGTGGCGAGCGACAATCCGGTGACCGGCAAGCCGGGCTGGTGGGAGATCATGATCGGCCCCGGCAAGCCGATCGACACCGACCGCTATTTCGTCATCTCGTCCAATGTGCTCGGTGGCTGCATGGGCACGACCGGTCCGGCCTCGACCGATCCGGCGACCGGCCAGCCCTATGGCCTCTCCCTGCCGCTCATCACCATTCCCGACATGGTCAGGGCGCAGGCGATGCTGGTGAAGCGCCTCGGTATCGACACGCTGTTCTCCGTCGTCGGCGGCTCGATGGGCGGCATGCAGGTGCTGCAGTGGGCGTCGCAGTATCGCGACCTGGTCTTCTCGGCCATGCCGATCGCCACCGCGGCGCGCCATTCGGCGCAGAACATCGCCTTCCATGAGGTCGGCCGCCAGGCGATCATGGCCGATCCCGAGTGGCGCGGCGGGCGCTACCTCGCGGAAGGCTCGCGGCCCTCGTCGGGGCTCGCGGTGGCGCGCATGGCCGCGCACATCACCTACCTCTCCGACGCCGCCCTGCATCGCAAGTTCGGCCGCCGCTTCCAGGATCGCGACGCGCCGACCTTCTCCTTCGACGCCGACTTCCAGGTCGAGAGCTACCTGCGCTACCAGGGCGAGGCCTTCGTCGAGCGCTTTGATGCGAACTCCTATCTCTACGTGACGCGGGCGATGGACTATTTCGACATCGCCGCGGACCATGGCGGCTCGCTCGCCCGCGCCTTCGCCGGCACCAAGACGCGGTTCTGCGTGGTCTCCTTCACCTCCGACTGGCTGTTCCCGACGGCAGATTCCCGCCAGGTGGTACACGCGCTGAATGCCGCCGGGGCTTCGGTGTCCTTCGCCGAGATTACCTCCGACAAGGGTCACGACGCCTTCCTCCTCGACGAGCCCGAGCTCTTCGCCATCACCCGCGGCTTCCTCGAATCGGCGGCGCGGGCGCGGGGGATCGCATGAGGGGTCTGGCATGAGCGGCGATCTGACCATGGCGGCCGTGCCCGGCCCGATCCGCGCCGACTATCTGGTGGTCTCACGCCTCATTGCGCCCGGCTCGAAGGTGCTGGACGTCGGCTGCGGCGATGGCGGGCTCCTGAAACTGCTGCGGGACGAGAAGGGCGTCGATGGGCGTGGCATCGAGCTGTCGCGCGAAGGAGTGAACCGCTGCGTGGCCGAGGGCCTCGCCGTCATCCAGGGCGATGCCGACACCGATCTCGCCTTCTACCCCGACGACGCCTTCGACGTGGTGATCCTGTCGCAGACGATCCAGGCGACGCGGGCGCCCCGCGTGGTGCTCGAGCACATGCTGCGCATCGGCAAGCAGGCCATCGTTTCCTTCCCGAACTTCGGCCATTGGCGCCTGCGCCTGCAACTCGTCACCCGCGGTCGCATGCCCACTTCGGAAAACCTGCCGTACCACTGGTACGACACGCCCAACATCCACTTCTGCACCATCCGCGATTTCGTCGATCTGGTGCGCGAGGTCGACGCCGTCATCGATCATTCGACGGCTCTCGACTGGCACGGCCGCGAGGTCCGGGTGAACGCTCCCTGGTGGTTCTGGAACCTGTTCGGCGAACAGGCGGTGTTCAAGCTCAGCGGCAAGCGCTGATCGCGAGCTGTCCGGCGGGTTGTCTCAGGCGCGGGAACACGCCTAGTCTGTGACCGCCGCAGAGTCCCAGGAGCCCCCCATGCCGCTCGTCGGCAAGGCCCTCGTCGCCCTCGTCGCGCTGCTTCACATCGGCTTTCTCGTTATCGAGATGTTCTTCTGGAACACGCCCTTCGGGCAGCGGTCCTTCAACCTGACACCGGACTTCGCGGCACAGTCGGCGGTGCTCGCCGCCAATCAGGGGCTCTACAACGGGTTTCTCGCCGCAGGCCTGATCTGGAGCCTGGTGGCGCCGAAACACCTCGGGCTTCCGCTCAAGCTCTTCTTCCTCGGCTGCGTCATCGTCGCCGGTCTGTTCGGTGGGGCGACCGCCAAGACCTCGATTCTGTTCATTCAGGCGCTGCCGGCTGCGTTGGCGCTGGGCGCTGTTCTCATGGCGCGCGACGGGGACCGGCCGCTCAGCGCGTGAGATCGGCCACAAGGTCGACCAGCCGGGCCACCTCCGCCTCCGTGTTGTAGTAGTGCGGCGAGGCCCGCACGAGCGGCGGCAGGTGCCGCGCTTCCGCGTCGAGCCGTGTGCTCGACGGGTTCGAGGCGCCGATGGTGATGCCCGCCCGGTCGGCTGCGGCCACCACCGCCGCAGCCTCCATGCCGTCGAAGGTGAAGCTGACGATGGCGGAAGGGGTTCGGCCGAGATCGCGGATCGTCACGCCAGGCAGGGTGCGAAGACCCTCGCGCAGGCGTCCCGAGAGCAGGCGGCAACGGGCGGCAATGGCCTCCATGCCGATGGCGAGCGCATAGTCCACCGCCACACCGAGGCCGGCCCGGTTGGCATAGGCGTTCTCCCAGGTCTCGAAGCGGCGAGCGTCGTCCCTGAGTTCATAGCGGTCGCGCGCCACCCAGACCGCCGAGAAATGGTCGATCATCGGCGGCTCGATGGTGCGGAGAAGGTCGCGTCGGACGTAGAGGAAGCCGGTGCCGCGCGGTCCCCGCAGGAACTTGCGACCGGTCGCCGACAGCATGTCGCAGCCGAGCGCTTCGACGTCCACCGGCATCTGGCCCACCGCCTGGCAGGCATCCAGCAGATAGGGAATGCCATGGGCGCGGGCGATGCGCCCGACCTCTGCGGCCGGATTGGCGAGGCCGCCATTGGTCGGCACCCAGGTGATGGAGATCAGCTTCACCCGCCTGTCGATCATGCTTTCGAGAGCGGCCAGGTCGATCTCGCCCGTCGTATCGCTGGGGATGACGTCGATGACGAGGCCGGTGCGTTTCGCCATCTGCAGATAGGCGACGTAGTTGGCGCCATATTCCGCCTCGCAGGTCAGGACGCGGTCGCCAGGTGCGAACTCCAGCCCGTAGAAGGCCATCTGCTGGTCACTCAATCTAATTGTGAGAATCACAGATCAAAAAGTGAGAAAATTCCAGATGAAAGGGCCTCTGGTTAAGGGCAGAACCTGTTCAAAATGCCCGGACTGCGGGATCTAAATCAGTGCACGACGGCGCGCGTATCCAATGTGTGGAGCGACAGTGTGAGGAGCCTCAATGGTTTTCCACAAATCCGGAATTCGCTGCCACAAATCCTGAATAATCGCCCTCTGTCAGAGCCTAGGTCGTGTGGACAAACCTGATCCAGCATCGGATCGTTGCGAGCTGGACGAA
>CAZPMD010000195.1:0-4195 GCA_964587395.1 uncultured Hyphomicrobiales bacterium
CTCACGCGCCGATGGGAATCCCTCGCGAGTCAGCGGTCGCAGCCCTTGGTATTAGCGGAATGGGGGAATGCCAGCGCAGTTCGGCACGCGCTTGCTCGCTGAGGCTGGCCGAGAACTCGGGCCTGCCCTGGTCGTCAAATGTGACGAGCGCACGGTCGAAGGCAGCATCCCACAGCGCCGACAGCAGCAGGCCGTTATGAACGTCGAGCCGCTCGGCGTCGCTTTCGCACTCGCTCCACGGCACGATGTGCGAGGCTCGCAGCAGCGCCGGGTCGGAGATCCCCGTCAGGGGGCAACGCCCCTGCCAGTAATCCAGCAGGCGCTCGCGGAAGATGTCCTGCCCGATGCGCTGGACGACGAGCCTCTCGGCCTCGGTGGTTCGGGGCAGGCCCGCCACCCGGCGCTCAAACTCCTGAAGCGGCGCATCGGGCAGGCTGACACCCAGCTCGTAGGTCCGATGCAGCACCGTGTAGAGCGCGCCGAGCGTGTCGAAGGCAAACCGCGCGTGGCCGGGACCGGAAACAGTGGCCACGGGCAAGCTCAGTTCCTGGATGACGCCGGGATGATCGAGCGCAAGAAACCATGGCCCCTGAGGTCCGCTTGCAGCGAGATGAATTGTCCCGTGCGCCGTGGTCGAGCCGAAGGCCGCCCAGCCGGCCTCTTCCCCCAGGATGCGGCGGAAGCCGTTCTGCGATGCGGCCTTCTGGCATTCCTCGCGGACGACAAAGGACTGGGGCGATTCGAGCACTGTCAGTCCCTCGCTATAGATCGCGCGCCATCAATCGTTCCGAGCCGGGCGCTCCCCTCAGGACCAACCTCAGCCAGGGGTCGCAACGAAGGTCATCTGGGGGACGGGTCGTCGTCGTCACGATGTACTGAAAGGCCGTTGTTTCAGTCAGCCCCTCAAGCTCGCGCATCAGGCGGAAAAGCTCATCGTAGATGCTGAGGCCGAGATCGGCTTCGCGGGGACTATCGTGAACAAGGAAAGCGGGAACGCGGGTCGCACCCTCTATGCTCAGGCAAAGGCAAGCGAGATCGAACGCCAGAACCTTCAGGGACTCGATAGCGGCCGTGCGGCGATCGCCATCGACGTCGACGAGGATCTCCAGCCCGTTGCCGCTCAGCGTGACCGATCCCTTCGCATTCTCGTTCACCAGGCGGCGAATGATGGCCGAGAATTTCTGCGTTATTCTGCCGAAAGTCAGGCCCTGCTTATCGCGGAAAGCCGCAAGCCTCTCCCGTTCCTTGGTCAGCTTGTCATCAAGGCCCCGCAGCCGCTTTCGCACTTCATCTCGCTCGGTCGATAGCTCGGCAAATCGCTCGACCCCTTCCTTGAGTCGTGTCGCCGCCTGCCAGACGGATGCGCGCGTGTCGCGGACGCTTTCGATAGCCTGCACCCGCTTCTCTGCCTGCTCGACCTGCTGGCGCCCGAGAGCGGCGGCGGGTTGGAGAGTTTTCAGCCGAGCTTCCAAACCGTCGATCTTTTGCTTCTGATCACCGACTTCCTGGCGCTTCGCGGCCAGCCGGGCTCGGCATTCCGTCTCGTCGTGCAGCTTGTGGGACAGACCGCATTTCTCCGCCAACGCCTTATCGATCGGCACCTCACAAATCGGACATACCTGACTGGCTGCATTCTCCGCAGCGGCCGACAGGCTCGGTATCTCGCTGGAGAGCAGTGTGAGAACCTGCCTCTCGGCCGGTACCTGAGCATCCAAGCGGATGCGCTCTTCGTCGGTGCGCCTCAGTTCTTCTCGGGCGTCCAGCAACGCCTTCCGGGCCTTACCCAGTTCAGCCATGTCGCCGGTTGGAAGCTGAGCTGCGCCGGCGAGCTGTGCGTCAACGGCCTTCTGAAACACCTCAAGTAGCAGGGGCATTTCCGGCAAGGTCTGTTCGGCAAGGCCAAGCTGATCGATCAACCGCGCGTGGCGTCTGTCGCGATCCCAATCGAGGTAGGATATTTCGCGCTCTGCGTTGGCGACATCTGTTCGCAGCGCTTCCTCGTTGCGTCGAGCTTGCTGCTCTTCTTCGGTGATCGCCGTGAGGAACGCCCGAAGCGCTTCGCGCCGAGGCCCGGTTTCACGTCCGCTCGCCGGCAGCGGCGCATCGGAGCCGGATGCCGGGGAGCGCCAATCGAGAACGTCGTCGAAGCGGCATTCCTGATCGCGCGAGAGCCAGGCGAGCGCTATCGGCCATGCCTTTTGGCCGGGCTGAAGGCGGGCCAGGCCAGCGACGCCTCGCGTCACAATACTCTGCTCGATGGCCTCGATCAGCGGATCGATGCTCGTCGTCGCTCCATCACCAGCGGCGATCTCGTCGAGACTGCCATCGGCGATCGCGACATGCCGGCGCCGGATGCCCAGTGGCCGCACGACGGCCCAGCATACGCCATCGAGCATTACCTCCGCGCCGACGATCCCGTTCGGAAAGGCGACTGAGATCCGTTCCCTCTGGGTTTCGTCGGCGAAGCGCTGCTCGCCGAGGCAGTACCGTAGCAAGCGGCAGAACAAGGTCTTACCGCTTCCGTGACCGATGGCGCGTACACCGTTGCCGCTGTCGTCATCGAAGCCATCCGGCGACCAGATGATGTTCAGTCCCGGCCGAAGCTCGATGTCGCGGATTTTCTGGCCGCCGGGCGCTTCCCAGATCGCCAGGCGCCGCACCCAGAGGCGTGGCTCTTTCAGGCCTGCCGGAACGGTCAGGCTGAGCTTGGGGGGATCGAACATCTCATGCTGCTGCGGCATGCGTGATCCAGCCCCGAACCTCGTCGGGCATGGCGGTGACGGTCGCATCCAGGTCGAGCGCGGCCAGTGCCTCGAGCACGAATCCCGCCCGGCCATCCGGCCAACCGACAGTGTCGAAAGCATCGAGGCCGGGGCCCCGCGCCCATGTTCCCGCCGCCAAGTTTTCGATCAGGCGACCGTTGCCGCGATGGTTAGAGACAGCTGTGCCCCAGCCCTGATTGGTGCGCGCCGCGAAGCCAACCACATTGCCCGTGCGCGGTTCGGCCTCCTGCCCGACCAGCCGCCGCCACTCTCGCGCTTGTGCCTCCGGGAGCAATGACGTCAGAAGGTGCGGCTCCAACACCATCGCGGCGGCGAGTCGAACGGTACGGCTCGGCGTCGGCCCGTTGACCGCCTTCAGTATCGCGGTTAGGGCGGCGCCGGCGTCGTTCGGCTGTTGCGCTGCTCGAATCCAAGCTTGATCGGGCAGATAGGCGGCCACCGGTTGAATGGTTGGTGCTCCGCCCGCGATTTGGCCCGCGCCGAGCCCAAGATTGACGAATGTCCCATCGGCCTCCATTCGATCCCAGGCTTCGAGCACAAGGCGACGGGTGCGGTATTCGCCGAACTGGCGGATTTCTTTTTCCTTCAGCACTCGGAATGTCTCGGATGGGTAGTCCGGCCCCCTCACGTCGGCTGGATCAAGGATGTAGCGCAGCTCGTCGCGATCGAGTTCATAGGCGCGGGCATAGAAGGCATCGAGATCGGCCCACAGCTGGGCGCGACGATCTTCGTCCCAAGCAAAGGGCGGGGCGTCATAACCCAGCTCGTGAGCGAGGGGAGCAAGGCTACCGGAAGTGTAGGTGAGTTCCAGGACGCGCTCTTTGACAAAGGTGAGGCTCTGTCGCGTGTAGAAAGTGGGGGCAAAGACGGGTAGTTGCCGGATCAGGCTGAGCGTCAAATGTGTGCCGCCAATCAGCTGGCGGGCACAAAAATCCAGTGCCAGAGAGTTCAAATTTGCCAAAAGGCACGGCACCTGTTCGGATGCGATCCGTGGAAAAACGAGCGTTGCTGTGTGACTGACAGCAGTCCTTGGCAAGTAGGACGCGATTACCGTTCGCTCGTTTGTGGCGTTTGTGATTTCTCTTAGAGCGATGAGCCATGGGTGTGGCCAAGACTGCGTTTCGAGGCGTCGCTCCATCTCCTGAAATGACACCCAGTAGCGTGGCTCGACTTCAAAAGATGGATCGCCCTTCATTCGCTCAGGCGAAGGAGAGCTAACCTCTCCGCCCGCAGGATACGTCACCCACCGATGATCAAACTGGTGAAATGTCTTGGCTTCAAATAGTGGTGCTTGATCTTCGTCCCGCCTCGCAGACTCTAGAATTGGCAAACCGTGCCTGCTTAAGCTCCGTCTAGAGCATTTTCCCATCATGTTGCATCATAGCCTGCGGCGGCAAAGTAGTTTCGGCACT
>CAZPMD010000196.1:0-4131 GCA_964587395.1 uncultured Hyphomicrobiales bacterium
GCTTGGCGATGGCGTTGATGTGGATCGGCGCATTGGTCGAGCCGCCGATGGCCGAGTTCGCGACGATGCAGTTTTCGAAGGCCTTGCGGGTGAGGATGTCGGAGGGCTTCAGGTCCTCCCAGACCATCTCCACGATCCGCCGGCCCGTGGCGTAGGAGATCTGGCCGCGCTCGCGATAGGGCGCCGGGATCGCCGCGCAGGACGGCAGCGACATGCCGAGTGCCTCGGCGAGGCCGTTCATCGTCGAGGCCGTGCCCATGGTGTTGCAGTGGCCGATGGAGGGCGCCGACTTGGTGACGACGTCGATGAACTCCTCATAGGTGATCGTGCCGTCGGCCTGCAGCTTGCGGGCCTCCCAGACGACGGTGCCGGAGCCGGCTCGCTTGCCGTTCCACCAGCCGTTGAGCATCGGTCCGCCCGAGAGGACGATGGCCGGGATATTGACGGTGGCGGCGCCCATCACCATGGCCGGCATGGTCTTGTCGCAGCCGGTCATCAGCACGACGCCGTCCATCGGATAGCCGTAGAGGATCTCGACCAGCGACAGATATTGCAGGTTGCGATCGAGCGCCGCGGTGGGGCGCTTCAGCGTTTCCTGGATCTGGTGGACCGGGAATTCCAGCGGAATGCCGCCGGCATCGCGGATGCCGTCGCGCACGCGCTGGGCGAGCTCGATGTGGTGGCGGTTGCAGGGCGAGATGTCCGAACCCGTCTGGGCGATGCCGATGATCGGCTTGCCGGAGCGCAGTTCCTCCACCGTGAGGCCCCAGTTGACGGTGCGCTCCAGATAGATCGCGGTCATGCCGGGATTATCGGGATTGTCGAACCACTGCCGCGAGCGCAGGTTCTGGGGCTTCATCTTCCGGCGGGCCATGCCCTTCCTCCCATGTTGCGCTGCGAAGCGTTCAAATCGATTGAAGTGCCTGCCGCGTCGTCGTTTGGAACAGTTTGACCGCGTGGCCGGCCGGAAATCAATGCAGAAAGCGAATGAGCCGTCATGCGATGACGCGCGGCGGCCGCGTGCTGTTCAACGGCCCGTTCTTCCGGCATAGGAAGAGGCAAGAAACGCCTTTGGGAAACGCGCCATGCCCCTCCAGACCGTCGCCAACTTCGACCGCATCGGCGAGGAAAACGCCTTCGCCGTCCTCGCCCGCGCCACCGCGCTGATGCGCCAGGGCAAGGACGTCATCAACCTCGGCATCGGCCAGCCGGATTTCGCGACACCGGAGAACATCACCGAGGCCGCCATCAAGGCGATCCGCGACGGCCATCACGGCTACACGCCGGCCAATGGTATCCTGCCCCTGCGGGAGGCGGTGGCCGCCGACCTCGACCGACGCTTCAAGGTTGAGGTGAGCCCCGAGGAGGTGATGATCGTCCCGGGCGGCAAGGTCACCATGTTCATGGCGATCCTGATGTTCGGCGAGCCGGGCGCGGAGATTCTCTATCCCGATCCGGGCTTTCCCATCTATCGCTCGATGATCGAATACACCGGCGCGACGCCGATCCCGGTGCCGATCCGCGAGGAGAACGGCTTCGCCTTCTCCGCCGACGAACTCCTGTCGCTGATCACCCCGAAGACCCGCCTCGTCATCGTCAACTCGCCTGCCAACCCGACCGGCGGCGTCACGCCCAAGGCCGAGATCGACAAGCTGGTGAAGGGCATGGAGCGCTTCCCCGACGTCGCCATCATGTCCGACGAGATCTACGACCAGATGGTCTATGATGGCGAGGAGCATGTCTGCCTCCTCTCCTACCCCTCGATCCGCGACCGCACGATCCTGCTCAACGGCTGGTCCAAGACCTATGCCATGACCGGCTGGCGCCTCGGCTATTCGGTCTGGCCGGGCAAGCTCTACGACTATGCCCGCAAGCTCGCGGTGAACTCCTTCTCCTGCGTCAACGCGCCCTCGCAGTTCGCCGCGCTCGAGGCCCTCACCGGGCCGCAGGACGCGGTGGCGAAGATGGTCGCCGAGTTCGACGCGCGCCGGAAGCTCGTGGTGGATGGCCTCAACAAGCTCCCCGGCGTCTCCTGCATCGTGCCGAAGGGCGCCTTCTACGCCTTCCCCAACATCAAGGAGACCGGCTGGAAGGCGAAGCCCCTCGCCTCGGCGCTGCTCGAGGATGCCGGTGTCGCCACCATCGGAGGGCCCGATTTCGGCGTCCATGGCGAGGGCTATATCCGGCTGAGCTATGCCAACTCCCCCGAGAACATCCTGAAGGCCCTCGACCGGATGAAGGGCTTCCTGGAGCGGCGGAACAGCTGACGCCGCCCCTACCCCCGCCCCGTCACCAGCATCACCGCCAGCGCAGTGAGGATCGGCAGCGGCAGCGAGGCGGCGACGCGCAGCCAGACGACGCGCGTCGGCATCACCGGCAACTCCCAGACGATGAGCCGCTGGAACGCGAACAGCGCCCAGGCCGTCACGTAGGTCATGACGGCGAGATAGCCGGCGCCGCTCTTCAGCGCCGAGGCGCCGATGGCGAAGCCGATGACCGGCCCCCCCGGGGTGATCGCGCCGGCGACGGTGGCCAGCAGCAGTCCGGTGATGCCCGAGTCCGGTCCGAGCCAGGACTGCACCACCTCCTGCGGCAGCAGGGCGGCGAGGAAGCCTGCTCCGATCACGCCGATGGCGAGACGCGGGATGAGGTAGAGGAAGTCGAGCACGCCGCTGTGCGTCGCCTCCTTGAGGACGGCGTCGCCCTTGCGCCAGGCGAGCCAGGCGAGCACGGCGGTGATCAGCCAGAGCACGAGCGTAACCGCGAGCGTGGCGCTCATCGCGGCCCTCCCGGCACGATGCGTCCGAGCGCCTGCGCCAGGAACCCCGCGAGGATCGGCAGCGGCAGCGAGACCAGCATGCGCGTGGTGACGAAGTCGACGCCGAGGAAGGGCGCCTCCCAGATGATCGCGCGGTTGAGGCCGATCAGGGTCCAGCTCGTCACGAAGGCGACCGCCGGCCCGACCCCGGCGCCGATCGCCAGCAGCGCACCCGCGAGCGGATAGATGGTGAAGGGGCCGCCCGGCATGATGGCGCCGATGGCGGTGGCGATGACGAGGCCGGTCAGGCCGGAATCGCCGCCGATCCAGCGCGACACGAGCTCGCGCGGCAGCAGCGCCGCGACGAAGGCGCCGATAAGGCAGCCGGCCAGCACCTTGGGCAGGATGTCGAGGAAGAGCCAGCTGTCCTCCGCCAGCACGTGGAGAACGCCCGGAACGCCGTCGCGGCGATAGACCAAGGCCGCGCCGAAGAGCACCAGCGCCAGCACGAACAGCGTCGAGCCGTCGATCAGGTTGCGCGGCTTCTTCTGGGAGGGATCGGGAGAGGAGGACAAGCGGCGGGCCGGATGTGGATGCGGGCGAGCCCCTTGAGGGCCCGCCCGCAATCTAGTCACCGGAACAGTGTGCCGGAACCGTCCGGCCGGCGCATCAGGCGTGCACGCCGCGGTTAGGCGGCGCGCGCCGCCTTGGCCTCGGCCGCCGCCTGGTCGAGATGGGCGACGAGCTGGGCCTCGAGCCCGAGAGCCTGGGCAAAGTCACGCAGGAACTTCGCCTCGGCGGCGGTGTCGACATTGATGCCGAGCTGCGCGGCGATATAGGCCTGCGCCTTCATCTCGTCGGTCGTGCAGGAGGCGGCGATGATCTTTATGCTCACCGGCGCCGCGAGCACGCCGTCGAGATAGCTCTTCTCGGCCTGGCCGAGACCCATGGCGTCGAGCTGGCCGACGATCATGGCCCGCTCGTCGGCGCTCATCTCGCCATCGGCATAGGCCGCCGCCACCATGGCGCGCAGGAGGATCTCGGCGGTGTCCTCGGTCGTGCCGCCGGCCTCCGCAAAGCCCTGCGGCGCCTGCCCGAGCCCGAACATGCCCGACACGTCGTTGATCGTGCCCTGCACCACCGGCTTGCCCTGCTGGTAGTTGCGCAGAGCCACATAGGCGAGGCCACCGATCGCGGCGAGGCCACCGAGCTTAGCCGCCGTGCCGGCGATCTGCCGCCCGGCGCCGGTGCCGAGGAGGAGCCCGGCGAGCGTGCCGGCCGCGGCACCACCGGCAAAGCCACCCGCGTTCTTCTGGAGCACCTCGGCCGCCTGGCCGAACATGCCGCCGAGGCCGCCGCCCTGCGACTGCCCG
>CAZPMD010000197.1:0-1056 GCA_964587395.1 uncultured Hyphomicrobiales bacterium
GCGTTCCGAGAGCGAAATTTTCTCCTCGGTGGTTTCGCCCGGATGGATCTCGCCATCGTCCGCGTGCGTGGCTTCGAGGTTCTCCGCCATGCGTTCGGGCATCAGGTGGCGGCGGTTCGAGGTCGCATAGATCAGCAGGTTCTCGGGCGCGCCGGCGATCGAGCCGTCGAGCGCGCTCTTGAGGGCCTTGTAGCCGGGCTCGGAGGCCTCGAAGGACAGGTCGTCGCAAAAGACGATGAAGCGTTCGGGGCGCCCGGCGACGAGCTCGATGATCTCGGGCAGATTGACGAGGTCGTCGCGGTCGACCTCGATCAGGCGCAGGCCCTGCTTCGCGAACTTGTTGAGTACGCCTTTCACCAGCGAGGACTTGCCGGTGCCGCGCGAGCCGGTGAGCAGCACGTTGTTGGCCGGCTTGCCGGCGACGAACTGGCGCGTGTTGCGCTCGATGGCGGCCTTCTGCGGGTCGACGCCCTTGAGATCGGCGAGACGGATCTTGTGGGGGTGGCGCACCGGATCGAGCTGTCCGCGCCAGCGGTAGGCGACGGCGCTCCAGTCGGGCGGCGCGGCGGGGACGGGGAGCAGGGTTTCGGCGCGCGCGACGAGGGCTTCGAGGCGGGCCAGCAAGGATTCAAGTGCTTGCATCGGGTAAGCTTCCGGACATGACACGCCGCAATTTAACACTCCCCGCGCTCCTCATCGCCGCCGTGCTGGCAGGCTGCGCCGCCGTCCCGGCGCCAACGACCTGTCCTCCCTGCCCCGGCGTCGAGGAGCTGTTCAAGGCGCAATGCGCGGCCACGCTGGGCAAGCGGCCGCTGTGGCTCTCGACCTGCGAGTCCGCCTCGAAAGTCGGCTCTGGCGAGACGGCACCCGCATTGTTCAATGAGGGGGCAAAGGCGTGGTTCGAAGCCAGTTTCCGGCCCTGGCAGCTCGTCAATCCGGACGGCAATCGCGAGGGCCTCGTCACCGGCTACTACGAACCCGTGGTGCGCGGCAGCCGCACGCAGAAGCCGCCCTATCTCACGCCGGTGTTCGGCCCGCCGGACGACCTGATCGTCG
>CAZPMD010000197.1:1066-2791 GCA_964587395.1 uncultured Hyphomicrobiales bacterium
GCTCTATCCTGAACTGAAGCACATGCGGCTGCGCGGCCGCATCCAGGGCCGCAGGCTGGTGCCCTATTACAGCCGCGCCGACTGGGCGAACGAGGAGCCGCGCCGCGCCGGCCAGGCGCTGCTGTGGGTGGAGAATCCCGTCGATTTCTTCTTCCTGCAGATCCAGGGCTCGGGCCAGGTCGAACTCGACGACGGCAGCAAGCTGAGGATCGGCTATGCCGACCAGAACGGCCATCCCTACCGCTCGATCGGCCGCTGGCTGGTCGAGCGCGGCGAACTGAAGACCGAGCAGGCCTCGATGCAGGGCATCAAGGCCTGGGCCGAGAGGAATCCGCAGCGCCTGCAGGAACTGCTCAACGCGAATCCGAGCCTCGTCTTCTTCCGCGAGCTGAAGGCCGAGGGCAGTGGTCCGCCGGGCGCGCTGGGGGTACCGCTGACGCCGGAACGCTCGCTCGCCGTCGATCCGCGCCACACGCCGCTCGGCGCGCCGGTCTGGCTCGCCACGACCCGACCGAATGCGGATCAGACCCTCACCCGCCTGATGCTCGCGCAGGATACCGGCGGCGCGATCCGCGGCCCGGTGCGCGCCGACTTCTACTGGGGCACCGGCCCGGAGGCCGGCAGCCTGGCCGGGAAAATGAAGCAGCGCGGCTCGATGTGGGTGCTGCTGCCGCACTGGCACCAGCCGTAATGCACCAATGGCGTGCGTAATCCCGGGCCATCCTGGTGCGTCCCGATGGCCCAGTCACGGCAATCATCACATAACGCGTTGTTTTTAATGAGCTGAAATCTCTGGAATGCTTGTTGCTCGGTTGTTCCCCATTTTCGACTTTGGGGCACCAACATGGAGAACTTCAAGACATCCGCCGACGTGCTGTTCATTCTGCTCGGGGCCATCATGATCCTCGCGATGCACGCCGGCTTCGCCTTCCTCGAACTCGGCACCGTGCGACGCAAGAACCAGGTCAATGCGCTGGTCAAGATCCTCTGCGACTTCTCGATGTCGACCCTCGCCTACTTCTTCATCGGCTACGGCATCGCCTACGGGGTGAATTTCTTCTCGGGCGCCGAGGCGCTGGTGGCGAAGAGCGGCTACGACCTCGTCAAATTCTTCTTCCTGTTGACCTTCGCGGCGGCGATCCCGGCCATCGTCTCGGGCGGCATCGCCGAGCGCGCGCGATTCAACCCCCAGCTCGCCGCGACCTTCCTGCTCGTCGGCTTCGTCTATCCCTTCTTCGAGGGCATCGCGTGGAACCAGGCCTTCGGCATCCAGGCCTGGCTGCTCGCGACCTTCGGCGCCGAGTTCCACGACTTCGCGGCTGGATCGGGCTGACGGCCGTGCTGATGCTCGGCGCGCGGCGCGGGCGCTACCACAAGGATGGTGGCATCGCCGGCGTGCATCCGCCTTCCAGCATTCCCTTCCTCGCGCTCGGTGCCTGGATCCTGATCGTCGGCTGGTTCGGCTTCAACGTCATGAGCGCCCAGACGCTGGAAAAGGTCTCGGGACTCGTCGCGATGAACTCGCTGATGGCGATGGTGGGCGGCACGCTGGTCGCGCTGGCAATGGGCCGGAACGACCCCGGCTTCGTGCATAACGGCCCGCTCGCCGGCCTCGTCGCCATCTGCGCCGGCTCCGACCTGATGCATCCGCTCGGCGCGCTGGTCACCGGCGGCATCGCGGGCGGCCTGTTCGTCGTCATGTTCACCATCACGCAGAACCGCTGG
>CAZPMD010000197.1:2801-3156 GCA_964587395.1 uncultured Hyphomicrobiales bacterium
GAAGATCGACGACGTGCTCGGCGTCTGGCCGCTGCACGGCCTGTGCGGCGCCTGGGGCGGCATTGCCGCCGGCATCTTCGGCACGCAGGCACTCGGCGGCATGGGCGGCGTCGCCTTCATGAGCCAGCTGGTCGGCACGCTGCTGGGCGTGGCGGTGGCGCTGATCGGCGGTTTCGCGATCTATGGGGGGCTGAAAGCCGCAGTAGGACTTCGGCTCGATGCCGAAGAAGAGTTCGAGGGCGCCGACCTCACGATCCACAAGGTGTCGGCCAGCGCCGAGCGCGAAACCCTCTGGTAGTCTTCGTTTAGCTGCTCGTCAAGATCAAGCGCACCGAGCGGGCAAGACCCCCCGTGA
>CAZPMD010000197.1:3166-4116 GCA_964587395.1 uncultured Hyphomicrobiales bacterium
TCGCGGCCGGCATGTAGCCGGGCACGCGCGAGCCGTCGGCGAAGATCATCGCCGGGGTGCCCTTGATGTTGAGCTTGCGGCCCAGCGCGACGACCTTGTCGATCCCGGAGGTATCGCACTTCGCGGCGGGCGGCGTGACGCTCCTCAGGACATAATCATTCCAGGCCTTGGCGCGATCGGGCGCACACCAGATGCCTTTCGCCACGTCGCCGGATTGCGGAAAGATCGGATAAATAAAAGTGTAGATGGTGACATCGGTGATTTTCTGCAGCTCTTCCGCCAGCTTCTTGCAGTAAGTGCAGTTGGGATCCTCGAAGGTGGCGAGGATGCGCTTGCCATTGCCTTTTACCTGCTTGGCGGCCAGCTCCAGCGGCAGGTCGGAGAACTTGACCTGCGCGAGCTTGTTCTTGCGCTCCTCGGTCAGGTTCTTCTTCGCCTTGATGTCGAGGACATCGCCGTTGATCAGATAGCTGACCTTCTCGTCGGTGTAGAGCAGGTCGCCGCCGATCTGGATTTCATAGAGGTTGAAATTGCCGAGCTTGCGCACGGCATCCGCCTTGATGCCGGGGCCGAACAGTTCGGTCAGCACGGGCTCGACGGCCTTCCTGACGGCGGCTTCGTTGGCGAGCGCCGCCTGGGCGATGAACAGGGCAGCAAGGCCGCCGACGACTGCTTTGATCTTCATGAATTCTCCAGAAAGGTTGGGGGGTGCGGATGCCTCAGCCCATCGCATAGCGGGCGAGAGTATCTTTTATGACCGGCAGGCGGTCGAAGAGGTTCATCCCGAAATTGCGCAGGGCGGCCATGGGTGCGCTTTGTGCCTGCGGCGCGCCGAACAGCCGCTGCAGACCATGGGTGACGGATTGTAGCGCCACCACCTCCTCGCGCCGGGCGCGCTCGCCGGCAAGAAGATCGCGCTGCCGGGCCTCGAAGGCTTCTTCCATGTGCTG
>CAZPMD010000198.1:0-4095 GCA_964587395.1 uncultured Hyphomicrobiales bacterium
CACCCACGACCTCGGTCTCGCCGCGCAGTACTGCCAGCGCGTCGCGGTGATGGAACAGGGCCTGGTGGTCGAGGAGGCTCCACCCGCGACCCTCTTCGGCAATCCGCGCCACCCCTATACGAAGCGCCTCGTGGCCGCCTCTCCGACGCGCAATTCCACGGTCGAGAGCCTCGTGGTCGATGCCGGCGAGCCCGCCACTCCGACGGTCCGCGTCACCCGGCGCCGCGAGTCCGAGCCGCTCCTGAAGGTCTCGAACCTCGTCAAGACCTTCGACAACGGCTTCCGCGGCGTCGACGATGTGTCCTTCGAGCTCGCTCCCGGCGAGAGCCTCGGGCTCGTCGGCGAATCCGGGTCGGGCAAGAGCACCATCTCGCGCCTGGTCTGCCGCCTGCTCGACCACTCGGAGGGCACCATCGCATTCGACGGCCAGGACATCGGCGGGATCGGCTCGCGGGAGTTCTACCGGTCGCGGTTCCGCAAGGACATCCAGATCGTCTTCCAGGACCACGGCGACAGCCTCAACCCGCGCTTCTCGGCCTTCGACTGTATCGCCGATCCGTTGAAGTTGCTGGCCGGCGTCCAGGACGCCGCAGAGCTGCGCCGGCAGGTGACGGAATGCGCCCTGCGGGTCGGGCTGCCGGTCGAGTTCCTCGACCGCTTCCCTCACCAGCTCTCGGGCGGCCAGAAGGCCCGCGTCGGCATCGCCCGCGCCATCGCGGCGAAGCCCCGCCTCCTGGTTCTCGACGAGCCGACGGCCGCCCTCGACGTCTCGGTGCAGGCGGTGATCCTGCATCTGCTCGACCATCTGCGCCGCGAGACCGGCCTCGCCTATCTCTTCGTCAGCCACGATCTGAACGTCGTGCGCATGATGTGCGAGCGCACCATCGTGCTGCAGACGGGCAAGATCGTCGAGCAGGGACCGAGCGACGCGCTGTTCAGTGATCCGGCCTCGGACTATGCGCGCCAGCTCATCGCGGCCATCCCGCATTTCGACCCCGAGGCGGCGATGACGCGCGCAAGGGAACTCGTGCCCGCCGGCTGACCGGCCGGGCGATGGACAGCCCGGCGCCTATTCCGCCGCCACCCCGAGCCCCGGCACGGTCTCGCGCACCTCCGCCTGCGCCACGTCATAGGCGAGGAAGGCCTGCCAATTCGCCTCAACGTCGGCGGCGAACAGCCCCTTCGTGACGCCGTCCACGAGGCGCGGGATGGCCGTGGTCATGGCGTTGATCGACGAGCCCGACGGCCCGAAGCTCATCGTCGAGGCGATGGAGAAGAGGTGCACATTGGCCATCCATGGCGTGCGCCCCGGCACCTTCTCGACGAACTGGTAGTCGGGCGAGAGATAGGGGAAGGCGCCCAGCCTGTCGTTGCGCTCATCCTCGGGCGGCGTGTAGCGGTCGGCCCAGGTCGCGATGTTGTCGCGGAAGGCAGCGAGTTCCGGCTTGGCGGCGTAGTCCATGGCGATGCCCGTGCCACAGATGAGGAAATCGGCGGCGAAGGTGCCGTGCGGGGTCGTCACCACCGCCTTGCCGCCCTCGGCCCGCGCACCGGTCCACGGCGCGCCCGTATGAAGCACGAAGTTCGGGTGTGCCGCACAGCGGTCATAGGTCACCTGCGGGAAGCCCTCGCGCAGGCCCATGACGCGGCTCATGAAGCGCCAGCGCCAGGCGTCGTCGAGATCGGCGAGGTGTTTCATGAAGCCGCGGAAGGTGATCCAGCGATAGGGCTGGATGACCTGCGGCTCCAGCCTGCGGCAGAAGAGATGGACGGAGGCGGCTCCGGCCTCCAGGGCCTCGGCGGCGTTGTCGAGGGCGGAGGCCCCCGCCCCCAGCACGGCGACGACCGTGCCCTTCAGGCCCTTGAAGTCAATGGCATCGGCTGTGTGGGCGCGCAGCGCCTTCGGCAGCGCCTCGACGAAGTCGGGCATCAACCAGCGGCCGGTCGAATCCTGTCCCGTCGCCAGCACCACCTTGCGGGCATGGACGGTGCGCTCGCCCTCAGGCCCCCGCAGCCGCGCCGCGATCAGGTCCCCCGCCTGCGCCAGCGACAGCAGTTCCGTGTCGTTCTCGACCGGGACGCCCGTGACCCTGCGGACGAAGAGGAGGTAGTCGTTCCAGTCCTCGCGGGTGATGAGGTCCAGCGCCTGCCAGTGTGCCGCGCCGTAGCGCGCCTCGTGCCAGGACTGGTAGGTGAGGCTCGGAATGTCGAGATCTGGTCCGGTGAAGTCCTTCGGGCTGCGGAGGGTCTTC
Organism: uncultured Hyphomicrobiales bacterium; assembly: GCA_964587395.1. GTDB lineage: Bacteria > Pseudomonadota > Alphaproteobacteria > Rhizobiales > Phreatobacteraceae > Phreatobacter. Next base: position 2,253 of record CAZPMD010000198.1, read on the forward strand.
ATCCGGGCGTAGGTGACCCAGGGTCCCTCCTGCCCACAAGGCGCCCGGTCGATGACGAGGACATTGTCAACCCGCGACCGCTTGAGGCCGAAGGCGGCGACGACGCCGGACTGTCCCGCGCCGATGATGAGCACGTCGAGCGCCTGCGATCCGTCCGGCGCCATGCGCGGCGTCAGCCAGGGCGCGCGCGGATGGGCGATCCTGTCGAGGTCATCGCGGATGCGGGCTTCAAGGTCGGCGAGGGTCGGCAGGGTCATCTCGGGTCTCAGGCGGCACGGAAGGGAGGCACGGCTCGGGCAGGCAAGATGCAGGCCGCATCCTCACCCGTGGATCGCAGGCTCACAAGGCCGGCGCTCATGAGGCAGCCTTCGCCCATTCGGCGTCCTGCAGCGAGCGCCAGTCCAGCTTGTTGGAGGCGGTGCGCGGCAGGACTGCCACGAATTCCACCATCCGGGGCACCTTGTAGGCGGCCATGGCCTCGCGGGCCCAGGCCATGAGGTCCCCGGCCGTCAGCTCCATCCCGGGCCGCCGGACGATGAAGGCCTTCACCGTCTCGCCACGATAGGCATCCGGCGCCGAGACGATGCAGCACTCCTGGATGGCAGGATGGCGGTAGAGCGACGCCTCGACCTCCGACGGCCAGACCTTGAAGCCGGAGACGCTGATCATCCGCTTGAGGCGGTCGACCATGTGGAAATAGCCGTCCGCGTCGACGCGCGCGAGATCGCCGGTGCGCAGGAAACGCTTGCCATCGAGGGTGACGAAGGCCTCCGCCGTCGCCTCCGGACGGTTCCAGTAGCCACGCATCACCTGCGGTCCGGAAACGACGATCTCGCCCGTCTCGCCCGCTGGCAGTTCCACGAGGGTCGCCGGGTCGATGATGCGCGCATCCGTTTCCTGCACCCGCACGCCGAGGCATTGCGGCTTCGGCCGATCGACGGGGTTGAGATGGCTCGGCGACATGGTCTCGGTCAGTCCGTAGCCCTCGACATAGGAGAGGTTCCAGCGCCGTTTCAGTTCGGCAGCCACCGCCGCCGGCATCGCCGCCCCGCCACCGGTGATGATCTTCATCCGCGCGAAGGCGGCATCGTCGAACCCGTCCGCGGCCAGCGCATCCACCACCATGGTCGGCGCGGCGCTCCACAGCGTCACGCCGTAGCGGCGGAACAGCGGCGCCACGAGATCGCGGTCCCAGCGGGCCATGACCACCACCGTCGCGCCGCAGGCGGCGCAGCCGTTGAGGGACAGCTGCATGCCGGCGACGTGGAACATCGGCATGAAGCCGGTGAGCACGGTTTCATCGTTGTAGAGGTACCAGCGCGCCTGCACGAAGGCCGTGAAGAGCACGCTGTGGTGGGTGTGCATGCAGGCCTTCGGCTTGCCGGTCGTGCCGGAAGTATAGGGCATGACGCAGAGATCGTCGGGCCGGCTGATGTCGGGACGCGGCGGTCGGGTCTCCGCCAGCGCCTCGCCCCAAGTGATGAAACCCGGCGGCAGGCGGAACGGCAGCACGCTCTCGCCGATGACGGGCGGCAGGCGGAACGGCGTATCGGCGGGAATCTCGTCGCCATAGGCAGCGGCGATCACATGGGCGAACGGCGCCGGAACCATCGCCTCGAACCGGCCGACCAGTTCGGCCCCGATCAGCGCCACGGTCGCGCCGCTGTCGGCAGCGAGATAGGCGATTTCGTCGGGCATCGACATGGGATTGACCGGCACCACCACGCCGCCGGCCCGGGCGATGGCCTGGTAGGCGATGATGACGTGCGGCGAGTTCTGCATGTCGAGCAGCACCCGGTCGCCCTGCGCAACGCCACAGTGGTGCTGAAGGAAGGCCGCGAGC
>CAZPMD010000199.1:0-3915 GCA_964587395.1 uncultured Hyphomicrobiales bacterium
GAGGCGGGAGGCGAGGCCTCCGCCCCGGTCGTGGCCGAGGACATGGTTGCGGCTCCCGCCGAGCCGGCTGCCGAGGCGGTGAGCACGCCCGCGCCCGAGCCGGCAAACGCCCCCGCCCCTGCGCCCGTGGCAGCGCCGGCCGCAGAACCTGAGCCGCCGGCCGCGCCGGTGAAGCGTCGCCGCACGCCGGATCCTGAACCGGTCGAGACCATCCAGCCGGTGGCGGCTGCATCGAGCCGGCGTGGCTGGTGGAGCCGCAAGGCCGCAGAATAGGACAGGCGAGCGAACAATCGTGATGCGGAACGGCCGGGGCGACCCGGCCGTTTTCCTGTGCGGCGCCCGATTCGGCACCAGATGCGATTCGCCTGTGATTCGAGGGCCCTAGCGGCGGCAGGGCGACGCAAGGGAAGGGAGCCCGGCGGCACCGATTCCCCGGAACGAAGCGACAACACGACGACGGTGCGCTGTCACGAATTTGCCACATGACCGGCAGGCGACCTGGGGATGACGCGCCAAGTTATCCCTTGCATTGTCAGGAATCGGCGGACGTCAGGCGCCACCCGCAGAATCCCCTTGCCGAATCTCTCCGCGATTTCCGACACTTGTATCCGCCGATCGGCGATCCCCTCGAAAATTCGCGACGTCCACACCATATTTAGGGGCTCGTTTACCTGTGGCCACTATATCTTGACGTCGAGAGTGCCTGACGCATACGGTTGCCTCCGGTTCGGCGGATCGTTTCAAGTCTCCGCAGAGCCTTCCCCAGACGGTTTTGAAGGTTGCTGACGCGCCCGTGCGTCGGCGCTGGAAAAGTGTCTCCGCAACCGACGGATGGCGGCCGCCCCTGGCGGATCGCAACCGGCGGCAGGCGGAGCGACGGCCGGGGTCCGCGCCGCGAGCGCGTAACGGTTTCAACGAGCCGGCAACCCCTCCCCTGTGGAGAGCGGGCACAAGCTGGCCGGGGCGACAAATGGGGCCCGGATAACACCGGGCGGGGCAGGTCCACGCGGGTGGACCCAATGACGGCGCGGGAGCACACTCCTGGCCGCGAGACGAGGATCTGACGATGCGCATCGACAGGCGTTACACCAAGGCCGGACAGTCGCCCTATCAGGGGATCGCCTTCCGCACGGCGACCTCGGAGATTCGCAACCCCGACGGGTCGATCGTGTTCCGCCTCGAGGGCATCGAGGTGCCGGAGGCCTGGAGCCAGGTGGCCGCCGACATCCTCGCGCAGAAGTATTTCCGCAAGGCCGGCGTGCCGGCGCGCCTGAAGCGCGTCGAGGAGAATTCGGTGCCCTCGTGGCTGTGGCGCTCGGCGCCCGACGAGAAGGCCCTGAAGGAACTGCCCGAGAAGGAGCGCTGGATCGGCGAGACCACCTCGCAGCAGGTCTTCGACCGTCTCGCCGGCACCTGGACCTACTGGGGCTGGAAGGGCGGCTATTTCGACCAGGAGGCCGATGCGCAGGCCTTCTTCGACGAGCTGCGCTTCATGCTCGCCCGCCAGATGGTGGCGCCGAACTCGCCGCAGTGGTTCAACACCGGCCTGCACTGGGCCTATGGCATCGACGGCCCGGGCCAGGGCCACTACTACGTCGATTTCGAGACCGGCAAGCTGACCAAGTCCAAGTCGGCCTACGAGCATCCCCAGCCGCATGCCTGCTTCATCCAGTCGGTCGCCGACGACCTCGTCAACGAGGGTGGCATCATGGACCTGTGGGTGCGCGAGGCGCGCCTGTTCAAGTACGGCTCGGGCACCGGCTCGAACTTCTCCTATCTGCGCGGCGAGGGCGAGAAGCTCGCCGGCGGCGGCCGCTCCTCCGGCCTGATGAGCTTCCTGAAGATCGGCGACCGCGCCGCCGGCGCCATCAAGTCGGGCGGCACGACGCGCCGTGCCGCCAAGATGGTGGTGGTCGATGCCGACCATCCGGACATCGAGGCCTATATCGACTGGAAGGTGATCGAGGAGCAGAAGGTCGCCTCGCTGGTGACCGGCTCGAAGATCGTCGCCAAGCACCTCAAGGCCATCATGAAGGCCTGCATCAACTGCGAGGGCGACGGCGACGCCTGCTTCGACCCGAGCCTGAACACGGCGCTGAAGCGCGAGGTGAAGGCCGCGCGCAAGTCGATGGTGCCCGACAACTACATCAAGCGCGTCATCCAGTTCGCCCGCCAGGGCTACAAGGACATCGACTTCCCCACCTATGACACCGACTGGGATTCGGATGCCTATCTGACGGTGGCCGGCCAGAACTCCAACAACTCGGTCTCGCTGAAGGACGACTTCCTGCAGGCGGTGGAGAAGGACGGCGACTGGAACCTCACCGCCCGCATCTCCGGCAAGGTGATGAAGACGCTGAAGGCCCGCGACCTCTGGGAGAAGATCGGCCACGCCGCCTGGGCCTCGGCCGATCCGGGCCTGCACTTCAACACGACCATGAACGACTGGCACACCTGCCCGGCGGCCGGCCCGATCCGCGCGTCGAACCCGTGCTCGGAGTACATGTTCCTCGACGACACGGCCTGCAATCTCGCCTCGGCAAACCTGCTGCAGTTCTACGATCCGAAGGCCAAGCACTTCGACGTCGACGGCTATGAGCACCTGTGCCGCCTGTGGACCGTCGTCCTAGAGATCTCCGTGCTGATGGCGCAGTTCCCCTCGCGCCAGATCGCCGAACTCTCTTACGAGTACCGCACCCTCGGCCTCGGCTATGCCAATATCGGCGGCCTGCTGATGACCATGGGCATCCCCTATGACAGCGACGGGGGCCGCGCGCTCGCCGGCGCCCTCACCGCGATCATGACCGGCGTGTCCTACAAGACCTCGGCGGAGATGGCCGGCGAGCTCGGTCCCTTCCCGGGTTATCAGCCGAACCGCGAGCACATGCTGCGCGTCATCCGCAACCATCGCCGCGCCGCCCACGGCCAGACCACCGGCTACGAGGCGCTGGCAGTCAACCCGGTCGCGCTCGACCATCGCAACTGCCCGGTGCCGGGCCTCGTCGCCCATGCCACCCGCGCCTGGGACGAGGCGCTGGCCCTCGGCGAGCAGAACGGCTACCGCAACGCCCAGGTCTCGGTCATCGCGCCCACCGGCACGATCGGCCTCGTCATGGACTGCGACACCACCGGCATCGAGCCCGACTTCGCGCTGGTGAAGTTCAAGAAGCTGGCCGGCGGCGGCTACTTCAAGATCATCAACCAGGCGGTGCCGGAGGCACTGCGCACCCTCGGCTACCGCGAGAGCGACATCGCCGAGATGGAGGCCTATGCGGTCGGCCACGGCACCCTCGCCCAGGCCCCCGCCATCAACCCCTCGACGCTGAAGGCCAAGGGCTTCACCGACGAGGCGCTGGCCAAGGTCGAGGCGCAGCTGAAGACCGCCTTCGACATCAAGTTCGTCTTCAACAAGTGGACGCTCGGCGAGGACTTCGTGGTCAAGACCCTCGGCATTCCTGCCGAGGAGGTGAATACCCCCGGCTTCGAGCTGCTCGCCCGCATCGGCTTCACGAAGAAGGACATCGAAGCGGCCAACGAGCACGTCTGCGGCGCCATGACCCTGGAAGGCGCGCCGCACCTGAAGGCCGAGCACTATGCCGTGTTCGACTGCGCCAACCCCTGCGGCCGCAAGGGCAAGCGCTACCTCTCGGTGGAGAGCCACATCCGCATGATGGCGGCCGCCCAGCCCTTCATCTCGGGCGCCATCTCGAAGACCATCAACATGCCGAACGAGGCCACCGTCGACGACTGCAAGAGCGCCTACATGCTCTCGTGGAAGCTGGCGCTGAAGGCCAACGCCCTCTACCGCGACGGCTCCAAGCTCTCCCAGCCGCTGAACTCGCAGCTCATCGAGGACGATGAGGACGAGGACGGCGTCGAGGAGTTCATGGAGAAGCCGCAGGCCGCCCGCGCCGC
>CAZPMD010000200.1:0-3577 GCA_964587395.1 uncultured Hyphomicrobiales bacterium
ATTTGTCGTTGAAGATATTGAGGCCCTTGTTCTCCATCGCGCCCATGTTGAAGTCCGACACGGCGACGATGTTGAAGACGTCGAGGTCATATTCGCAGCCGAAGGCCTCCTCGTCCCAGCCCATGGAGCGCTTCAGCGCATCCATCGCATAGGCGCAGCGGTCCTCCTTGCCGTGCTCGACGAAGATGCCGAGCCTGACGACCCGGCCCGAGCGCGTGGTGAAGCTGCCGGTGACCTCGGCGAGATCGCCGCCGACGAGCGCGAAGAGATAGCTCGGCTTCGGGTGCGGGTCGTGCCAGACGGCGTAGTGACGCCCGCCCGGCAGGTCGCCGGACTCCACGAGATTGCCGTTGCCGAGCAGGACGGGTGCTGCCTTCTTCTCCGCCTCGATGCGGGTCGTGTAGACCGCCAGCACGTCGGGCCGGTCGGGGAAGTAGGTGATGCGGCGGAAGCCCTCGGCCTCGCACTGGGTGCACCAGGTGCCGGAGGAGCGGTAGAGACCCATCAACTGGGTGTTGGCCTGCGGGTCGATGACGGTCTCCACCGTCAGACGGAAGCGCTGGGTCGGCGGCCTGTGGATGACCAGACGGTCGGGGGTCGCCTCGTATTCGTCAGCGTTCAGCACACGGCCGTCGATGGCGATGCCGGCAAGCGTCAGGCCGTCGCCGTCGAAGACGAGCGGCGCGTCGCCGCGGCCCTGCGGGTGCGCCTCGATCTCCGTCACCGCCTTCACGGTGGTCGCGGTCGGGTGCAGCGCGATATCGAGATGCACGGTCTTCGCAACATGGTCCGGAACCCGGTACTCGGAGAGCCTCACCGGGTTCGCCTGTTCGCTGCGCATGAAACCATCCTTGTCTGCGACCGCCCGTCTGCGGTCGTCGCAATTCCACGCGAACCTAGGGTGATCGCCCCGGCTATGAAAGGGCGCGCGGCGGTTCGGTATGGCCGACCACGCGGATGACCCGCCCGTGGTCGCGGCGGAACCGTCGCTCGATCTCGTCGACGGCCTCGTGCACCGCCTCCACCGTCAGGGCCGGATCGGCGCGGCAATGGTAGGTGACGACGAAGCCCTGTCCCGTCTCGCGCACCCTGACGCTGTGCACGTCGGTGATCGGGCCGGTTTCGGCGGCGAGCGCCGCGAGGCTCGCGGCCACCTCCGCGACGCGGGCCGGCTCGGCGTCGCTGCCGATGAGCGTCTCCACCTGCAGCGGCTCGATATGGGTCTCCACCTCGACATCCGCGCCGAGTTCGCCGCGGATGGCGGCCTCCAGCCGGCTGGCGATCTCGTGCGCCTCGCCGAGTGTCAGGGCGCCATCGACCTCCAGGTCGAGTCCGACGCAGAGCCGCTCGCCGAGGTGCTGGACCGTGACGTGATGGACCGCCAGGGCGTGGCGGCGGGCGGTGAGGTGGACGCGCTCCATCACGGTCTCGTCGTCGAGCGCGACCGGCTCGGTGGTCACCGTCGTGACCGTCCCGGCATGGGCGGCGGCCGCAGCCTCGGCGACGGCCGCCTTGATCGCGACGACCCGCTCCAGCGGCAGGGTACGGTTCACCTTGATCGTGACCTCCGCCAGCGTGTCTGTGCCGACCTCGCGCAGCCGGATGCCGTCAAGCTCGACCACGCCGGGAACGGCCGCGACCGCCTCGGTGACCGCCTCGGTCGCGCCCTTTGGCGCCCGGTCCATCAGCGTGTCGATGGTGCGGCGGCCGAGTTGCCAGCTCATGACGCAGATCAGGATGGCGACAACGATGGCCGCGATGGCGTCGGCCTTGGGAAAGCCGAGCCAGACGAAGAGCAGGCCCGCCAGAACCACGGCCGAACTCGCCATGTCGGCGGCGAAGTGCAGGGCACCCGACTCGAGCGCGTGGCTTCCGGTCTCCTCGGCGATGCGCCGCATCACCCTGACGCGCCAGTAGTCGACGGCGATGACGCCGACCATCAGTCCGGCCATGACGGGCGTCACCTCGACGGCGTGGCCGCCGCCCATGAGGCGCCGCGCCGCCTCGGTGACGACGATGCCCGAGACGAGGAACAGGAAGGCCGTCTCGGCGAGGGCCGCGATCGATTCGACCTTGCCGTGGCCGTACTGGTGGTCGTCGTCGGCCGGCTTGTCGGCAAGGCGCACCGCATAGAAGGTCAGAAGGGTCGCCGCAGTGTCGACGAGGCCGTGCGCGGCCTCCGCCAGGATCGCGATGGAGCCGCTGGCAAGGCCCACCCCGCCCTTGGCTGCGGTGAGCAGCACCGTCACCGCGATGGAAGCCAGCGCCGCCTTCTGCTTGATGGAGACCATGGTCGCCGATCCTCGGCCGTGGATTGAAGCGGAGGCCTAGTCGCTGCCTCGCCGCGGGTCAATCGCGATGCGGCGCGCCGTCCGCCGCCAGCGCGGCTGCCGCTACGCCATCACCCTTGACGCTGCCGTCCCGGCAGGGTCCGGTGTGCGCCGATCTCCGTTCCGGACCAGGCCGCCATGACGTCCATCGACCTCGACGCCCAGTACAACAACCGCGCCATGGTGCCCGAGCACCCCGCCGTCATGGCCGGCTGGGCCAGCGATGCGGCGGCCTTTCGGGCGGCGCGGACCGACGCCGTTCTCGACCAGCCCTACGGCACGGGCGAGCGGCACCGCTACGACCTCTTTCCGGCGCCATCGCCCCGGCCCGGCGCGCCCATCCTGCTGTTCATCCACGGCGGCTACTGGCAGGCGCTGGACAAGGCCTCCTTCAGCCACATGGCGGCCGGGGCCAATGCCCATGGCCTCGACGTCGCCGTGTTGAGCTACGATCTCTGTCCTCAGGTGAAGCTGGCCGTCATCGTCGACAACGTCATCGCCTGCATCCGCGCGCTGCGCGCGCGCACCGGCCGGCGCGTCCTTCCCTTCGGTCATTCCGCCGGCGGCCACCTGACCGCCTGCATGGCCGCCGCGGACTGGCCCGGCATCGGTGAGGCGGCCGACATCATCGCCGCGGCCATGCCGGTGTCAGGCCTGTTCCACCTCGCGCCACTGGTGCCGACCTTCGTCAACAAGGCCATGGGCATGGACGCCGGGGAGGCGGCGGCGCTCTCGCCGCTGGTCTGGACACCGCCGCGGGGCCTCAGGGTGACGGCCGTCGTCGGCGGCGACGAATCCGCCGAGTATCACCGGCAGACGCGCACGCTGGTGGAGTGCTGGGGAGTCCTCGGGGCGGAGACCCGGGAGATCATTGTTCCGGGCGCCAACCATTTCACGATTGTCGGCCCCTTTGCCGATCCGGCGTCCGATCTCACGGCGGAACTTGTCCGACTCGCGTCTTGATCGACCGCAAGGCTTGCACCCGGCAGGGGTGCGAATCTGAGAAAGATCGTTCTGCGCTTGCGAGGCCCGCATGATCCCCCGCCTTCTGCTGTCCGCCGTCCTTCCTCTCGTCGCTGCCGGTCTCGCAGCAGGGCCTGCCCTGGCCCAGAGCCAGCGTGTGCTCATCCAGCGCGGCGAGACCCTGGTGCGCCAGCATTGCGCACTCTGCCACGGGATCGGGCGCGACGACGCCAGCCGCTATCCCAACGCGCCGCTGTTTCGTGAGCTGAGCAAGCGCTACCCGG
>CAZPMD010000200.1:3587-3871 GCA_964587395.1 uncultured Hyphomicrobiales bacterium
AGGAGGCGCTGGCCGAGGGCTTCACCTCGGGTCATCCGGCCATGCCCGAGTACACCTTCTCGGCAGACCGGGCGGCGGCCATCGTCGCCTATCTCATGTCCATCCAGACAGAGCCGAACGCCCGCCCGCAGCGGCGGTAGCGCGGGTCGCTCAAACGACAGAGCCCGGCGCGATGGCCGGGCTCTGCAAATCACCTGAATGCCGGACCGCTCAGAAGAATGCCTGGATGCCGGTCTGGGCGCGGCCGAGGATGAGCGCGTGCACGTCGTGGGCGCCCTCGTAGG
>CAZPMD010000201.1:0-3839 GCA_964587395.1 uncultured Hyphomicrobiales bacterium
CTCGCCGCCGGCGGCACGGCGCTCATCGCCGAGATCAAGAAGGCGAGCCCGTCCAAGGGGTTGATCCGCCCGGATTTCGACCCGCCATCGCTGGCGCGCGCCTATGAGGCGGGCGGCGCCACCTGCCTCTCGGTGCTCACCGATACGCCGTCCTTCCAGGGCGCGCCGGAATTCCTCACGGCCGCCCGCGCCGCCTGCTCGCTGCCGGCGCTGCGCAAGGACTTCATGCACGACACCTACCAGGTGGCCGAGGCCCGGGCCTGGGGCGCCGACTGCATCCTCGTGATCATGGCCTCGGTCGACGACGCTCTGGCCCGCGATCTCGTCGCTGCGGCCACCGACTACGGAATGGACGCGCTCATCGAGGTCCACGACGACGCCGAACTCGACCGGGCGCTCGCCCTGCCCTCCCAGCTCGTCGGCATCAACAACCGCAACCTCAGGACCTTCGAGGTGACGCTGGAGACGTCCGAACGGCTGGCGCCCCGCATTCCCGCCGACCGCATCGTCGTCGGCGAGAGCGGCATTTTTGTACCAGCGGATGTCTCACGATTGCGGCAGGTGGGCATTCGCACGCTGCTCGTCGGAGAAAGTTTGATGCGCCAGTCTGACGTTACGGAAGCGACAAGGGCTCTCCTGACCTAACGCGACTTCGCGGAAGGTGAACTTCCGTTGCGCCGAAAGCGATATCGGCGACTTGTTGGTAAATAATCCGCCAATTCGTTTCATAAGACACTAAGAAAATTGAATCTCACGCGATTCCAAATGCTTATTGGCTGACAACTATTCTCGACCCCGGTCGCAGATTTGGGGGTCGCCACTCATGTGGAACAAAATCCTTGCATTCGGAAGAGACAGGCGTGGCGCAATCGCCGTACTCTTCGCCGTCGCCATCTATCCCGTCATGATGATGATCGTCGCGGCGATCGATCTCAGCCGGATGAGCCAGCAGCAGGCCCGCCTCCAGGCCGCCCTCGACGCCGCCGCCCTCTTCGTCGCCCGCCTCGTGGCCGACGGCAAGGCGCCGCCCGACCTCAGCGCCGCCGCCCGCAGCATCGTTCTCGGCAACATCAACCCGTCGGACCTGCTGAACGTCACGGTGACCGCCACGATGGACAACACCAATGTTCGGGTCGCCGGCAACGGCACGCTGAACTCCATGGTCCCCGGTCTGCTGGTCAACACCGACCTGTCGGTTCGCGGCACGGCCGGCGCCACCTGGCGCACCAAGAAGATCGACCTGGTCCTCGTGCTCGACAACACGGGCTCCATGTCGAGCTCCGGCAAGATGACCGCGCTCAGGACGGCCGCCAAGAACCTCATCGACACCATGGCTCTGGTCGCGAACAAGCCCGACGCCATCCGTATCGGCATCGTACCCTTCGACGTGCAGGTCAGGATCGGGACGACCTACAAGAACGAGGACTGGCTGACCTATGCCGGGACCAGCATCACCTCCAGTTCCTGGACCGGCTGCGTGGCCGACCGCGACCAGAGCTACGACGTCGACGACACGACGCCCACCATCGCGATTCCCGGAACGCTCTTCCCGGCCCGCAACTGCACCAACTCAAACCTGACGTCGATCATGCCGCTGTCGACGGACTGGACCGCGCTGAAGGCCAAGGTCGACGCCATGTCCCCTGCCGGCAACACCAATGTCACCATCGGCCTGGTCTGGGGGATGCACATGCTGACCCAGAACGCGCCGCTGACGACGGCCCGCACCCTGGCCACCGAGCCTGACCTCGAGCGGATCATCATCCTGCTCACCGACGGCGACAACACGCAGAACCGCTGGACGACCAACGGCACGTCCATCGACGCGCGGACGGACCTCGCCTGCACCAATACCAAGGCGAACGGAATCCGCCTTTACACGATCCGCGTCATCAACGGCGACGCGTCCTTGCTGCGCCGCTGCGCCACGGCCACCTCGATGTACTACGATGTCCGCTCGGCCTCTGAACTGGTCCCGGTGTTCCAGCGGATCGCCGCCGAGATCGGTCAACTGCGTCTCACGCAGTAGCAGGCGCCGGCATCACGCCAGAAAAAAGGCCCGGTGCAGCGCACCGGGCCTTCGATTGTCTGCAAGAACCGCAGGGCCTCACTTGGCCGGGGCGAACTTGCCGAAGGCCGCCTCATAGGGCTTGAAGGCCTCCTTGAAGAGGTCGGTGTAGAGCTCGCCGATCTTAGTGGCGCGGGCCACGGCGGTCTCGTAGGCGGTCTTCGCATAGTCGGACTGAACCTCGATGGCCTTGTCGAGGCTCTTCACGGCCGCGATCTTCTCGATCGTCGCGGAGCCCTCCTCGAACGACTTCTTGGTGAAGTCGACCATCTCGGCGGCGATCGCCTGATAGCCCTTGGTCAGGGCCGTCATCGCCTTGACGGCGCTGTCGAGGTTTTCCTTACCGAGCTTCTGCACGTCTTCGAAATTCTGGGCCATGGCCGCTCTCCTCACGATGGGTCTTCCAACCGGCATTTCCTGGCGCGGGCCTCGCAGCCCCTCGCGCTGACCTTCCCTAGCGGGATTGCTGCACTGCGTCAATTAACCTTTCGCAGTGCAGCATCAGCCGGACGGGGGATCCCCGAGGCGTCCCGACCGCGACGAATGGCACGGCGAATCGACGCTTAACTTCCTGGCAACCGCAAACGCTTACCGTGCCTGTCAACGGTTCCGGGCTTTCCGGGATCGCAGTGCCGAGTACGGCTGCGTATCGCCGAGAGTGGTGTCGCGTCGCCGGCGGTCCTTCGGGACCGTCGGTTGCGAAATCCGGTCGAAGCGGTCTTGCCCGGCGCGCCAGGGACAAAGATTGCGGACCGGTCGCCAGAAGGCTCCCGGACGCTCGTAGTGAGTTCAGGGGTGGCGTAATGGCGAGGATCGACGACGCCGGCCGCGCGGTGTGGAGCCGCATGGTTGTCAGGTGCGCGGCGGCCGCAACGGCAGCGATGATCGGCATCGCCACCATCGGTCAGGCCGAAGCCCGCCCCCGCCGCTACGGCGGCTATGCACCCGCCTACTCCGCCATCGTCATCGACGCCAAGACCGGCCAGACCCTGCATGCCGAGGCGGCCGACGCCCATCGCTTTCCCGCCTCCGTCACCAAGGTGATGACGCTCTATCTGCTGTTCGAGCAGATCGAGTCCGGCCGCTTCTCGTTGCAGTCGCCGCTGCGCGTCTCGGCGGAAGCCGCCAGCCAGCCGCCGTCGAAGGTCGGCGTCCGCCCGGGCAGCACCATCACCGTCGAGGAGGCGATCCGCGCCCTCGTCACCAAGTCGGCGAACGACGTGGCCGTCGTGGTCGCCGAGAACATCTCCGGGTCGGAGGAGGCCTTCGGCCAGCTCATGACGCGCAAGGCGCGCGCCATTGGCATGAGCCGCACCACCTTCCGCAACGCCTCGGGCCTGCCGGACGCCGAACAGGTGACCACGGCCCGTGACCTCGCCACCCTCGGCCGTGCGATCCAGGACCACTTTCCGCGGTACTGGCGCTACTTCCAGACCTATTCCTTCGCCTATCGCGGTGTGAACCACCGCAACCACAACCGGCTGCTCGGCAGGGTCGACGGCGTCGACGGCATCAAGACGGGCTACACTCGCGCCTCCGGCTTCAACCTCTTGACCTCGGCGCGCCGCGGCGACCGCCAGATCGTCGCCGTCGTGATGGGCGGCCGCACCGGCGGCGCCCGCGACGCCCGCATGCGCCAGTTGGTCGATGTCAACTTCCCCCGCGCCTATGCCGGCGCCCGTACCGCCCCGATGATCGCCCGCGCCAGCGAGCCTGCGCGGCCGCAGACGCGCATCGCCGTTGCCGCTCAGGTGCCAGTCCCGGGCCGCCG
>CAZPMD010000202.1:0-3807 GCA_964587395.1 uncultured Hyphomicrobiales bacterium
CGGAGCGGGCCATGGCCGGCTGCGCGTCGGCGGAGGCCTCGCGGCGGCCGCGGACCAGGCGGACGACGAGGTAGATGACGCCGGCGATGAGCGCGAACTGGGCGAGGAAGCCGAGCATTCCCATCAGCGAGCCGAGGCCGCCCAGGAAGCCCTGCCCGGAGAGCATGCCGAAAAGGCCTGCTCCCAGGAAACCGGCGGCGAGGCCCATGCCGAGGCCGCCCCAACGGGAGCCTTGGGCGGCCGGCGGGGTCATGCCGGGTCGGGCTGCCATGCCGGGCTGCTGCATGCCGGGGGCCGGCGTCGGCGCAGTCGTGCGCTGGAGCGGCGCGGCCGTGGTCGGGGCGGTGTTGGTCGCCGCAGGCGGCGCATAGGTGCGGCTACCGCGGCTGCCGCCGCCACGTGGCGCAGCCTCGGCGGCAACGGCGCCGAGCATGATGGCGACGCCCGCAATGGCAACGGCGCGCACGAGATTCCTGGACCTGAAAAGGGTCTTCGACGACATGGGTTCCCCACCGGTGACGCGGCGTTGTCGCTGCCGCTGATTCACATCTTATCGACATGTGGGGTCTGTGTCGCCGTGCGACAATGCCGCAGCGGTGACGAGAAAACCGGCGGCGGTTTCCCGGCGCCGGCTCGCATGGTCCGCAGGAAGCGCGCCTCAGGCGGCTTCGGCTGTCTTCGCTTCGGCGTTCTTCTTGGCGATCGCCGTCTTGATCTGCCGCGCCTTCGGCGACAGGTCCTCGGCGCGGGCCTTCATGAGGAACGCATCCAGACCGCCATTGTGGTCAACCGAGCGCAGGGCGTGGGTCGACACGCGCAGCGACACGGTCTGTCCCAGCGCCTCGGAGGCGAAGGAGATGTTCTGCAGGTTCGGCAGGAAGCGGTGCTTCGTCTTGATGTTCGAATGGCTGACCCGGTGGCCAACCTGAACACCCTTGCCGGTGAGTTCACAACGACGCGACATCTGTCGGATCCCAAAGGTAAAGTGCGACGGCAACGGCCGGCCGCTGGACAAAATGGTCCTGTTCGGAGACGCGACGGCATAGTGACAGGACCCCGCCCTGTCAAGCAAAACCGGCAGGCGGCGCGGTGGGGACGTCAGCGGATGCCTCCCGGGGCGCCGGGCCGGATCAGGCGGAGGCGATGATCGCGGCGACGAAATCGCGGGTCGACTGGCCGATGGCGCCGCCGCGCCGGGCAGCCTCGGCATTGATCGCCGAGACGAAGCCGTCGTTCCACACCGACATGCCATCGCCGATGCGGGCGGAAAAGGCCGAGACCATGGCGCCGGCGATGCCGCGGGCCTGGAGCGCGGGAAGGCGCGAGAGTCCCGCGTCGTCCAGACCGCGGTCGGCATCGACATAGACGGCGGCGAGAACGTCGGATTTCACCGCCGTCTCCGGCTTGCCGGCGAGAAGCCCGCCGTGGGAGGCGGTGACGACGATGTGGCCGGTGTCCTCCTTGCCGACGAGACCGTTGGAATCGAGGACGAAGACGCGGATGCCCCTGGACCCCGCCTCAATGATCTCGTGACGGGCCTCGTCGAGCGGGGCGGGCGTCGGCGAGGGCGCAAGGTCGGCGTGCTGCAGGCGGTCGATCGCCGCGCTGCAGGCCATGCCGGGCCTGAGGCCGAGGCTCGCCGCCGCCGCATTGACGAAGGACAGCACGCCGCGTTCCGGCATGTCCGTGCCCCAGCCGATGCGCGCCGAGCGGTGCGAAACCGTGGCTCCCGGCACACCGAGCCCGTCGAGCCAGGCGAGGCCCGAGATGCCCGCCCGTTCACGACCGATGCCGGCGTCGTTGAGGATCAGAGCAGCAACGCCCTTCATGGCGCCATACCAGGCGGCATAGACCGCGCCATGGGATGCGCAGACGGCCACCCGGCCGCGGGCTTCGGTGGTCAGATGGGTGACGCTGTCGAGGATGATGGCTGGCTGCATCGGCAGGACCCGTTCCGGTCGTCGTGGGGCCGCAGTCTTTCAATGTCACCGGTCCCCGGCAATGCGCCAAGCCGTGTCGTTCGGCTGGTGCCAGACATGCCCGCGGTCGCCTTGACAGGTCGGGCCCGGTCCTCACACTCGCGACCCAAGATCCGCTGGACGGATCACAGGCGGGCGACCGATCCGCGACCGGGAGGACTGACGTGACGGCTTCGGCCGGGCGCTTGCCGCGCCGCTATCACGTCCGCGAGGAGGACGTTCGAGGCTATCACCCCGCCAACCACACCGGAACCCTGAACCGCCGGCTGATCAGCCGCGAGACGGTGGGTGCGGAATCGGTCGAGATGCTCGTCGGTACGATCGAGAAGGGCAATGGCGCGCTCCCCCACGCCCATCCCGGCATCGACCAGATCTGCTACCTGCTGGAAGGGGCGGCGGACGCCGAGGTGGACGGCCAGCGCTTCGCCATGAAGCCGGGCGACTCCTGCTTCTTTCCCGCCGGGATGGAGCATGTGTTCACGGTGACGAGCGACACGCCGGTGCGCGTGCTCGTCATCTACACGCCGCCCTATGAAGAGAACCCGGACAGGGTCATCCGCCGCACCTGATCCGCCCGCCGCAGAATGCGGGCCATCCGTTTCAGAACCCGTTCCGTTTGGGAAAAACCGCCATGCCGATCGACCGCCGAACGCTGCTCGCCAGTGCCGCCGCCCTCGCCGTCGCCGCACCGGCGCGCGCCGCCTGGCCAGAGCGACCCATCACCCTCGTCGTGCCCTTCGCCGCCGGCAGCGGCACCGACACGGTGGCGCGCATCGTCGCCCAGCAGCTTTCCGCCAGGCTCGGCCAGGGCGTCGTCGTCGAGAACAGGGCGGGCGCCAACGGCTCGGTGGCGGCGACCTTCGTCGCCCGCTCCCAGCCCGACGGCTACACGCTGTTCATGACCACCAACACCTCGCACTCGGCCAATCCGAGCCTGTTGAAGACGCTCACCTACGATCCGGTGAACGACTTTTCGCCAGTGGCGCGGATGGGCAACCTGCCCTTCCTGCTGGTGGTCGACCCCAAGCTGCCCGTGACCTCGGTGAAGGAGCTCGTCGCGCATGCCAAGGCCAATCCCGGCAAGCTGACCTATGCCAGCGGCAATTCCACCGGCATCGTGGCGGGGGCGACGTTCGCCAAGCGCGCCGGCATCGACATCCTCCACGTGCCCTATCGCTCGACCCCGCCGGCCATCACCGACATCATCGGCGGGCGCATCTCGATGATGTTCGTCGACATCACGGCGTCGCTCACGCAGGTCAACGCCGGCTCGCTCCGGGCTCTGGCGGTGACGACGGCGGAGCGCTCCAAGCTGCTGCCGAACCTGCCCTCCATGCAGGAGGCGGGGGTGGCGGAGTTCGACATCACCTCGTGGAACGGCGTGTTCGGTCCGGCCAACATGCCGGCGGACGTGATCCAGCGCCTCAACAAGGAGCTGGCGGCCATTGCCACCGACCCGGAGATCGCGAGGAAGCTCGCCGAGATCGGCTTCGACGCCTTCACCCAGACGCCGGACGAACTCGCCGCCTTCGTCAAGGCGCAGCTCGCCAACTGGGCGCGGATGATCAAGGAAGCCGGCATCGAGCCGCAGTGACGTCGGTGGTGCGCTGGCCGCACCGTCTCGACCGATCAGAATCGAAGTGAGATCCGGGGAAACGCCGATGCAATCGACCCACAATGTCCAGCGCCTGCTGGATCTCTACGGCACCATGTGCCGCATCCGGGCCTTCGAGACGGCCGCCCTCAACGCCCACAAGGAGGGCGTGGTGCCCGGGCCGCTGCACGTCTCCATCGGCCAGGAGGGTGTCGCCACCGGCGTCTGCCTCAA
>CAZPMD010000203.1:0-3723 GCA_964587395.1 uncultured Hyphomicrobiales bacterium
ACCGACCTCCAAAAGACCTCCAGCGAAGCCCCGGCCATGCACCGGGGCTTTTGCCCGTGCCCATGGCAAAGGTCGCCCGACCCCGGCGGTGAGCGGCTGGCGTTGCCGACCAGCATGGCGCGTCCCAACATCGTCTCAGGTGTCCCTGGATCGGGGAGCGGCGATCGGAACAGCGACGTCCGGGCAATCCGGACAATGCGAAACCGGCGGAGCTTGCGCTCCGCCGGTCCGTCAGGTCAGGCCTTTCGGCAATCAGCGACGACCGCCGCGCTGCTCGCACACGATGCCGCCCCAGTAGGTCGAGTAGTGGCAGCCGTCCGGGCCGCTGTTCGTCACGCTGCCGCGCGGACGGCGCGGCGTGTCGGGCAACACCACCGCGTTGGTGATGTTCGCCTCAGGGCCGCCACCTCCGCCACCTCCGCCACCGCCGCCGCCGCGGGCCTGGGCGAGGCCGGTGAAGGCGCTTGTGAGGGCAAGGGTGAGAGCGCCGGCGAGAGCCAGCTTGTTGATGGACTTCGACATGGTGATCTCCTTCGATCCTTGGGGCGCGGCGTCGGTGCGGCCGCCTGCGATGTCCATGGGTCGGACCGGGAGCTGGGAAGGTTCAGCCCACCCCGACGATCGATGCTCAGGAAAGCGAGCATGACTGACATAAACCGTTGATCGCGAAAGAGAATGTCAAAAAAGAAAGAAGAAACCCGGCCGAAGCGGCCGGGGTGGGGTGAGCGGTCATCGCTGGCGGGCAGATCACATGTGGATGGCGCGCTTGTCGACGGCGAGCGCCGCCTCCTTGACCGCCTCCGACATGGTCGGATGCGCATGGGTCGAGCGGCCGAGATCCTCGGCCGATCCGCCGAACTCCATCAGCACCACAGCCTCATGGATCATCTCGCCGGCACCGGCGCCGACGATATGGACGCCGAGCACCTTGTCGGTGGCGGCATCGGCCAGCACCTTGACGAAGCCGTCGGTGGCCCGGTTGGCGCGGGCGCGGCCATTGGCCGTGAAGGGGAACTTTCCGACATTGTAGGCGACGCCGGCTGCCTTCAGATCCTCCTCGGACCTGCCCACCGTGGCGACCTCGGGGTAGGTGTAGACGACACCCGGGATGCAGTCGTAGTTCACGTGGCCCGCCTTGCCGGCGATGATCTCGGCGACGGCGATGCCCTCGTCCTCGGCCTTGTGCGCCAGCATCGGCCCGCGCACGACGTCGCCGATGGCATAGATGCCCGGCACATTCGTCTTGAAGTGATCGTCGATGACGACGCGGCCGCGCTCCAGCGCCACGCCGACGCCCTCAAGGCCGAGGCCCTCCGTGTAGGGACGACGGCCGATGGCCACGAGCACCACGTCCGCCTCCACCGTCTGTGCCTCGCCGCCGGCGGCGGGCTCGACCGTCAGGGCGACGCCCTTCTTCGACGCCCTGGCGGCGGTGACCTTGGCGCCGAGCTGGAAGGTCATGCCCTGCTTGCCGAGGATGCGCTGGAACTGCTTGGCGACCTCGCCGTCCATTCCGGGAAGGATGCGGTCGAGATACTCGATGACGTGTACCTCGGCGCCGAGGCGGCGCCAGACAGAGCCGAGCTCGAGGCCGATCACACCGGCGCCGATGACGACGAGCTTTCCCGGAACCTTCGTGAGCTCCAGCGCGCCCTCCGAGGAGACGATCTGCTTCTCGTCGATGGCGACGCCCGGCAGCGGAGTCACCTCCGAGCCGGTGGCGATGACGATGGACTTCGCCTCGATCTCGGTGACCTTGCCGTCGTCGGCGGTGACCGAAACCTTGCCCGGCGCGGTGATGGCGCCGCGGCCGAAGTGCTGGTCGATCTTGTGCTTCTTCATCAGGAAGGCGACGCCGTTGACGTTGCCGTCGATCGTCTCCTGCTTGTGCACCATCATCTGCTTGAGGTTCAGCTTCGGCGCCGGCACCTCGATGCCGAAGGCCTTGAAGCCGTGGCCTGCCTCGTCGAACAGCTCCGAGGCGTGCAGCAGGGCCTTGGACGGGATGCAGCCGATGTTCAGGCAGGTGCCGCCGTGGGTCTTGCGCTTCTCCACCACGGCCACCTTCATGCCGAGCTGGGCCGCGCGGATGGCGCAGACATAGCCGCCGGGGCCGGTGCCGATGACGATGAGATCGTAGGACATGGATGTCTCCGAATATGCGGACGGTGCGGGCGCTCAGCGCCCGCCGGATGCGGTGATGAAGGTGCCGGTGCAGTAGGAGGCCTCCTCCGAGAGGAGCCACAGCGCGGCGCGGGCGATCTCTTCCGGGTCGCCGATCCGCTGCATCGGGATGGAGGGGCGGATGCGCTCCACGCGGCCGGGGTCGCCGCTCGCCTCGTGGATGTCGGTGGTGACCATGCCGGGGCGCACCGCGTTCACCCGGATGCCCTCCATGGCGACTTCCTTGGCGAGGCCGATGGTGAAGCTGTCCACCGCGCCCTTGGTGGCGGCGTAGTCGACATATTCGTTGGGGCTGCCGAGCACCGACGCCACCGACGAGATGGCGACGATGGCGCCGCCCTTGCCGCCGCGTTTCGTCGACATGCGTCGCACCGCCTCGCGGCAGCACAGGATGGTGCCGACCACGTTGATCGCGACAATCGTCTGCAGCCGCTCGATCGTATAGTCCTCGACGCGGCCGGAGCGGGACACGACCCCTGCATTGGCGATGAGCCCGGTCAGCGTGCCCATCCGGTCGGCGGCGGCGAAGATGTGCTCAATGTCGGCTTCCACCGACACGTCGCCGCGGACCGCCACCGCCTGGCCACCGGCCCGGTTGATGTGGCTGACCACCTCCGCCGCCGCCTCGGTGTTCGAGGCATAGTTGACCACGACCTGATAGCCGCGCTCGGCCGCCAGCAGGGCGCAGGCGCGCCCGATGCCGCGGCTCGATCCGGTGACGACGACGACGCCCTTGGACATGCTTGGTCTCCTCGCGCCTCGCGGGGAGGCTTGCTATGGACGCCCGCCGGGCCTCAGAGATCCATCACGAGACGGGCGGGATCCTCCAGGCTCTCCTTGACGCGCACCAGGAAGGTCACGGCTTCCTTGCCATCGACGATCCGGTGGTCATAGGAGAGCGCCAGATACATCATCGGGCGGATCTCGATCTTGCCGCCGACGACCATCGGCCGGTCCTGGATCTTGTGCATGCCGAGAATGCCGGACTGCGGCGCGTTGAGGATCGGCGTC
The DNA here is from genome assembly GCA_964587395.1 of uncultured Hyphomicrobiales bacterium. Classification (GTDB taxonomy): domain Bacteria; phylum Pseudomonadota; class Alphaproteobacteria; order Rhizobiales; family Phreatobacteraceae; genus Phreatobacter. The sequence continues at coordinate 3,196 of CAZPMD010000203.1, forward strand.
GACATCAGCGAGCCATAGACGCCGCCGTTCGAGATCGTGAAGGTGCCGCCCTGCATCTCCTCGATGGAGAGCTTGCCGTCGCGGGCGCGGCGGCCGAAATCGGCGATGGTCTTCTCGACCTCGGCGATGCCCATGCGGTCGGCATCGCGCACCACCGGGACGACGAGGCCCTTGTCGGTGCCGACGGCAACGCCGACGTGGCAGAAGTTCTTGTAGACGATGTCGGTGCCGTCGATCTCGGCATTGACCGCCGGGATGTCCTTCAGCGCCTGCACGCAGGCGCGCACGAAGAAGCCCATGAAGCCGAGCTTCACGCCATGCTTCTTCTCGAACAGGTCCTTGTACTGGTTGCGCAGGCTCATCACTGCCGTCATGTCGACCTCGTTGAAGGTCGTCAGCATGGCGGCCGTGCTCTGGGCCTCCTTCAGGCGCCGGGCGATGGTCTGCCTCAGGCGCGTCATCTTCACGCGCTCCTCGCGCGCCGCATCCTCAGGCGCCGATGCCGGGCGGGGGGCGGAGACCGGCGCT
>CAZPMD010000204.1:0-3689 GCA_964587395.1 uncultured Hyphomicrobiales bacterium
CAGCCGACCCGGGCACCGCACTGCCAGGCCGGAACGGTGCCCCTCCCAGATGCCTCACAGCCGGAAGGTCGAGAGGTTCATCCTCGTCGTCGGCCTGGTCGGGATCGGCCGCCCGCTGGTGCGGTCCGACGGTCGGTTCATGCTGTCGAACCGTGTGCGACACCGGAAAGGCGGTCTGACCGGCCGGAGGCGCCGGCAGCGTCGCGGCAGGGCTGCCCTCGTGCGCAAGCGGGGGCGCCCGGTCGAGCGGATCGATGATCTCCGGACCCTTGGGCTTCTGGAGGGCGGCGGCGCCCTCGCCGCGTCCGAGGGCCTGAATGGCCTTGACGCCGCTTTCCTTGATGATCCGCTGCACACCGCGGATCGTGTATCCCTCGCCATAGAGAAGATGACGGATCCCCTTGAGGAGATCGATGTCCTCCGGGCGATAGTAGCGTCGCCCGCCGCCACGCTTCAGCGGCCGAATCTGACCAAAGCGCGTCTCCCAGAAGCGGAGGACGTGCTGCGGCAGATCGAGGTCATCGGCAACCTCGCTGATCGTGCGATATGCGTCGGGGGCCTTATCCACCAATCAATCCGGTTCGTGTGAGGGAGCCCTTTTGGTGCTGCCATCGGGCCGCGAGACGGTGGCGGATTCGTGGCGGCCCGGCAATGGCGTCTGACCCTAGGTCAGGGAATCGGCGCCCTCGCCCGGCTCAGTCCTTCAGGCCTTCGTGGCTCTGGCCGTTAATCTTGGCCTTGAGGATATTGGAAGGCTTGAACACCATCACCCGGCGCGGGGCGATGGGTACTTCCTGCCCCGTCTTGGGGTTGCGCCCGATGCGCTCTCCCTTCGAGCGGACGATGAACGAGCCGAAGGACGACAGCTTCACCGTCTCGCCGTCGGCGAGGCAATCGGTGATTTCCTTCAGCACCAGTTCGACGAGCTGGGCGGACTCGGTCCGCGACAGCCCCACCTTCTGGTAGACGGCTTCGCAAAGATCAGCGCGCGTGACGGTCTTGCCCGCCATGTCGACCCCCAACACATCCCCTGGACACGGCGGCATTCTCCGTTCCGCGTCCCCCGACAACCGCTCTTATCACTCTGATTTTGCTATCACTATGGGCTTGCCATGCATCGGTCAACCCATTCGCGAGCGATCTTCGCCGATCACCAGCGGATCAGAGCCGCCCCCCAGGTGAATCCGCCACCCATCGCTTCCAGCATCACCAGATGTCCAGGTTGGATCCGGCCATCCCGGACGGCGACATCGAGGGCGAGCGGAATGGAGGCGGCAGAGGTGTTGCCATGCCTGTCCACCGTGATGACGACCTTTTCCGGAGCGATCTTAAGTTTCTCCGCCGAGGCGTCGATAATCCGCTTGTTCGCCTGGTGCGGTACGAACCAGTCGAGATCCTCCGACGTGGTGCCTGTGGCGGCATAGGCGTCGTTCATCACGTCGGTGATCATGCCGACCGCGTGCTTGAAGACCTCGCGGCCCTCCATGCGCAGGTGACCCACCGTCTGGGTCAGCGAAGGGCCGCCGTCGACGTAGAGCTTGTTGGTGTGGCGGCCATCGGAGCGCAGATGGGTGGTCAGAACGCCGCGCCCATCGATCCCCTCAGGCTGCTCCTGGGCCTCCAGGACCATCGCGCCAGCGCCGTCGCCGAACAGCACGCAGGTGGTGCGGTCGGTCCAGTCGAGAATGCGCGAGAAGGTCTCCGCGCCGATCACGAGCGCGCGCTTGTGGCTGCCGGACTTGAGGAACTTGTCGGCCGTGGAGAGGGCGAAGATGAAGCCCGAGCAGACCGCCTGCAGATCGAAGGCACAGCCATGGCGGATGCCGAGGCGGTCCTGGATCGCCGTGGCGCTGGCGGGAAAGGTGCGATCCGGCGTCGATGTCGCGAGGATGATGAGATCGATGTCCTGGGCATCGAGACCGGCGGACGCGAGCGCGGCATGCGCGGCGTTCAGACCGAGATCTGACGTGGTCTCGCCATCGGCGGCAATGTGCCGCTGGCGAATTCCGGAGCGCTGGACGATCCACTCGTCGGAGGTGTCGACGACGGTCGAAAGCTCGGCATTTGTCATGACGCGTGCGGGCAGATAGCTGCCCACCCCGCGCACCACGGAACGAAGTGTCACGATGCGGCCTCAAAGGGAGCGACCGGGAGAACCGGCCGCGCTGCGTGGTAGGCGTCGAGCATGGAGCGGATCTTCGACTGGAGGTCGTAGCGCGCCATGTCATAGGCGAGATCGATGGCGCTGGCGAAGCCGAGAGGATCGGTGCCGCCGTGGCTCTTGATAACGACTCCGTTGAGGCCGAGGAAGACGGCGCCGTTGCTCTTGCGCGGGTCCATCTTCTCGCGAAGCGTGGAGAAGGCATTGCGCGCGAGGAGATAGCCGAGCCTGGAACGCCAGGTTCGCGACATGGCGGAGCGCAGATATTCGCCGATCTGCTTGGCGGTGCCCTCGCCCGTCTTCAGCGCGATATTGCCGGTGAAGCCTTCGGTGACGATGACGTCGGTCACGCCCTTGCCGATATCGTCGCCCTCGACGAAGCCGCGGTAGTCAAGACTGGCAAGGTCCGCCTCGCGCAGGATCTGGCCGGCCTCGCGGATGAACTCGAGGCCCTTGACCTCCTCGACGCCGATGTTCAGCAGGCCGACGGTCGGCCGCTCGAGATCGAAGACGACGCGGGCCATCGCCGCGCCCATCAGCGCCATGTCGACCAGCGCATTGGCATCGGCGCCGATCGAGGCTCCCATGTCCAGAACGATGGATTCGCCGCGCAGCGTCGGCCACAGGGCCGCCAGCGCCGGACGGCCGACGCCGTCCATGGTCTTCAGGTTGAAGGCGGCCATCGCCATCAGTGCGCCGGTATTGCCGGCCGAGACGGCAGCGGCAGCACGGCCGAACTTCACCTCGTCCATGGCCTTCCACATCGAGGAGACGCGACGGCCGTAGCGCAGCGCCTTGGACGGCTTGTCGTCCATACGGATCGCGACATCGGCGTGAACAACCTCGGAATGGGCCCTGACCCGAGGATTTGCAGCCAGCAGCGGCGTGATCTGCCGCTCGTCGCCCACCAGGACGAATTCGATGTCGCCATGGCGCGAGAGGGCGATCTCTGCGCCCGGTACGACGACGGAAGGACCGAAATCGCCCCCCATCACATCGAGCGCCAGCCTGACCTTCTCGGACATGCACCAATCCGTAAGAGCGGCGCCGCACGCCCCGAGCCATGGGCGGCTCGTCGGCGGACAGCGCGGGAAGCGGGGACAATAGCGTCTGGCACCGCCTGCACAAGAGGCAGGCACGCGGTAGCGACTGCGGCGACTGTTTAGGTGTCGCGCTTCAATTTGGAAAGCCCTGCGAACGGCGAGACCTCCGATCCGCTGGAAGGCACCTCGAAGCGGCTGTCGGACTTGCGCGGATAGGGATCGACGCCCAGCGCGAGGAACTCGGCCGCGATCGCCGCGGCATCAATCGTCCCGCCCACCAGCGGATCGTCGGCGGCCACCGAGGCATCGATCGAGAGGCCATCCTCCTCGTCGCGCACGAGATGCGGCTTGAGCTTTTCCTCCGGGCGGAAGGTCGCCTCGACCTCCTCGTCGATGCTGTTGGTCATCGGCTCGAGGGTGACGACGCAGATCTGGCCGACCTCGGCGCGAACGCGGCCGCTCACGGCGAGGCCTTGAACCCCTCG
>CAZPMD010000205.1:0-3652 GCA_964587395.1 uncultured Hyphomicrobiales bacterium
CAGGACGATGTCGCGGCTCGGCTCGAGGCGGCCCTGCGCAAACCCATCGGCGCCAGTCCATCGGCCCCGCCGGCTAAGCCGATGACGCCTCCTGCCGCCGCGCGGCCAGGCGCGCCGGCGCCCCAGTCCCCGAAAGCCCTGTCCGCCGACGAGAAGTCGGTGTTCGACAGCCTCGAGGAAGAAATGGCCGCGCTGCTTGGCCGCGGCCCCACGCCGCCGAAATCCTGACCGTCCCACCGCCGTCCACAGGGGTTGAGCCGGCGACCTGCTAGACTTCGCGTCAACGATTCGCGGCGCGGGACGGCGATGCTCCGGTCTTTCATCCACGGCACGGCCAGGGTCCGGCGCGGGCTTCGCTGCAGGACATGGCCCTTCGCCGTCGTCGCGCTGGCGCTGCTGGCCGGCCCATCGGCCGCCCAGGACATCTCGATCAATCTCGGCCAGGGCGCCGGCGTCAACGAACGCGTCATCCAGCTCATCGGGCTGATCACCGTCCTGTCGGTGGCGCCGTCCATTCTCATCATGGTGACGAGCTTCGTCCGCATCGCTGTGGTGCTGTCGCTGCTGCGCACCGCGATCGGCACGCAGACCGCCCCGCCCAACGCCGTCATCGTCGGCCTCTCGCTGTTCCTAACCGGCTTCGTCATGGCGCCGACGCTGCAGCAGAGCTACGACCTCGGCGTTCGGCCTCTGATCGAGAACCAGATCGACATGCCCCAGGCCTTCGAGCGCGCGTCGGGGCCGTTCCGCGAGTTCATGCTCAAGCATGTCCGCGAGAAGGACCTCGCCCTGTTCCAGGAGCTCTCGCGCGAACCGGTGCCCGCGACGCCTCAGGAGGTCTCGTTCCGGGTCCTCGTCCCGGCCTTCATGATCTCGGAACTCAGACGGGCCTTCGAGATCGCCTTCCTGCTCTTCGTGCCCTTCCTGGTGATCGACCTCGTGGTCGCATCGGTGCTGATGTCGATGGGCATGATGATGCTGCCGCCGGTGACGGTGTCCCTGCCCTTCAAGCTGATCTTCTTCGTTCTCGTCGACGGCTGGAATCTCGTCGCCGGCAGCCTGGTGCGAAGTTTCGGCGGCTGATCGCCCGCCCGGTCCGGCTCAGCCCGGCCGCGCGGCGGCGGGCGCGCCCGACTGCTGCGCAGGTGCGGACGGCGGCCCGTTGCTTGTGCCCGGCGTCTCGCCCGGATAGCGCTCGCGGTAGTACTTGAGGAACCCGTCCAGCGTGTCGCGATCGGCGATCGACTTGGCGATCTCGCGATACTCGACCCCCCGCGCCTCGATCGGCGAGGTCACGACGTCGAAGGACCGCTCGTCAGCCGTACCCTTCATCGCATCGCGCCAGCGGCCGCGCAGGCGGTCGAGGCCGAGGGAGTCGTCGACCAGCGCATAGCCGATGGCGGCGCGCAGGAGATGGCGGCGCTCGTCGTCGCTCAGCGGCGCGGTTCCGCTGCGCGAGGAGACCCAGCGCTCGCTCTGCTCTGCCGACTCGCGGTGGCGCTGGGCGCCCCAATGGACGTCGGCCCGCAGCATTTCCGCCTCGGGGGTGCGGATGCCTGACAGCATCTCCAGCGCCTGGTCGGGCCGGTTCGAATCGGCATGGGCCCGTGCCTCGAGCAGGTAGCGCTGGACGCGCAGTTGCTCGGGCAGGTCGGCCAGCCGCGTCGTGCGCAACACCTGCAGGGCCGCGGCCGGCTTGCGGTTCATCAGGTGGATCAGCGCCAGGCGCGCCGCCACCTGGGAGCGCGCCGCTCCCGTCAGGCGCCGGTCGATCTGGTGCTGCAGCAGGGCGGCGGCCTGGTCGAGCAGATCCATGCTCGCCAGGCGATCGGCCAGACGGCGGATGATCTCGTCACCGCGCCGTCCCTGCGGGGTCATGTCGCGGAAGTCGTAGTACAGCGCCAGCGCGTCGACCGGCTTCATCTGGTCGGCGCTGCCCTCGAGGAAGAGGCGCTCGAAATGGCGGGCGACGTCGTCCTGCATGCCGCGCACGGCCTCGGCACGCGGATGCACGCGCATGGCGAGCCGCATCGTCGTGAAGGCCTCGCGGAACTGGCCCTGATCGGCCTGCAGCTTGGCGAGAAGGGCGAGAGTGCGCGCTTCCACCTCGTCGCCGCGCCAGCCGAAGCTCTGCACCTCCAGCTCGTCGATCGCCGCCTTCCGGTCGATATCGCCGAGGCGATGGCGGGCGGCAAGATGGCGCTGGTCGGCATCGGCCCGCACCGGCAGATCGGGGCCACTGGCGGCCCGCGAGAAGGCGACGAGAGCGTCACGGTCCTGCCCCTTCGCCTCGAGGATGCGGCCGCGCAGCAATGCGAAGCGCTGTTCGGCCTCGGGCGGGATGCCGATCTCCTGAAGTTCGGCGAGGTGCTTGTCGGCGCGGTCGATGGAACCGGTGTCGAGCGCTGCGTCCACGGCCCGCACGAGGATTGCGCGCGCCAGCGGCGGCGGCAGCGTCGCCGGCGAGATGTCGGTCGATTCGAAGGCGTCATGCGCCTCGCGCGCGCGCCCGTCCATGGCCAGCGCGGTCGCGCGCCACAGGGCGATGTCCGGCGCCGTCGCCATGGAGGCGTGGGAAAACTCGCGCAACGCGTCGTCCGGACGATGCATCATGATGGCCGCGACGCCACGCAGCCCCTGAATGGAGCCATCCTCGGCGACGCGCCGATCCTGTCGCGCGATGGCGTCGAGGACCGACTTGGCTTCCGCCCAGCGTTGCTGCGCCATGTAGAAGCGGACGAGCTCCAGACGCTTCGCAGTACGCTGGGTGTCGTGGACGGCGGCCGCAGTGGCGATCAGATCGCTCTCGCGCTCGCGGAACGGCGCACGCTCGTCGGCCGCCCACAGTTCGAGGTCGAATGTGATGGTCCGCGGCCGGCGGACGAGGCGCTGCACCGGCTGCGGGCGGGCCATGCCGGCGCTCAGTTGCAGGCCGTTGGGCCGGCCGATATTCACCTGGTCTCCCGAGATCGCGACGGTCAGGTCGTCGGCAATCGGCTGGAACACCAGGCCATGGCTGCCGGCGATAGCGACGAATTCCACCATTTCGCGCGTTTGCACGAAGGAGCGGGCCGGCCCTGCTCCGGTGACAACGATGAGGTGGTCGCCTGCCAGCGGATCGGCGAGCCGGTGGACCGAGCCTGCCTGCGGGAAATCGACAGTGGCGATCAGCCTGTTGCCCTGCTCGGTGGCGCGGGTGAGATGCACGGGCCGCGGCGGCTCGAGAATGGTATCGGCCAGGGTGACGATCCAGGCCATGCCGTCACGGCCGGCGGATGCCAGGGTCTGGCGCTCGAGACCGACGCGCACGGCGATACCGGATCGCGAGCGGGAGGCATCGACCGAGGCGAAGACGCCGGCAGCATCGGACTGGAGACCCGCAAGGTTCACGTCCTCGAGCGTGTCGAAGACGAGCCAGAGCGTGTCTCCACGCTGAAAGACGGCACCGGGCGTCTCCTTGGTGAAGGGGACGAGGATTCGGACGGTGCCACCGGCACGGCGGGCCTGGATGGCGATGGGGCCTGGAGCGGAAGGTGCCGTGGGCCGCGGCGTCGGATCGGCCGTCTCGACACGCGGCGGCGCAGGGGCCGGTTCCGGCGCGGCGGCCGTTTCCGGCGCGGGCGCGACAACGGGAGCGGATCCGGCGGCCGCG
>CAZPMD010000206.1:0-3430 GCA_964587395.1 uncultured Hyphomicrobiales bacterium
AGTTTCAAAAGGGTTAGCTTGAAGTGGATAAGGGATATGCCTGTTTCAGCGGCGGCGGCGGGATTTCGGTGTTCTGGACGCGCTCGCGCGCCACCGGCAGGGTCGCCGGATCGGGGGTCTGGCGCTCCTCGGCCGCCTGGCGATCGACGACGCGCTGCGGCGTCGGCGTCTGCTCGCCGCGACGGTCGCCGCGCGTCGACTGCGCAGGCTCGTCCGAGACGATCTCCACGGGCACGCTCTCGCCCTCGTCGACCTTGGAGGGCGACGTCAGGAAGCCGACGAGGCCCGCGACCACGAGCAGCACGTGCCCGGTGACCGAGATCCCGTATCCGACCTTCTGCGGGTGGAGCGCCAACGCCTGTCCCTGCCCTGCCTCAGCGCGACGCGCGCTCGGTGGCGACCAGCGCCACCTTGGTGAAGCCGCCGCCCTTGAGCTGCGACAGCACGTCCATGATCGCCTGGTAGTTCGCCGCGGCATCGCCGCGCACGAAGATGCGTTCCTCGGTGCCGTTCTGCGCCGTCGACCGCACGCGCGCGACCAGGCCGGCCGATTCGACCTTGTCGTCGCCGACATAGATCTCGCCATTCTGCCGCACCGACACGGTGATCGGCGGCTTGTCCTGCTGGATGGCGCGGGCCGAGGCCTGCGGCAGGTCGATCGGCACGGAGACCGTCATCAGCGGCGCGGCCACCATGAAGATGATGAGGAGAACGAGCATCACGTCCACGAAGGGCGTGATGTTGATCTCGTTCATGACGTGGGAACGGCGCCTGCGGCGGCCGCCGCCGCGTCCGCCTCCGCCGCCTGCGAGCTGGGCACCCATTCGGCTTGCTCCTTACGCGGCGCGCTGGTCGTAGTTGCCGCCGCCCTGCTGGTCGATCTGGCGCGACAGGATGGCGGAGAACTCGTCGGCGAAGCCCTCAAGACGGCTGGCGATCTTGTTCACCTCGCCGGCGAGCTTGTTGTAGGCGATGGTCGCGGGAATGGCGGCGACGAGGCCGATGGCGGTGGCGAACAGGGCCTCGGCGATACCGGGCGCGACGACCGCAAGCGAGGTGTTCTTCGACACGGCGATGGCCTGGAACGAAGTCATGATGCCCCAGACCGTGCCGAACAGCCCGATGAAGGGGCCGGCGGAGGCGACCGTGGCCAGCACCATGAGCCGTGCCTCGAGACGCTCGACCTCACGCTGGATGGTGACGTTCATGACGCGGTCAAGGCGCTGCTGCAGGCCGGCGAAGGAGCGCGACGCCGTCTCGTGGCTGCGCTTCCACTCGCGCATGGCGGCGACGAACAGCGCGGCCATCGCGGTGGTCGGCCGCTGCGCGAGGGTCCGGTAGAGTTCCTCGAGGCTCTGGCCGGACCAGAAGACCTGCTCGAAGCGGTCCATCTGCGTCTTGGTCCGGCGGTACATGATGATCTTCTCGACAATGATCGCCCAGACCCAGATGGAGGCGGAGACAAGACCGAGCATGACGCCCTTGACCACCCAGTGGGCGGCCCAGAACAGGCCCCAGAGGGACACATCATGGGCGGCGGCGGCCGCAGCGGTCTGGGCGACGTCGGCGGGGGTCATGGCAATATCCTTCTCGCGACGGATCCGGCTTGGTGGTCGCGCGAACGCTCCGCGCCCTGGTCGACACCGTCATCACCGGCCTAAAGCGCAAATTTCGCCCGCTGATGACGCCTTTGAGGGCGAAATGACCCCCGAATGTGTCTTGACCGTGGCGCGGACCGTGCTTCCGCGTGGTGACCTACCAAGCCATTGGTAAGGTTAAGGTCTGGTTATCTTCGGCACTGCAACAATCTGGCACGCCGCCGTGGCGGAACAAGGGCCGGCTGCCGGCGGGTACGGCCCTGTCAGGCGACCATCCGCGCGCGGAGGAGCACCAGAGCGCCCATGACGGGCACCTGCTGCAACCACGGCCGCCTGCGGCGGGGTGGAGTGCGGTGCATGACCGGGCGTGCGAGGCCATAGCCAAGGCCGGTACCGGGGACAAGAAATCCGGCGCGGACGAGGTCTGCGCAGCGGGCTTCAGGCGCCCGCCGCGCGGGACGGGAAGAACATCGCCATCCCCGTGGCGTGGATGGCGGCGATGGCCACCGCGTCGAGGCCAAAGGCTTCCGGCGCGATCACCGCGGGACCTGCCAGCGTCTCGTGCTGCGTCCATGGCCAGTCGCTGCCCCACAGCAGCCGGTCCGTGCCGTAGGCGTCCAGCAGACGGCGGGTGAGGTCGGAGAGATCGGGATGGCGCACCCGATAGGGCGCCGAGAGCTTCATGTGAATGCGCGGGTCCCGCGCCCAGCCCGCCACCATCGCTGCCTCGCCAGCGGCCGGCCGGCCGAAATGGTCGACGACCACGGGACCGTCGAAATCCGCAAGGTCGGCGAGCGCCACGGCGAGGTCGGCATGCAACTCGACATGCCAGCCATGGCCCGCGGCAAAGCGCATCACCGCGCGCGAACCCGGCCGCTGCAGAAGCCCGGGCGACAGGCCGACGAGGTTGAAGCGGACGCCGCGCACGCCGGCCGCCAGCAGCGCCGCGCCTTCGGCCTCGCCGGGCGCTTCGTCGAGCACCACGACACCGGCGAGCCGCCCCCCGGCATGCGCCAGGGCGTCGAGCAGGAAGCCGTTGTCTGTGCCCAGGAACGAGGGCTGCACCAGCACGCCGCGATCGAGGCCGAGGCGATCGAGCAGGCCGAGATAGGCGGCGAGCGGCGCGTCGTAGTCCGGCACGTAGCGCGCCGTCGGAATGGCGGGCAGCGAGCGGAGGAAGACGTGGGCGTGGGTGTCGATGCGCATCGGCGATGAGATCCCGGGCGGTGGACCCCGGCGCGACGGCATGCCGCGCGGTCCGGGGCAGCGGAGAGGAACGCACGGCTTGTGCGACCCACTTCATTCCTCTAATCCTATAAAGGAATAGAGGTTTAACGGATGACCGCGCAAGCCCCGACTCTGCCCGTTCTCGACGAGCGCCTGCCGCGCTACCAGCAGCTCCGCGACCTCTTCGCCGCGGCGGTGGCCGATGGTCGCTGGCGCCCGGGCGAAGCCATCCCGCCCGAGGACAGCCTCGCCGAACAGCATGGCGTCGCTGTCGGCACCGTCCGCAAGGCTCTCGCCGTGCTGGTCACGCAGGGGATGCTGGAGCGCCACCAGGGCCGTGGGACCTTCGTGAGGCGCGGCGACTTCGGCAATGCGCTCTCCCGCTTCTTCCGCATGACCGATGCCGAGGGGCGGCCGATCCGGCCGGCCTCGCGCATCCTGTCGCGTCGCGTCCTGCCCGCCGCCGCCGATGCCGCCGAGCATCTCGGCGTCGCCGACGGCACCGACGTCATTGCCCTGTCGCGCTTGCGCATGGTCGACGGCACGCCCCTGCTCTTCGAGGAGCTGCGCCTGCCGCGCGAGCCCTTCGCGCCCCTCCTCGACCT
>CAZPMD010000207.1:0-3416 GCA_964587395.1 uncultured Hyphomicrobiales bacterium
CGCGTGCCGGCGCTCGGGCGCTCGACGAGACGGGCAAGCCGCAGGGCGAGGCGCGCCGGCGGCGGCAGGGCCTGCGGGTCGACGAGGCCGAGGACCCCTTCGCGGGCGAAGACGAAGCCTGCCCGCGCCAGGCGGAGGAGGTGGATGGTGCCGGCGATCACGGCGTCAGATCTTCCAGCCGCCGGACAGGCAGGCGATGCCGCCGGTCATCGGCGTCACCTCGACGCGCGAGAAGCCGGCCTTGGCGATCATGCCGGCGAAGACGTCGTTGTGCGGGAACTTGCGGATGGACTCGACCAGGTACTGGTAGGGCTCGGCATCGCCCGTCACCATCTTCCCCATCGGCGGGATGACCGCGAAGGAATAGGCGTCATAGACGCGGTCGAGGCCGGGCACGACGTCGGGGGAGAACTCCAGCACCAGCAGCCGGCCGCCGGGGCGAAGGACGCGCCAGGCTTCCTCGAGGGCCGTCTGGATGCGCGGCACGTTGCGGATGCCGAAGGCGATGGTGTAGCCGTCGAAATGTGACGATGGGAAGGGCAGGGCCTCGGCGTTGCCCTGCACGAACTCGACGCGGCCCGACAGGCCGCGCTTTTCGGCGCGGGCACGGCCCACTTTCAGCATCTCGGCGTTGATGTCGCAGACGGTGGCCTCGGCGCCCGAACCGGCTCCGACCACCTTGAACGCCACGTCGCCGGTGCCTCCGGCGACGTCGAGATGGCGGAAGGGGCGGGTCTTCGGCACGCCGAGGCGCGTCACCATGACGTCCTTCCAGACGCGGTGGAGGCCGGCCGACATCAGGTCATTCATCAGGTCGTAGCGGCCGGCGACCTTGTGGAAGACATCATCCACGAGGTCCTGCTTGGCGTCGAGGTCGACGCGGCGGAAGCCGAAATCGGTCTGGTGGGTGGCTGCTGACATGGCAGGGTCCTGCGAAATTGGCCGGACCATAGCGGAACGATCCGGCCGGCGCTATGTGGGGTCTGGTCTCCCTGTCCCCAAGGCATCCGGTCGCCATGCCCGAACTCCCCGAGGTTGAAACCGTCCGCCGCGGCCTGCAGCCGGTCATGGAGGGCGCGACGATCCTTGCCGCCGAGGTCCGTCGGGCCGACCTGCGCTTTCCCTTCCCCGAGCGCTTCGCCGAGCGGCTGACGGGCCGCCGCGTCGTCGGCCTCGGCCGCCGCTCGAAATACCTCCTGGCCGACCTCGACGGCGACGAGGTGGTGATCATGCACCTCGGCATGTCCGGGTCCTTCCGCATCGCGCGGGCGGCCCCCGGCGGAGAGGTGGTCGGTGAGTACCACCACGAGCGGTCGCGCGACGCCGCCCACGACCATGTTGTGCTGACGCTCTCTTCGGGGGCGACCGTCACCTACAACGACCCGCGCCGCTTCGGCTTCATGCTGATGACCGACCGCGCCGCGCTCGCCGGCCACCCGCTGATCGCCAGGCTCGGGATCGAGCCGACCGGCAATGACCTGTCGGCCGGGCATCTCGCCGTCGCCTTCCGCGGCAAGGCGGCGCCGCTGAAGGCCGCGCTTCTCGACCAGTCCATCATCGCCGGCCTCGGCAACATCTATGTCTGCGAGGCGCTGCACCGCGCCGGCCTGTCGCCGCAGCGGGCGGCCGGAACGCTGGTGACCAAGGGCGGCGCGCCGACGGCGCGGCTCGAGCGGCTGGTGCCCATCATCCGCGAGGTCATCGCCGAGGCGATCGAGGCCGGAGGCTCGTCGCTGCGCGACCATGCCCAGCCTTCCGGCGAGCTCGGCTATTTCCAGCACAGCTTCCATGTCTACGATCGCGAAGGCGAGACTTGCAGGCGGTGCGGCGATCGGCACATTGTGCGCCGGATCGTGCAGTCGGGCCGCTCAACCTTCTATTGTCCGGCGTGCCAACGCTAAGGGAATGACGATGCTGAAGGTCTGGGGCCGCAGGAACTCCTCCAACGTGCAGAAGGTGATGTGGTGCATCGCCGAGATCGGCATCCCGCACCAGCGCATCGATGCGGGCCGCGAATTCGGCATCGTCGGCGAGCCCGCCTACAAGGCCCTCAACCCCAACTCCAAGATCCCGACGATCGAGGACGAGGGCGTGGTGCTGTGGGAATCCAACGCCATCTGCCGCCATCTCGCCCGCAAGCACGGCCGGCTGATGCCGCGGGCGCTGGCCGATCAGGCGCGGGTCGACATGTGGATGGACTGGCAGCAGACCGAACTCGGCCAGGGCATCGGCCCGGTCTTCATCGGCCTGGTGCGCACGCCGCCCGAGCAGCGCGACAACGCCGCCATCGACCGGGCGAAGAAGGCGGCCATTGCCTCGATGGCGATCCTCGATGCTGAGCTCGGCCAGCATCTCTTTGTCGTCGGCAACACCTTCACCGTGGCCGACATCCCCTTCGGCATCATGGTGCTGCGCTTCAAGACGCTGATTCCGGAAAGCCCGGCCTATGCCAATGTCGACCGCTGGTACGCCGCGATCTCTGCGCGCCCGGCCTTCCAGGAGCACGTGTCCAGTATCCCGCTCACCTGAGCGACCAGCGTTCCAGGGCGCGAAATCCTGCCGCGTTGACTTTTCCGGACGGGGCGGCCTATAACCCGCGCCGACTTGGGAGCGGCTCGCGCCCGAGTGCTTGGTCCGTTTGACGGATCATCACCCGCGAGCTGGTCCAATCCCCATTCGATTGTTTGAACCCGATCCGCGCGGAGACGTCCCGTGAAACGCACCTACCAGCCCTCCAAGCTTGTCCGCAAGCGTCGCCACGGCTTCCGCGCCCGCATGGCGACCAAGGGCGGCCAGAAGGTTCTCGCCGCCCGCCGCGCCCGCGGCCGCAAGCGCCTGTCCGCCTGATCTGCCACGGCCGGGATTTCGGCTGAGCCGAACGACGGGAGGGCGCGAATGACGAGTTCGACATCGCCCATCCGCCTCGTCCGGCGGGCCGATTTCATCGCCTGCTCCAAGGGCCGCCGTGTCACAACGGCGGCTTTCGTGTTGCAGGAACGCACGCGCGGCGACGGCAAACCGCCGCGTTTCGGCTTCACCGTGACGAACAAGACCGGCGGTGCCGTCGAGCGCAACCGCATGCGTCGCCGCCTGCGCGAGGTGGTGCGTCTCGGCGCCCACGAGGGGGCAAGGCCCGGCTCCGACTATGTGCTGGTGCTGAACCGCAACGCGCTCGACCGGCCCTTCGACAGTCTGAAGACCGACCTCACCGAGGCGCTCGCCCGCTCCGCTGCTCCCCGCTCCGCCCGCCCCACGGGTCGCCCCAATCCCTGATCACCGACGGACCGATGGCCGATAACCGCAACTACATCCTCGCGATCGCTCTCTCGATCCTCGTCCTGGTCGGCTGGCAGTATTTCGTCGGCATGCCGCAGGTGGAGCGCCAGCGCGAGGCGCAGCGCCAGCAGCAGCTCCAG
>CAZPMD010000208.1:0-3397 GCA_964587395.1 uncultured Hyphomicrobiales bacterium
CTCGGCCTTGGCGAGGTAATAGGGTGCGTGGTCCGCCGTCGGCGTCCAGTTGAGGGTGAGGTTGACCTTCTCGCTGGCGCGTGCGAGGCGCGGGGCCAGAAGCGCGGTTCCGGCGAGGCCCGCGACGACGATACGGCGCGACGGCTGGCCGGGGAAACTCATGTCACGGGACGTCATGGTGACCACCTCGAATGTCCGCCCCGGCACCACGCCGGCGGGCTTCGGACGATCAGTCGAGCATAGATTGATGGACTATACAACCAGTTGGTTGATAAGATGAGCATCCGACACGAGGAGGCCGGACGGCACGTCCGGCGCAAGGCATGATCAGCGGCAACGGGCGCCTGGAGCGGGTGCCAAGGCGGCAGGCCGGCCAGCGCGACCCCGAGGCGACGCAAGGAGCCCTTCTCGCTGCGGCGATCGCCGAATTCGCCGAGAAGGGCTTCTCGGGCGCCCGCGTGGACGAGATCGCTGGCCGCGCCGGCGTCAACAAGCAGCTCGTCTATCATCATTTCGGCAATAAGGACGACCTGTACCAGGCGGCGCTGGAGACGGTCTATGCGCAGATCCGAGAGCACGAGCGGGCCCTGCATCTCGGCGACCTGGAGCCGCTGCCGGCCATGGAGCGCCTCATCGGCTTTTCCTTCGACTATCTCGCCAAGCACCCCGAATTCGTCGCGCTGCTCAACGACGAGAATCAGCAGGGCGCCCGCCATGTGCAGCGCTCCCAGCGGCTGAAGGAGATGCATTCGCCGCTTGTGGCGCTGATCCGCGAGACCCTGGGCAAGGGCGCGCGGCAGGGCCTGTTCCGGGACGACCTCGACCCAATCGACATCTACATCTCGATCGCCGCGCTCTCCTATTTCTACTTCTCCAACGGGCGGACCCTGTCGGCCATCTTCGGGCGCAAGCTGGGCTCGCCGCGCAACATCGCCGCCCACCGCAAGCATGTGATCGCCTTCGCACTCGGCGCGCTGAGGGCCTGAGGGCCGCTGAAAAGTCGGACGATCACCGTCCTTTCCATCATGGCCCGGCACAGGCGGCCGTCGGCCGCCGTTCCCGGCTGCGGGCGGCGAGGCGGAGGCTCGGCTATGCCGGGCATGACACGATAGGCACAGAGGCTTTTCAAACAATCTCCAGGCGGCACCTCTCGTTTCGCGTCGCCCGCTTATCAACTGATTGGTTGACTGGTGTACCGCCGCTCCCTATCGTGCCTTCCGTTCCAGCGGCGGCGGGACGGGAGGCTGACAGCGCATGACGGCGACCGGGATCGAAACAGGCCGCGCGACGGACGTCTCCTCCGCTGATGCCATCCGGGCGACCGCGCTGCGCTGGGCCGCGGTGGTGGCGGTCCATGTCAGCCTCATCATCGTCTGGGAGGCGGGCGTGAAGCTCTCCTCGCTGCCCAGCTTCGTCCTGCCGGCCCCCTCCGACATCCTCGCCACCCTCGGCAAGAGGAATTATTCCTGGCTCGACAATGCACGTGTGACGGCCATCGAGATCGTCGGCGGCTATCTCCTCGCGGTGGTCGCGGGCATCGCCCTCGCCCTCGTCTTCTCCTGGTCGCGGCTGCTCACGCTGGCCATCTTCCCGCTGCTGGTGACGCTCAACATGATCCCGAAGGTCGCCCTCGGGCCGCTGGTCATCGTGTGGTTCAGCTACGGCATCGGCACCAACATGCTGATCACCTTCTCGCTCTGCTTCTTCCCGATCCTGCTGACGACGCTGCGCGGGCTGAAGGAGGTGGAGCCGGACCTCCTCGACCTCGTGAGATCGCTGAAGGGATCGCGCTGGAAGATGTTCCGCTACATCCAGCTTCCCGGCTCGCTGCCCTATATCTTCTCCGGCATGAAGGTGGCGGCGATCCTTGCCGTCGCCGGCGCGGTGGTAGGCGAGTTCATAGCCTCCGACCGGGGCCTCGCCTACCTGATGATCCAGGTGCAGGCCGCCCTCGACACCGCCGCCATGTTCATGGCCGTCATCCTGCTCACCCTCATCGGCATCGCGCTCTACCTGGCGGTCCTCGGCCTCGAGCTCTGGCTCGTGCCGCGCGATGCCCGCCGCTCCTGACATGACGGAAGGCCCGACATGAACGACATGAACCGAGAGCCCGTCGCCTGGCTCGACGCCGCCGCCTTCCCCGATCGCTTCGAGACCGCCGAGGCGCTGGAGGACTTCATGACCACGCCCAGCCGCGACCTGGCGCGCGATCTCGCCGCCCTCGACGGCGACATCATGGTGCTCGGCGTCGGCGGCAAGATGGGACCGACCCTGGCGCGGCTCGCCCGCCGCGCGGCGCCCGACAAGCGCGTCATCGGCGTCGCCCGCTTCTCGGAAAAGGGCCTGCAGAGCGAGCTGGAGGGCCACGGCGTCGAGACCATCGCCTGCGACCTGCTCGACCGCCGGGCGGTCGAGGCGCTGCCGAAGGTGAAGAACGTCATCATGATGGCCGGCCGCAAGTTCGGCGCCGATGGCGACCAGCCGCTGACCTGGGCGATGAACGTCCATGTGCCGTCCATCGTCGCCGAGATCTTCCGCGACTCGCGGATCGTCACCTTCTCCACCGGCTGCGTCTATCCCTTCGTGCCTGTGGCGAGCCAGGGCTCGACCGAGGACAGCCCGCTGACCCCGCCCGGCGAATACGCCAATTCCTGCATCGGCCGCGAGCGGCTGATGGCCTATTTTTCCGGGCGCCACGGCACACCGGGCAGGCTGTTCCGCCTCAACTACGCGATCGACCTGCGCTACGGCGTGCTGTTCGACGTGGCGAGCGCCGTGCGCGACGGCCGCGCCATCGACGTCACCATGGGCCATGTCAACGTCATCTGGCAGGGCGACGCCAATGCCCAGGCGCTCCGCGCCTTGAAGCAGGCCACGGTGCCGGCCTCGCCGCTGAACGTCACGGGGCCGGAGACGATCTCGGTCCGCTGGCTCGCCAAGGCCTTCGGCCAGCGCCTCGGCAAGGCGCCGGTGATCACCGGCGAGGAGGCGCCCACCGCATGGCTGAACAATGCCGGCGAAGCCTCACGGCTCTTCGGCTATCCGCTCGTGCCGCTGGCGAAGATGATCGACTGGGTGGCCGACTGGGTCGCCCGCGACCAGCCGAGTCTCGGCAAGCCGACCCATTTCGAGGTGCGGGATGGCACTTACTGACGGCATCGCGGTCGAGCGGCTGGACGCTGGCGCCCTCGCCGGCGCGCTCGCCCTGTCGCAGGAGGCAGGCTGGAACCAGGCGGCCGACGACTGGCGCATCTTCTTCCGTGCCGGCACGGTGTTCGGCGTGCGGGACGGGGAGGCGCTGATCGCAACCGGCGCGGTCCTGCCCTACGACGGCTTCGGCTGGATCAGCATGGTGCTGACCACGGCGGCCGCGCGCGGCCGCGGCCTCGGCACCGCC
>CAZPMD010000209.1:0-3331 GCA_964587395.1 uncultured Hyphomicrobiales bacterium
CTCAAGCTCGTCGCCGTCCGTATCTGGATCAGGGATTTATGAGTCGTCGCCCTAGTAGCAGGTCAACATAGTTCAACGCGCCATCCGAGGAGTGCTCAGCGAGTAGGGTAAGAACCGCTTTGAGGAAGGCGATGAACTCGTCAACGCTCATCTCGCCGGAGGCCATAGCGAACTCAGCATGGCGCACCTTGCCAAGCCCTGAGACGTGACCTGCGATGCGCACGTTATAGGGCGGATCGGTGAAGACCAGCGCCGCCTTTTTCCCCGCCAGCGCAAGACGATAGCTGGCGGCATCAAGAGCGTTGCCGCAGTAGATCATATGGTTACCGCAGCGCCAGACATCGCCCAGTCGCGAGACGACGAGCGATGCCATCTCCGGAACAGCGTCAGCGGGATCGTCATCGACTGCCCCGCCCTTGCCGTCGATCAGAACCTCGATCTCCGGCAGATCGAAGCCAATCGCGTCGATGACCTCGAGCTCCGCAAGCGCGACGAGATGGGTCAGTTCCAGGACCAGCTCGGGCTCATCCCATTCGCTCTCGTCCGCGATCCGTTTCAGAGCGAGAGCAAGCGCCCGCCGCTCGTCATCCTCAAGGTGCGCCACAACGATAACGGGTATGTCGTTGTAACCGAGCCGGCGCGCCGCTTCCAGGCGCGCATGCCCGGACACGAGCCGGAAGTCCTCGCCGACCAGTAACGGCACGACCATGCCGAAGCGCATGATCGACGCCATGAGCTTCTGAATCTGGCGCTCCGTGTGTTTGCGCGTCCGACGCTTCGCCGTGCGAACTGTCCGGATCGGCTCATAGCGAATGTGCATCGCGATTGCGGCATGCGGAGGCTGTACGCCGGCAGTAAGCCCGTCGGTCGCACCCAGGAGCTGGGGCGCGGTACCGACCTCCTCGTTGGTCTCGGGCTTGGGGCTCCCTTGCACCCCCTTCGGATTCATCGGTTTGGTCGGTTCATCGGTCATAAGGACCTCCTGTTGCGTTTTGAGCAAAGCGCGACCGTTCGCACGCACAGCAGTGCGCGCGGCGGTTAGGGCGCTGTTTGGTGGCTGGGATCGCACCGACAGCGCCCAGCGCGCTTGATCAGTCGGTGTTCCGAAGGGTCAGGGTTGCACCGGCTACACGCCACCTTGCCCGTCTTGCAATAGCCATCTGATTGGGCAGAATCAGATCGTCAAGAGGCAATCGATGCCATCGACCAAAAAATTGTTCGGCTGACCAAGTGATCATCCTTTGTGTTATAGTAATGACGAAGGCAATCTACTTTGCTATCGGAAATTCGACGCTCGATCTTTCTTTTGATTGAGAGGCAGATCGCGAATCATGATTGGATGTCGAGACTAAGGAGCCGTACCGCGCTGATGGTGATCTCACCGGTCGCTGAGTATTGGGCGGTTTCCCGATTTCCGCTTTTTTCCGCTTATCGCTGGGAAATGGCTGCGCCAGACGCGCTCTATCGGGACTGCCTCCGCCACCAAACACCCGCTCGCAGCCTCCTACAGTCGCTGTCATGTCCAACGGGGCGATGCAACTCGCCCGGCCGTCCGCAGAGGTCTTCCTGGGGTGATCGCTTGGTGCAGAGGCGACGACCTGCGGGACGATTGCCAGCCGAAGGCGATTCAGCCAGCGAAGTAGTCGGGCCGCGGGATGGTCCACTGGTCGCCCCAGACCTGGTTGCCGCCGTCCACCACGACGACCTCGCCGGTGATGAAGGAGCCGCTCGGCGCGATCAGGTAGGTCACGGCGTCGGCGACATCGGTGGCCTCGCCGAAGCGTTTCATCAGGTTGGACCTTGGCAGGTCGCGCTGCGCCTCCTCGGAATAGACGTCCATGCCCTCGGTGGCGATGGCGCCGGGCGCGACGCAGTTGATGCGGATGTCGAGCGGTGCCCATTCGATCGCGACCGTCTTGGACAGATAGATGACGCCGGCCCGCGCCGCGCAGGTATGGGCGACGCCCGGCATGCCGCGCCAGACGACCGTGACGATGTTGACGATGGAGCCGGGCAGGCCGCGGTCGCGCCAGTTCCGCGCGGCGGCCTGCATCATGTACCAGGTGCCGTTGAGGTTGGTGTCGATGACGGCATTCCAGCCCTTCACCGAGTAGTCGATGGCCGCCTGGGGGAACTGACCGCCGGCGTTGTTGACGAGATGGTCGAGCCGGCCGAAGCGCTCCCAGACATCGGCGTGCAGTCTGTCGACATCCTCGGCGTCGCGGATGGTGGTCGGCCGCACCATCACCTCGGCGCCGATGTCACGAAGGATGGTGGCTGTCGCTTCCAGCTTCTCCACCCTGCGCCCGCAGATCGCCAGCCTCGCGCCGAGGCGCGCGCACTGGATGGCGATCGCCTTGCCGATGCCGCTGCCGGCGCCCGACACCAGCACCACCTGGTCCTTCAGGATGTCGCTCCGGAAGGTGAGGGGTGACGTCAGGGGATCGCGCGGGGGCCGGTGTGTGGTCGGCATGGGCTCAGCCTCCTCGGCGGGCGGGCGTGAAGCCGGCCGGCACCGGAACGGGGAAATCCATCAGCATCTGGGCGAAGGCCTTGCCCTGCGGGTCGATGCGCAGCGAGCCGACCCCGCCGCCGCCGAGGCAGTCGTGCAGCACGAAGTTGAGGGCGTGGATTCCCGGCAGGTCGAAGCGGTCCACGTGGGTTACGCCCGTCTGGCTGAACCAGCCGGCGACGGCGCCGGGCGTCAGGGCGCTGCGGATGAGAGGGAGGTCCTCCGGCCGCCGCGCGATGACGCCGATGTTCGCCGCGTTGCCCTTGTCGCCGCTACGGCCGACGGCGAGTTCCACCAGCGGCACCGTCCTCCAGACGGAGATGTCTCGGCCCACCGGTTCGGGAGTGCTCTCGGGGAGGGTCGGCGCTCCCCGCGGCGAAGCGATCTCGCGTGTGGCGCCATCGATCTCAAGTGTCGCGACGACCTTGTCCGCCGGGACGAGGAAGGAATAGCCGCGGTAGACGGGCTGCACGCCCGGCCGTCCCGCGAAGAAGCCCGTCAGACCCTGGGCCATGGCCGTGGCTGCCGGGGCGATCTCGCGCGCGAGAATTGCGAGCGGCGCCTCCGCGGCATGGCGGGCGGCGATCTTGAGCACCACCTCCCGGGCTTCGGCGGCGGCAGCGCGGGCCTTGTCGCCATAGGTCGTCTCGCTGCCGAGCACCTCGACGGAGGTCTCGGCGAAGGGGCCGTGACCGGCCTCGCCGGCCAGGCGGGTGGCGCGGGCGAGAATGGCCTCGCCGGCGCGCTTCGCCTTGGCCGCCGCATCGCGTCCGCCGATGGTCACCGTGCCGATGGTGCGGAAGCCGTCCTGCCAGGTGG
>CAZPMD010000210.1:0-1065 GCA_964587395.1 uncultured Hyphomicrobiales bacterium
GCAAGACGCTCGCCGCCGCCCGTGACGCCGCAACCGGAGATGCCG
The DNA here is from genome assembly GCA_964587395.1 of uncultured Hyphomicrobiales bacterium. Lineage (GTDB taxonomy): Bacteria > Pseudomonadota > Alphaproteobacteria > Rhizobiales > Phreatobacteraceae > Phreatobacter. The sequence goes on from CAZPMD010000210.1 coordinate 46, forward strand.
ATGTCCCGCCCGTCGCCGCGCCTGTGGACGCCGACGCCTGGGCTGAGACGATTGCGGCGCAACTTGATCCGGGCCCTTCCGGAGGGGGTCGCAAGGCTGAAGCCGGATGATGTTGTCCGCCTCCGGGCCTTCTGGCCGGCCTTCGCCCGCCGCGAGCAGATGCCGCCGCAAGGCCGCTGGCGCGTCTGGGCCTTCGTCGGCGGCCGTGGCGCCGGCAAGACCCGCGCCGGAGCCGAATGGGTCCATGGCATCGTTCACGGCCGTGACGACTACGGTCCGAAAGCGGGCCGCATCGCCCTCGTCGGCGAAACCATCGACCAGGTCCGCGAGGTCATGGTGGAGGGGGTCTCGGGCCTTCGCGCCTGCGGCTTTCCCGCCGATCGCCCGCGCTTCGAACCGTCGCGCCGCCGCCTCGTCTGGCCGAACGGGGCGGTCGCCCACGGCTTCTCCTCGGAGGACCCGGAAGCGCTGCGCGGGCCGCAGTTCGACGCCGCCTGGGCCGACGAGGCCGGCAAATGGGTTCAGGCGGAAGCGACCTGGGACATGCTGAGCTTCGCGCTCCGCCTCGGCGAGCGGCCGCGCGTCATGGTGACGACGACGCCGCGCGCAACGCCGCTGATGCGGCGGCTCCTCGCCGACGCCGACACCGTCGTCACCCGCTCGGCGACATCAGCCAACGCCGCCAATCTCGCGCCCGGCGTCGTCAAGGCGCTGATGGCGCGCTACGGCGGCACGCGCCTCGGCCGGCAGGAACTCGACGGCGAGTTGATCGACGACCGCGAGGGCGCGCTGTTCTCCCGCGCCGCCATCGAGGCGGCGAGGCTGGCGACGCCGCCGACGCTGAAGCGCATCGCCGTGGCGGTCGATCCGCCGGCCTCGCACCGCAAGGGGGCGGACGCCTGCGGCATCGTCGCCTGCGGCCTCGATGCGGAGGGCACGGTCTTCGTCCTGGCGGATGTCAGCGCCGAGGCGGCGCAGGCGGCCACCCAATGCCAGTCCCAGGCGTCCGCGCGGCCGAAG
>CAZPMD010000210.1:1075-3209 GCA_964587395.1 uncultured Hyphomicrobiales bacterium
CGACCTGCCGGTGACGCCGGTGCGCGCGGCGCGCTCCAAGCACCTGCGCGCCGAGCCGGTCGCCGCCCTCTATGCCCAGGGCCGCGTCCGCCATGCCGGGCGCTTTCCGGCGCTCGAGGACGAACTCGCCGACTTCGGCCCCGACGGCCTGTCGAATGGCCGCAGCCCCGACCGCCTCGACGCGCTGGTCTGGGCGGTGACGCATCTGGCGCTGCGGCCGAGGGCCGAGGCGCGGGTGAGGGGGCTTTAGCGGACTATCAGATTTCAGTTTGCGACCATAGGTTGAAGAGGTCGGAGCACGAGGCCGAGCCGTTGAGAATAGCAGGAATGAGACAAGCGGCATCCGTCACGCCCTCGAACTCCATTCTCTTCACCGCCGACGGCACAGACGGCGACGTTCCGGTCGTCAGTGACATGTCCCTTCCTGCCTGGGCGACGCCGACCTGCATCATTGTCCGCTGCTTTCCCGAGGTCGACGGGCCCACGGAGGTCATCTTCGGCCCTCGCGACCAGGTCGATCCCGGAACGCTAGCCAGCGGCACCTACGTCCTGAGGACACCGCGCCGACAGGTTCAGGTGAGCGAAGTCGGGGACGAGGTCGTTTTCGAGGCGACTGTTGCGTCCGACATCACCCGCGTCTCGGTCTGGCTGAGCCATCCCCGCTGGCCCGACAAGGTCATCATCGGCCTCGACTGACACCATCCCCTCCCGCCCCCTCGCGGAGACTTCCATGTCCTTCCTTTCCCGTCTCCTCGGCGCCCCCGAGGCGAAGCGCTCGCGCACGGCCGCGCTGGTGGCGCTGTCGCCGCTCGGCCGGCCCTCCTGGTCCTCGCCCGAGCCGAAGCGCTTCCATGCCGAGGCGCTGGCGAAGAACCCGGTGGCGGCGCGGGCGGTGGCGCGCGTCGCCCGCGCGGCCGCCGAGATCCCCTTCCAGTTCACCGAGGGCGGGGCGGATGCCTCCGCTCACCCGGCGGCGCTCCTCATCGAGCGTCCCAACGAGGTGCAGGACCGCGTCGCCCTCGCCGAAATGCTGGCGACGCACCTCCTCCTCACCGGCAACGCCTATGTGGAGGCGGTGACGGTGGAGGAGCGGCTGCGCGAGCTGCATGTGCTCCGGCCCGACCGCATGCGCCTCGTGCCCGGCACCGACGGTCGTCCCGCGGCCTATCTCTACGAGCTCGACGGACGCGCGCTGCGCTTCGCCCAGGAGGGCGCGGTGCCGCCAGTCCTGCATCTCACCCTGCCGCACCCCTTCGACGACCATTTCGGCCTGCCGCCGCTCGGCGCGGCGGCGAGCGCCATCGACATTCACAACGCCGCCACCGCCTGGACCAAGGCGCTGCTCGACAATGCCGCCCGGCCGTCCGGCGCGCTGGTCTATTCGGGCGGCGACGGGACGCTGTCGGAGGACCAGTACGAGCGGCTGAAGGCCGAGCTCGCCGACAGTTTCTCGGGAAGCCGCAACGCGGGCCGACCCCTGCTGCTGGAGGGCGGGCTCGACTGGAAGGCGCTGTCGCTGTCGCCGAAGGACATGGACTTCATGGAGGCCAAGCACGGCGCCGCCCGCGAGATCGCGCTCGCCTTCGGCGTGCCGCCCCTCGTCCTCGGCATTCCCGGCGATGCCACCTACGCCAATTACCAGGAGGCGAACCGCGCCTTCCACCGCGACACCGCCCTGCCGCTCGCCCGCCGCATCATGGGGGCGCTCACCGGCTGGCTGGTGCCGGAGGGAACGCTTCACGCCACCCCCGACGAGGACGCCATCGGCGCGCTGCATGCCGAGCGCGAGAGCCTGTGGCGGCGCATCGGGCGGGCCGGCTTCCTGTCGGAGGGCGAGAAGCGCGAGGCGCTGGGCTATCCGCGGGAGCGGCCGGCGGTGTGAGGGATCGCCCGTCGCCGTTCTCCGCATCGTGAAAGGACCGCCATGCTCCCCCAGGGCGCCGAACCTGTCGTCCGCGCCTTCGTCGAGCGCGCGGTCTCCTTCACGCTGTGCCCGGAGTGCGGGGGCACGCGGCTCACCGCGGCGGCCCGGTCGTCGATGGTCGCCGGCATCGACCATTCGCTGCCGTCGGCGATCTTCTTCATCGTGCCGCGCAGGATCTTGCCCGACCGGGTCTTGGGCAGGCGCGACACG
>CAZPMD010000211.1:0-3154 GCA_964587395.1 uncultured Hyphomicrobiales bacterium
CCGCCAGGCGACGCAGGAAATCCTCGCGCAGCAGGGCCTCGCCGCCGAAGAGATGGGCGCAGCCGGTGATGTCGAGGATCAGCCCGTCGGGAGGTTCCAGTGCGACGAGCGGCGTGTAGCGATCGGCGGCATCCGCCAGCCGCTCCAGAAAGCGCCGGTCCGCCGCCGCGTCGTGCTCCATCGCCACGAGGTCCGGCGTGCAGGCGCGGGCGTCGGCGAGCTTCTGGCCGGGATGCAGGCCGAGGCGGCGGGCCTGCCGGTCGAGGGCGGCGATGCGCAGCGCCCCCGCCACCTTCTCCGTCAGTACGAGAGGCGGATCATCCGGCCCGCCGGAAGGGGAAAGTGGGCTGGACGGACCGCGCGGCGGGCTGTGCCGGCAGAGCCGCTCCGTCGGCAGGAAGGGCATCCAGACGGCCAGGTAGCGCCGTCTGTTCGCGGAATAGACGGTGTTCACGATCCCACTCCATGGGCCAGTCGCGGGGAGGAATGCCGGCCCGGTGGCGCAGCAGGGTGACGGAAAAGGCAGGAAGGCCCGGCAGGCCGGCTTGCCGGTCCTGTGAGACGGCGGCGCGGACCTGCCAGCGGGAGGTGGCAGCGGAGGCCGCCGGCGCCGCATCGACCCGTGTCGCCAGAACGGTGACGCCGCTGGCCGCGGCTGCGAGCGACAGGCGCCGGCTGGCGGTCAGGTCGAGCACCTTCGGCGAGCCCCAGATCTCGGCGAGGACAGTGCCGACGGCCGCGCACTGGGCCGCCTCGTGGGCGGCCTTCAGGACGTCCTCCGCATGGCGCGCCCGCACCAGAACCAGGCGGCCCGGATCGAGCCCGAGGGCGGCGATGCCATGGCCATAGGGACGGCCGAACTCCTGGTCGAACATGCGCTGGCGCACCCAGACCACCGGCGCCGACGGGGTCGCACGGATGGCGAGCGCCAGGGCGAAGCCGGTGGCGGCGGAGCCATGGGCGGGGCTTGCGGCGAAGATCTCGTGCAGGCTGGCGTGGCTGAGTCCACCGCCGAGCGCGCTGTCCAGTTCCGGCAGCCCGAGGGAGAAATGCGGCAGCGCCGAGGGCATCACCCCCCGCTCCAGACGCGCAAGGGCTCCCTTCACCGCCGCGAGGGTGTCGCGTCGTGTGGTCATAATTGTTCCTGTTATGTTCTCATCAAACGATGAGTGCCCACGAGAGTCAAGGCGCTCCGATTCAACCTTGCGGCGAGCCCGTGGCCGTGCCCGGTGGCCATGGCTGCGACGCCCAGCGCGACACCTCATGCGACATGTTCAAACCAGGCATCATCGACCCGACCAAGGTCGTGCGCACGGCGATCCAGGACGCGGCTTCCGTCGCCGGCCTCCTGATCACCACTGAGGCCATGGTCGCCGGGAAACCGAAGAAGGAAGCAGCAGCCCCGGCCATGCCGGGCGGCGGCACGGACTGATGAGCCGGCTCTGCTGGAGGCTGAGGGCGTCGCGGGAGACCGCGGCGCCCTTTGCCTTTTTGAGGGGGCGGCGCGGCTAGAGCAAAATGCCGCAGCCCTCCGCGGCGCCTCCGGCCCGTAATTGTCTTGCTCTGGAAAGCGGTATCGGGTTCCAGTTACCCGTCGCGTCCGACCCGCGCCGTGACAGCCCCTCTGCCCCCGGTTCGGAGCCGCCGACAGTGAGCGAACGCCAGGACGTCATTACGCGCCCGCAGATTCTGTCGGGGGTGTCCGTCCCACGATGGTTGCGCGTCGCGGCCCTTTTAGCCGGCTATGCGCTCATCCTGGTGGGCGGTCATTTCGCCGGCCGCTGGGTGCAGCAGAGCCTCGGCCTCGACCTCATGAACCTCGATGATCCGACCGCCCGCCTCGTGCTGGGCTTCGGCCTCGTGCTCTTCATCGTCCTGCTGGCCATACCCTTCGTTCCCGGGATCGAGGTCTGCCTGGCTCTCTTCGCCATCTTCGGAGCGGCAGTAGCGCTGCCCATCTATCTCGCGACCATCGTCGCGCTCACAATCTCCTATGTCGCCGGCCGCTGCGTTGCACTCGACCGCCTCGCCGCCATCTTCGATTTTGTCGGGCTCCGGCCTGCGAGCGAGATGGTGCGGCGGCTGGGCGCTATGGCGCCTCCGGAGCGCGTGAGCGCCTTGGTCGAGACCGCACCGAACCGGATCGCGCGCCTGCTTGTGCACCATCGCGACCTCACCTTGATCGCCGCCGTAAACATGCCGGGCAATGCCCTGATCGGTGGCGGCGGCGGCATAGCGCTCATCGCCGGCATGAGCGGGATGTTCAGGCCTGACCGCTTCCTGCTGGCCACCGCCATCGCGGCTCTTCCGGTCCCGCTGCTCATGGTGGCGGGCGGCCAGTTCCTGAAATGAGCCGCGCCGCCCTCGGCGGCGGCTTTCAATATTCGATCTCGGCGCCGATGCCGGCTGCGGCGCGGCCATCAGCGCCGATCTCGGTCTGGATGCGGATGCGGCGGGTCAGGTCGATGTCGACGCCGACCGCGCTGTTCTCCGGCTTGGCGCCGGTGCGGACGCCGACGCGCACGCGCTCGTTGATGGCGCGCGACACGCCCACGGTGGGGCCGGTGGTGCCGGTGGTGACGTCGAGATTGTCGACCCCGAGGGCCCGCCGCGTCGCCTCGAAGGCGTCGGGACCGCCGCTGCCGGAGAGGATGGCGACGGCCTGGGCGAGCTGAACCGCCTGGAACGGCGAAAGTCCTGCCGCGGCGCGCTGGAACAACAGGCGTGAGAGCACCTCGTCCTGCGGCAGGGTCGGCGTCGAGGTCAGTGCGAATTCCGGTTCGGTGGCCCGCCCGGTGATGCCGACCGAGGCGGTGATGCCCGTGGCGCGGGTCTCGGCGACAAAGTCGAGGTCGGGCACGAGGTCACCGCCGCCGAAGGTGACGCGGCCACGGGTGAAGTCGAGGCGCTGGGTCAGTAGCGAGAGCCTGCCGCGCCGCATCTCGAAGGCTCCGTTGGCGCGCATGTCGCGGGTGGAGCCGGCGAGGCGCAACTGGCCGCCGAGTTCGGCGTCGATGCCGCGCCCGCGCACGAAGACCCGGCCGGGAGCGTCGACGACGACGTCGAGCGTCGCATTGAAGGGAGCCCCGCGGCGGTTGGCCGCCGCGGCGCGCTGGCGGGCGATCTGGGCGAGCCGCGCGCGCGTCTGCTGGGG
>CAZPMD010000212.1:0-3137 GCA_964587395.1 uncultured Hyphomicrobiales bacterium
GACAACGACATCCCCTTCTCGAACTACGCGAGCCTGTGCCGCGCGCCGGAGGTCGTTGCGCTGATCCAGTCCGAGTTCGACCGGGTGAATGCCAAGTTCGCCCGCGTCGAGCAGGTGAAGACCTTCCGCCTCATCGAGCAGCGCCTCACCGCCGAGGACGAGGAGCTGACCCCGACCATGAAGCTGAAGCGCAATCTCGTGCAGAAGAAATATGCCGACCTCATCGCCGGCATGTACCGCAGTTCGGCGGCCTGATCCGGCTACCGGCGGCGCGCACTTCGTACTAGCATTCCACCCGGAGGCCGCTCGACCGGCCCACCAACAAAGCCCTGGATCAACAGGGCCAACCAGACGGAGGAAACCATGAAGTCTTCACTGACCACATGCCTTGCCGTGGCGGCGACGTTCGCCGCCGGCACGGCACTCGCCCAGACCCAGGGGGTCACGGCGAACCAGATCACACTCGGATCGATCCAGGATCTCTCGGGTCCGATCGCCGCCTACGGCAAGCAGACGCGTGCCGGCCTGCAGATGTACTTCGACGAGCTCAACGCCCGCGGCGGCATCCACGGCCGCCAGATCCGCCTCATTGTCGAGGACAGCGCCTACGACCCGCGCAAGGCCCTGCTCGGCGCCCAGAAGCTGGTCAACTCCGACCGCATCTTCATGATGATCGGACATATCGGCACGGCACAGAACATGGCGGCCATGCCGGTCCAGTTCGAGCGCAACGTCCCGAACTTCTTCCCCGTCACGGCGGCGCGCGAGATGTACATGCCGCCGACGCCGCTGAAGCTCGCCTTCGCGGCCTCCTACTTCGACCAGGTCCGGACCATGCTGCCTGAGCTGATCAAGGAGCGGAACGCCAAGCGGGTCTGCGTCGTCTATCAGGACGACGAGTTCGGCCTCGAGGTCATGCGCGGCGGCGAGGCGGCCCTTGGCCTGGTGAACCAGACCTATGTCGAGCGCACCACCTACAAGCGCGGCGCCACCGAGTTCTCCTCGCAGGTGGCGCGCATGAAGGCGGCCAACTGCGACCTCGTGCTCATGGGCACCATCATCCGCGAGACCGTCGGCGTCCTCGCCGAGGCCCGCAAGATCGGGCTCGAGGCGACTTTCGTCGGCACCAGCGCCGCCTATACGCACCTGATCCCCGCTCTCGGCGGCCCGGTGGCCAACGGCTTCTACGCCATGATGACCACCGCACATCCCTACCCGGATGACCCGGACGCCCGCATCCGCGAATGGGCCGCCCGCTACAAGACGAAGTTCGGCGAGGATCCGACCGTCTTCTCCGCCTATGGCTGGCAGATCGCCGATGCCTTCACCCAGGCCGCCCTCAAGGCCGGACAGGACCTGACGGTGGCAAGCTTCATGCGGGCCATCGAGAGCAACCCGCCGGCGCAGACGCCCTTCGAGACGCGGACGTGCAACATCACGCCGCAGAACCGCCTGTGCAACAACGATGCCCGGCTGTCGCAGGTGCAGAACGGCCGCTGGGTCGTCACCCGCGGCTGGGTGCAGGGGGCGACGCCCTCCACCCACTGACGGCACCGCCATCGAGGCCGCCGGCACCCGTGCCGGCGGCCTTTGCTTTTTGCAGTTCCTGAGGAAACACCAGGCAGGGCCCCATGGCGAACCCGTTCTACACCGCCGAGCACGAGGCGTTCCGTGACGAGGTCCGCCGCTTCGTGGCGCGCGAGATCGAGCCCTTCGCCAGCCAGTGGGACGAGGCGGAGGAGTTCCCGCGCGGCCTCTACAGGAAGGCGGCCGACATCGGCCTCATCGGCCTCGGCTTTCCCGAGGAGCATGGCGGCGTCCCCGCCGACCGCTTCATGTGGATCATCGCCACCCAGGAACTGGCGCGGCCGGGTGCCGGCGGCATCAGTGCCAGCCTGATGAGCCACGCCATCGGAACGCCGCCCATCGTCAATGCGGGATCGCCCGAGCTGAAGGCGCGCGTCCTGCCCGGGATCTTCGCCGGCGAGGCCATTTCGGCGCTCGCCATCACCGAGCCGGGTGGCGGCTCGGACGTCGCCAATCTCAGGACCACCGCCCGCCGTGACGGCGACCATTACGTCGTCAGCGGCGAGAAGACCTTCATCACCTCCGGCATGCGCGCCGACCTCTACACGGTCGCCGTCCGCACCGGCGGCGAGGGCCCCGGCGGTGTCAGTCTCATCGTCATCGAGCGCGACCGTCCCGGCTTCACCCGCACGCCGCTGAAGAAGATGGGTTGGTGGGCGTCCGATACCGCGACGCTGCATTTCGACGCCGTGCGCGTGCCCGTCGGCAACCTGCTCGGTGCCGAGGGCGAGGGGTTCAAGATCATCATGCGCAACTTCAACCACGAGCGCCTGACCATGGCGGCCGGCTGCATCGCCATGGCCCGGGTCTGCCTCGACGAGGCGACGGCCTATGCAAGGGAGCGCGTCACCTTCGGCAAGCCGCTGACCCAGCACCAGGTCATCCGCCACAAGCTGGTCGACATGACGCAGAAGGTGGCGGCCTCGCAGGCCTGGCTGGAGATGCTGACCTGGCGGCTCGAGCAGGGCGAGAACCCGGTCGCCGAGATCTGCATGCTCAAGAACCAGGCGACGCAGACCATGGCCTTCTGCGCCTCCGAGGGCGTGCAGATCTTCGGCGGTGCCGGCTACATGCGCGGCGCCAAGGTGGAGCGCATCTATCGCGAGGTGAAGGTCAATGCCATCGGCGGCGGCACCGAGGAGATCATGAAGGACCTCGCCAGCCGCCAGATGGGGCTGTGACCGGAGGCAGGCTGGCCGGACCGGCCGGTCGCGTCATCAGTGGTGATGATGCTCGCCGTCCGGCGCCGACCGCCCGCCAATGTTGCCGACCTGGAAATCAAGCTCGACCTTGCCGGCCTTCTCGAACTCCAGCGTGACCTTGACGCTCTGCCCCTGGGTGAGCGGCGTTCTCAGCCCCATGAACATCACGTGCAGTCCCCCGGGCTTCAGCGCGACGGTCTGGCCGGGCGCAATCGTCAGGCCGTTGCCCAGCGCCCGCATGGTCATGACGCCGTTGACGGTCGCCATCTCGTGGATCTCGACGCGCTCGGCGAAGGCGGCGCTGCCGCCGATGAGCCGGTCCGACTCGGGGCCGGCGTTGGTCACCGT
>CAZPMD010000213.1:0-3034 GCA_964587395.1 uncultured Hyphomicrobiales bacterium
CTTCTGCCGGAACTCGGTCGCCACCTTGGCGGCGAAGACCACCGCCTCCGGGTCGTCGCCGTTCACGTGGAAGATCGGCGCCTCCACCATCTTCGCCACGTCGGACGGATAGGGCGAGGAGCGCGAATAGCGCGGATAGGTGGTGAAGCCGATCTGGTTGTTGATGATGAAGTGGATCGAGCCTCCGGTGCGGTGGCCCTTCAGCCCCGAGAGGCCAAAGCACTCGGCCACGACGCCCTGGCCGGCGAAGGCGGCGTCGCCGTGGATCAGCAGCGGGAGGACGGCCGTGCGGTCCTCGGGGGAGCAGCCGTGCTGGTCCTGCTTGGCGCGCACCTTGCCGAGCACCACGGGATTGACGATCTCGAGGTGCGACGGGTTCGGGGTGAGTGACAGGTGCACCTTGTTGCCGTCGAACTCACGGTCCGACGAGGCGCCGAGGTGGTACTTCACGTCGCCCGAGCCTTCCACGTCGTCGGGAGCGAAGGAGCCACCCTTGAACTCGTGGAACAGCGCCCGGTGCGGCTTGCCCATCACCTGGGTGAGCGTGTTGAGACGGCCGCGATGGGCCATGCCCATCACGATCTCCTTCACGCCGAGATTGCCACCGCGCTTGATGATCTGCTCGAGCGCCGGGATCATGCTCTCGCCGCCGTCGAGGCCGAAGCGCTTGGTGCCGGTGTAGCGGATGTCGAGGAACTTCTCGAAGCCCTCGGCCTCGACCAGCTTCTGCAGGATGGCGCGCTTGCCCTCCTTGGTGAAGGTGATCTCCTTGTCCGGCCCCTCGATGCGCTCTTGCAGCCAGGACTTCTGCGCCGGGTCGGAGATGTGCATGAACTCGACGCCGATCGTCTGGCAATAGGTGCGCTCGAGGATGACCACCATCTCGCGGATGGTCGCGAACTCCAGGCCGAGCACCTTGTCGATGAAGATCTTGCGATCGTAGTCGGCCTCGGTGAAGCCATAGGAGGTGGGGTCGAGCTCCTCGTGGGTCTTCGGTGGATCGAGGCCGATCGGATCGAGATTGGCGTGAAGGTGGCCGCGCATGCGGTAGGCGCGGATCAGCATCAGGGCGCGGACGGAATCGCGCGTCGCCTGCTGCACCTGCTCCGCGGTGATCTCGGCGCCCTTGCCCTTGTCGGCCGCCTTGGCCTTCAGCTTGTCGCCGATGGCCTTCTCGACCGCAGCCCAGTTGCCGTCGAGGGCGGAGATGAGCTCGCCACCGGGCGTGACGGGCCAGTTGGCCTGGGTCCACGAGGGGCCGGACGCATTCTTGACGACATCCTTGCGGTCGTCGCCCAGCGAGGAGAAGAACGCCTGCCATTGCGCGTCCACGGAGGCGGGGTCGGCCTCGTAGCGGGCGTAGAGATCCTCAATATAGGCGGCGTTGCCGCCATAGAGGAAGGACGTGAGCGCAATGGTCTCGTCTTGGCGTGCCATGATCGGTTCCTGCAGCAATGGGATCGCATCGGGCGACCCGGTGTCCGTGCTGTCATACGGGGCGTCTTCAGACGCCTTCTCGATGGCGGAAATCGGCCCGGATCGGGCCGATTTCCGGATTGTCGGCCTCAGCGCTTCTTCAGCACGTCCACCAGTGTCTTGCCGAGGCGGGCCGGCGACGGCGACACGCGGATGCCCGCCGCCTCCATGGCCGCGATCTTGTCCTCCGCGCCGCCCTTGCCGCCGGAGATGATGGCGCCGGCATGGCCCATGCGGCGGCCGGGAGGAGCGGTGCGGCCGGCGATGAAGCCGACCATCGGCTTCTTGCGGCCTTTCTTGGCCTCGTCCTTGATGAACTGGGCGGCCTCTTCCTCGGCCGAGCCGCCGATCTCGCCGATCATGACGATCGATTCGGTCTTCGGGTCGGCGAGGAACATCTCCAGCATGTCGATGAACTCGGTGCCCTTGACCGGGTCGCCACCGATGCCCACCGCCGTCGTCTGGCCGAGGCCCTCGCTGGAGGTCTGGAAAACCGCCTCATAGGTGAGCGTGCCGGAGCGCGAGACGATGCCGACCGAGCCCTTGCGGAAGATGTTGGCCGGCATGATGCCGATCTTGCACTCGCCGGCGGTCACGACGCCCGGGCAGTTCGGACCGATGAGGCGCGACTTCGAGCCCTCGAGCGAGCGCTTCACGCGGATCATGTCCTGCACCGGGATGCCCTCGGTGATGCAGACGATGAGCGGGATCTGCGCGTCGATCGCCTCGCAGATGGCGTCGGCGGCGCCCGGCGGCGGCACGTAGATGACGGAGGCGTCAGCGCCGGTCGCCTCGCGCGCCTCGGCGACGGTGTCGAAGACGGGCAGGCCGAGATGGGTCTGGCCGCCCTTCCCGGGGGCGACGCCGCCGACCATCTTGGTGCCATAGGCAAGCGCCTGCTCCGAATGGAAGGTGCCGTTCTTGCCGGTGAAGCCCTGGGTGATGACCTTGGTCTTCTTGGTAATGAGAATGGACATTCATGACTCCTGTGCGAGCTGGCTCAGCCGCGCGCGATGAGATGTGCAACCGAGGGCCCGCGAATGACGATCCGGGGACGGACCCCTCGCTGGGTCCGATCACCGGTCTTGCTATGGCTCCCCCGCCAGGCGGAAGAGACTCCCGGAACCGCATGGATCGACTGACGCGCCAGCCTGACGGGCAGGCGCGTCAGGCGTATGTCACTTCTTGCCCTTGCCCTTGGCGGGAGCCTTCGGAGCAGCAGCGGCCTTGGCCGGGGCCTTGGCGGCGGCAGCCTTCGGAGCAGCAGCCTTGGCAGGCGCCTTGGCCGCGGCCGCCTTCGGAGCAGCGGCCTTGGCCGGAGCCTTGGCGGCGGCAACCTTCGGAGCAGCGGCAGCCTTGGCCGGAGCCTTGGCGGCGGCAGCCTTCGGAGCAGCGGCCTTGGCCGGGGCCTTGGCGGCGGCAGCCTTCGGAGCAGCGGCCTTGGCCGGAGCCTTGGCGGCGGCAGCCTTCGGAGCAGCGGCCTTGGCCGGAGCCTTGGCAGCGGCGGCCTTCGGAGCGGCGGCCTTGGCGGGCGCCTTCGCAGCGGCAGCCTTGGCCG
>CAZPMD010000214.1:0-2832 GCA_964587395.1 uncultured Hyphomicrobiales bacterium
AGTCGCGGCGCGGCAACCGGCGGCGACCCCGCGGCGGCCGGCGGTGCGGCAGGGGCCGCGTCGTCGCGGACAGTCAACGCGAAAGCGCGGGCGAAGGCGTAGCCGAAGCCGCAAAGGGCGACGAAGCCGCCCATCATCATGGTCGTCGGCAGCACCATCGCCGCCATCGCCGGGCCGGCCATGGCGTCGAGGGAAACGGTCCTGCTGGCCGGCAATGCACTCACGGTCTTGGCGGCAGCGGTCATGGCCGGCCCTCCATCGCGGTTGCGGTGATGCACTGGCCCCGTCGTGGGGCGTTTCCCGATATCGGCTTCTTGTCGAAAGGCTGGAGATGGGCGCCGCCCGACCGCGCGACGGCCCGCTCTCCGCGGCAAGCGGAGGGCAGAGAGCCGGAGCTGGGGCGGGCCGCAGTCATGTTCGTCAGCGCCCCGCCATCTGGGTCTCGACCTGCGCCTTGAGTTCGGCGAGCGAACGATTGCCGGCGGCGACATCCTCGGGGGTCAGCAGCACGGCGCAGCGGGCTCCGTCGCCGTCGATGAGGAAGCGCCGCTCGGTGACCGCCGTCCGGGTGCCGGCGCGCTCGGTCGTGATGACGACGCTGACCCGGCGGCCCGGCTTGTGCGGACCGCAGACGGCCTGCAGGGCGGGCGTCGTCTCGGTGATCTGGCGCTCCAGCACGATGGTGCGCGGATTGGGCGTGCGACCCTGCGTTCCCCGCGAGGCCGCCCGCATCAGGATGGTCTGGTGGACGAACTCCGGCGAAGCGTTGATCGTGACGCGCAGCGCAGCCTCGCCGGTCGGACGTGGCGGCGGCGGAGCCGCGGTGACGCAGCCGCCGAGGGCGAGAGCGCCGATGAGGACGAGGCCGTGCCGGGTCATGAGCTTCACTCCGCCGCGATGCGCACGGGCTCGCCGTGCGGGTTGGCCGAATAGGCGTCGATCTTCTTCTCGATCTCGTGCCGGAAGTGCCGGATGAGGCCCTGGACCGGCCAGGCCGCGGCATCGCCGAGCGCGCAGATGGTGTGACCCTCGACCTGCCCCGCCACCTCGAGGAGCATGTCGATCTCCTTCTTCTGGGCGCGGCCTTCCGACATGCGCGTCAGCACGCGCCACATCCACCCGGTGCCCTCGCGGCACGGCGTGCACTGGCCGCAGCTCTCGTGCTTGTAGAAATAGGAGATGCGGGTGATCGCCTTCACGACATCCGCCGACTTGTCGAGGACGATGACCGCCGCCGTGCCGAGGCCGGAGCGCAGCGCCCTGAGCGAATCGAAATCCATCGCCGCGTCCCAGATCTGCTCGGCGGGGACCAGCGGCACAGAGGAACCGCCGGGAATGACCGCCAGCAGATTGTCCTTGCCGCCGCGGATGCCACCGCAATGCTTCTCGACCAGTTCGGAGAAGGGGATCGACATCGCCTCCTCGAAGGTCGCCGGCTTGTTCACGTGGCCGGAGACGCAGAACAGCTTGGTGCCGACGTTGTTCGGCTTGCCGAAGGAGGAAAACCAGGAAGCTCCGCGGCGCAGGATGGTCGGCGCGACCGCGATCGACTCGACGTTGTTCACCGTCGTCGGGCACCCGTAGAGGCCCATGTTCGCCGGGAACGGGGGCTTCAGCCGCGGCTGGCCCTTCTTGCCCTCGAGGCTCTCCAGCAGCGCCGTCTCCTCGCCGCAGATATAGGCGCCGGCGCCGTGGTGGACGTAGAGGTCGAAGTCCCAGCCGTTGGTGTTGCCCTTGCCGAGCAGGCCGGCGTCGTAACACTCGTCGATGGCCCGCTGCAGCGCCTCGCGCTCGCGGATGAACTCGCCGCGCACATAGATGTAGCCGACATGCGCGCCCATGGCGCAGCCGGCGATCAGGCAGCCCTCGACCAGCGTGTGCGGGTCGTTGCGCAGGATCTCGCGATCCTTGCAGGTGCCGGGCTCGGACTCGTCGGCATTGACCACGAGATAATGCGGCCGACCATCCGACTGCTTCGGCATGAAGGACCATTTGAGCCCGGTCGGGAAGCCGGCGCCGCCGCGGCCGCGCAGGCCGGAATCCTTCATCTCCTGGATGATCCAGTCCCGGCCCTTGTCGATGATGGCCTTGGTCCCGTCCCAGTGCCCGCGCGCCATCGCGCCCTTCAGGCTCTTGTCGTGGAAGCCGTAGATGTTGGTGAAGATGCGGTCCTTGTCGGCGAGCATCCGATCACTCCTTCACGGACGGCAGACCCGCCGCCAGCGCCTTGGCCTGGACCGTCCACTCCTCGCGGTCGATCCGGCCGGGGAACGACAGATAGGTGCCGACCCAGCGGATCTCCTCGCGGGTCCAGGCAGCGATCTGGTCGAAATGGAAGACGCCGAGGGCGTGCAGCTTGCCCTCGTTCACCGGGCCGATGCCCTTGATCTTCTGGAGCTTGTCGGCCTTCGCCTCGCGTGCGGCGACAAGGCCGGCAGGTCGGGTACCGACGGCGTCGGCCTTCTGCTCGGGGGTCGCGTCGGCGGCGAGCGTCGCGAGCTTCGCCTTGATCTCGGCCTCTTCCTGGGCGGCGAGCGCAACGGCGGCCGCGGACGGCCCCTCCTCCGCCGGGACTACCTTCGGCTCGGCCTTCGGCTTCTCAGCCACCGCGGCACCGGCAGGGCCGGCGGCATTGAACGGCAGGTCGCGCAGGGTCAGCGCGCCGCCTTCGGGCTCCGAGCCGTGGCGGCCGTTCTGCGGCCCCGGCTTCGGCGTCTCGCCACGGGAGAACGCGTCGATCAGCCACTCAAGGCTCTCGGGCGTCAGGTCCTCATAGGTGTCGGAGAAGACCTGGATCATCGGCGCGTTCACGCAGGCGCCGGCACATTCCAC
>CAZPMD010000215.1:0-2254 GCA_964587395.1 uncultured Hyphomicrobiales bacterium
CACGCTCGGAGCGGCCGCCGCCTCCAGCAGGCTGCTCGGGCTCGGTATCGAAGGGACACGCATGGCGCTGGGCATCGCCACCTCGCTGGCCTCGGGCAGCCGGGACGGGTTTGTCGAGGTCGTGGTGAAGAAACACCCGGGGGGCCTGTGTTCCGGCCAGTTGCTGGCACTGGAACCGGGTGACGCCGTGCAGGTGTGTAGGGCGGTGACAAAACCATCCAGAGAAGCGCCGTCGTTTGTGCTGGTGCGGGCGGCGTAAAACCCGTCCACTGGATAGGCTGATCCCTTTTGGGGTTGGCGGGGATGTTCGCTGTGGAGGTCTACGCGGCGGTTCGGGATTTTGTTTTCAACCAGGATAAGAGCCGTCGGGAGGCGGCTCGTGTTTTCGGTCTGAGCCGCGAGACGATCGCGAAGATGTGCCGGTTCTCGCTGCCGCCGGGGTACACGCGAACGAAGCCTGCCGGGAAGCCGAAGCTGGGTCCGCTGCTGCCGGTAATCGACGCGATCCTGGAGGCTGACCGGAGCGCCCCGGTGAAGCAGCGCCACACGGCCAAGCGGATCTTCGAACGTCTGCGCGACGAGCATGGCTTTGCCGGCGGCTACACGGTGGTGAAGGATTACGTGCGGATCGGCCGGGCGCGCGGGCGCGAGACCTTCGTGCCGCTGGCGCACCCGCCGGGACACGCCCAGGTGGATTTCGGCGAGGCGATCGCGGTGATTGGCGGGGTTCGGCAGAAGATCCATTTCTTCTGCATGGACCTGCCGCAGTCGGACGCCTGCTTCGTGAAGGCCTATCCCCGGGAGACGACGGAAGCATTCCTGGACGGGCACGTCTCGGCGTTCGGCTTCTTCGATGGGGTGCCGCTGTCGATCCTGTACGACAACACGCGCATCGCGGTGGCGAAGATCTGTGGCGACGGCCGGCGGGAGCGCACGCGCGCCTTCACGGAGTTGGTGAGCCACTACCTGTTCCGGGATCGCTTCGGCCGTCCAGGCAAGGGCAACGACAAGGGTAAGGTCGAGGGCCTGGTCAAGTACGCCCGCTCGAACTTCATGACGCCGATCCCGGTGGCGGCGAGCTTTGAGGCGCTGAACGCCAGGCTGGCCGAGCGTTGCCGTCTCCGGCAGGGCGACCGAGCCGGACGGCACACTGGGACGATCGGAGAACGGCTTGTCGCCGATCTGGCGGCGTTGCGCGACCTGCCGGCCGTGCCGCTGGAGCCGTGCGAGAAGCGCAGCGCACGGGTCTCCTCGACCGCATTGGTGCGCTACCGCTCCAACGACTATTCCGTGCCGACGGCTTATGGCTTCCAGGATGTCGTGGTGAAGGGCTTCGTCGATGCGGTCGTGATCCTGTGCGGCGGAGACGAGATTGCCCGTCACCCGCGCTGCTATGGCGAGGGCGTGTTCGTCTCCAACCCGCTGCATTATCTGGCGCTGATCGAGACCAAGCCCAATGCGCTCGACCAGGCGGCGGCGTTGCAAGGCTGGGATCTGCCCGAGGTCTTCCAGCACCTGCGCCATCTGCTGGAAGCTCGCATGGGCAACCGCGGCAAGCGCGAGTTCATCCAGGTGCTGCGGCTGCTGGAGGCGATGCCGCGGGATATCGTGAGCTTCGCCGTGACCGAGGCGATCCGGCTCGGCGCCATCGGCTTCGACGCGGTCAAGCTGATCGCGCTGGCGCGGATCGAGCGCAGGCCGGCCCGTCTCGACCTGTCGGCCTATCCCCACCTGCCGAAGACGACGGTCAGGACGACCTCGGCCGCCGACTATGCCGTGCTTCTGCCAGAGGAAGCAGCATGACCAGCGACGCGATGCCGACGGGAACGACCAGCGGCACGCCACAGGTTCTGCTGGCGCATCATCTCAAGCAGCTGAAGCTGCCGACGGTGCTGCGCGAGTACGACAAGGTCGCCCGCGAATGCGCACGTGATGGCGTCGATCATCCGCGCTATCTGCTGCGCCTGATCGAGCTCGAACTGATCGACCGCGAGCGCCGCACGGTCGAGCGGCGTATCCGGGCGGCGCGGTTCCCGGCGGTGAAGAGCTTCGACACCTTCGACTTCGCCGCCATCCCCGGCCTGAACAAGATGCTCGTCCTGGAACTGGCGCGCTGCGGCTATCTCCTGCGTCGCGAGAACATCATTGCGCTCGGCAACAGCGGCACCGGCAAGACCCATGTCGCGCTCGCGCTTGGCCTGGCAGCTTGCCAGAAGGGCTTTTCCGTTACGTTCACGACCGCGGCTTCTCTGGT
>CAZPMD010000215.1:2264-2783 GCA_964587395.1 uncultured Hyphomicrobiales bacterium
CCTGGAGGCCCGCGACGAGCGCCGCCTGCTCAAGCTTCAGCGCGATCTGCAGGCAGTGAAGTTGCTCATCGTCGACGAACTTGGCTACGTGCCGTTATCGCCGACCGGCGCCGAGCTCTTGTTCGAGACCTTCTCGCAGCGCTACGAGCGCGGCTCGACCATCGTCACCTCGAACCTGCCGTTCGAGGACTGGACCTCGGTCCTGGGATCGGAGCGTCTCACCGGCGCGCTGCTCGACCGGCTCACCCACCATGTCAGCATCCTGGCCATGAACGGCGACAGTTATCGGCTCAAGCAATCTGCCGGCCGACGCCGCGCTACCGCCGCGGCGGAGCAAAACCAGGCCACTACAGAGCGCGTCGATCCCGACACCGGCGAGATCACTGAAAGCTGATCAGAAACGAACGCGACGATAAGCAAAGGGCCCCGATCGGGGCCCTTTGCTTATCGTCCTCCCGCGCCGCCACTGGCCTGCTTTTACTCCGCCCCGATGGCCTGGAATCCGACCGCCGTTGACAC
>CAZPMD010000216.1:0-2743 GCA_964587395.1 uncultured Hyphomicrobiales bacterium
CGCGACGGTCTCGGATGCTGTCGCCGCCGTCGACGCCGCGGCCGCCGCCTTCCCGACCTGGTCGGCCCTCGGCCCCAACGAGCGCCGCGCGAAGCTGAATGCCGCCGCCGACCTGATGCAGCAGCGCGCCGAGGATTTCGCTAGCGCCATGATGACCGAGACCGGCTCGACCAAGGGCTGGGCGCTGTTCAACGTGGGTCTTGCCGCCGGCATGCTGCGCGAGGCCGCGGCCATGACGACGCAGATCACCGGCGATGTCATCCCCACCGACAAGCCGAACAACCTGGCGCTCGCCGTCCGCCAGCCGGTGGGTGTCATCCTCGGAATCGCGCCGTGGAATGCCCCGGTCATCCTCGGCGTGCGCGCCATCGCCATGCCGCTCGCCTGCGGCAACACCGTCGTGTTCAAGGCCTCCGAGCAATGCCCGGCGACGCACCAGCTCATCGGCCAGGTGATGCGCGATGCAGGCTTCCCGGCCGGTGTCGTCAACGTCGTCACCAATGCGCCGGCCGACGCCGCCAAGGTGGTCGAGACCCTCATCGCCCACCGCGCGGTGAAGCGCGTCAACTTCACCGGCTCTACCCATGTCGGCCGTATCATTGCCGAGACGGCGGCGCGCTACCTCAAGCCCGCCCTGCTGGAACTCGGCGGCAAGGCGCCGCTCGTCATCCTCGACGACGCCGACCTCGACGAGGCGGTGAAGGCGGCCGCCTTCGGCGCCTTCATGAACCAGGGTCAGATCTGCATGTCGACCGAGCGCATCGTCGTCGATGCCAAGGTGGCCGACGCCTTCGTCGAGAAGTTCGCCGCCAAGGCGAAGTCGCTGCCCTACGGAGACCCGCGCTCCGGCAACGTCGTGCTTGGCTCGCTGGTCTCGGCGGATGCCGCGAAGCGCGTGAAGGTGCTGGTCGACGACGCCACTGCCCGCGGCGCCAGCCTTGCCGCCGGCGGCTCGCTGGAGGGCACGGTCATGCCGGCGACCATCCTCGACAAGGTGACGCCGTCCATGCGCATCTATGGCGAGGAGAGCTTCGGACCGGTCGTCACGGTCGTCCGCGTCAGCGGCGACGAGGAAGCGATCCGCATCGCCAACGACACCGAATACGGCCTCTCCGCTGCCGTCTTCTCCCGCGACATCGGCCGGGCCCTCGGCGTTGCCAAGCGCATCGAGAGCGGCATCTGCCACATCAACGCGCCGACGGTGCATGACGAGCCGCAGATGCCCTTCGGCGGCGTCAAGGCTTCGGGCTATGGTCGCTTCGGCGGCAAGGCGGGAATCGACGCCTTCACCGAGCTGCGCTGGATCACCATCCAGACCGGTCCGCGCCCCTATCCGTTCTGACGTGCCGTGCCACCGGAGACCTGCATGACCGAAGACATCATCGAGCGCCTCGCCATCCGCGACCTCGTGGAGAACTGGGCGCTGTGGCGCGATGCCGGCGACTGGGACCGCTTCCTCACCTGCTGGCATTCCGACGGCAAGATGATGGCGACCTGGTACCAGGGCCCTGCGGCGGACTTCATCCGGGCGAGCCGCGAGGGCTGGGCCAAGGGCGTGTCGATCCTCCACTTCCTCGGTGGCACCACCATCGACCGGGACGGCAACCGCGCCATCGCCCAGACGAAGATGACCATCTCGCAGCGCGGGCCGGTCGACGGCGTGCTCTGCGACGTCGTCTGCACCGGACGCTTCTACGATTTCATCGAGAAGCGCGACGGGCGCTGGGGTGTCGTGCTGCGCCAGCCGATCTACGAGAAGGACCGGCTCGATCCCGTCCTCCCCGATGCGAAGCTGTCGCTCGATCCGGACCTGTTGGCGCAATTCCCGGAGGGCTACCGGCACCTCGCCTACATCCAGACCAGGATCGGCTACACCGTGAAGCGCGACATGCCCGGGCTGCGCGGTCCGGAGGTCGAGGCGCTCTACCGGCGCGGCAAGGTCTGGCTCGCGGGCGGCCCGGCGGAGTGAGTTTCCGGCGGCACGGGGATGCCGCCTCACTTCAACGTGACAGCGCCGCGGGTAACCTCTTGCGGCGCCGCCGCGTATGGCATGACATCAGGCTCATCGAGGGTGCTGCATGCTGCCGTGGAACGACCGGGCGGGAAACCTGTCCGTCCTCAAGCTGATCGTCTTCCTGGGGGTTGTCGCCCCGGGCGCCTGGATCGCCTTCCAGGCGGCGACAGGCACGCTTGGCTCGAAGCCCATCACCTCGGCCATCCACCAGTCCGGTGACTGGGCGGTGCGGCTGCTGCTGCTGTCGCTGCTGGTGACCCCGCTGCGCTTCATCGCCGACTGGCCGAAGCTGATCCTCGTCCGCCGCATGATCGGCGTCGCGGCTGCCGTCTACGCGCTGGCGCATCTGCTGTTCTACGTGGTCGAGCAGGCCTTCGATCTGCAGAAGGTGGCGAGCGAGATCATCCTGCGCTTCTACCTGACCATCGGCTTCATCGGCCTCGTCGGGCTCCTGGTGCTCGCGGCGACCTCCACCGACGCCATGATCCGCCGCATGGGCAGCGCCGTCTGGAGCCGGCTGCACCTCCTGACCTACCCCATCGCCTTCATCGCCATCTGGCACTTCTTCCTGCAGACGCGGCTCGACGTGTCGCAGCCCGTGCTGATGCTCGGCTTCTTCGTCTGGCTGATGGGGTTCCGCCTGATGCGGCGGGTGGGGATCGCGGTCGCGCCGTTGCAACTCGCTGGCCTCGCCCTCATATCCGGCGTCGCGACGGCGCTGCTGGAGGT
>CAZPMD010000217.1:0-2715 GCA_964587395.1 uncultured Hyphomicrobiales bacterium
CTGATTGGCGGCGAGGTCGAGGGCGCGCCTGGCGCGATCGAGGCGGCCGCGGGCGTCGGCGGTGCGGGCAAGCTGCGTATCGAGGGTCGCCTGCGTCGCCCAGCCGGCAGCGCGAAGATCCTGGGTCCGCTTGTCCTGGGCCAGTGACGAGGCAAGATTGACTTCGGCGGCCGCGAGCTCGGCCTCGGCCTGCTGCTTCTGCAGTCCGATATCCACCGCATCGATGCGGGCCAGGGCCTGGCCCTTCTCGACCCGCTGGCCCTGCTGGACGAGCCGGTCGGAGATCTTGCCGGCGACACGGAAGCCGAGATCGCTCTCGATGCGCGGACGCACCGTGCCGACGAACGAACGTTCCCGCATCTGCGGCTTGAACACCACCGTCTCGACCCGCACGGCGCGCGGCTCGTTCTCGGACGCCTTGGCGTCAGTGCGGGCATTGCCGTCGGTGCAGGCGGCGAGCGCGAGAGCCACGGCTGACACCATGGCGAGGGAGGAAAGACGGGAGCCGATCGAGGGGGACATGGCGGCAGTCCTCAGGCTTTCAGGGCGCGGATGGCGAACTGGGTGAGACGGCGCGTCTGCTCGTCGAGGTCGAACTCGAGCGCGCATTGGGCGATGAGCGAGGGATGGAAGACGCTGGCGTGGCACTGCTTGAACGACCAGGCGGCCTCGACGGGATCGCGCATGGCGAACTCCCCGGCGGCCATGCCTTCCTTGATGACTTCAGCGAAAAGCGACACCAGCGTCTCCAGATGTGCCTTCACCACGTGCCAGTTCTCGGTCATGGCGGCCTCCACCATGTCGTGAAGGCGCTTCTCGTCGAACATCTGGGTCTTGTTGAACTGATGGATGGTGATCGTCATCCGCGCCAGGCGCTCCGACGCGGGGACATGCTTCTCGGCGACGATGGCGCGCAACAGGTCGTGGCAGCTGTCGAGCAGGCGGCGGGCGATTTCCTCGCAGATCGCCGACTTGGAGGCGAAGAAGCGATAGACGTTCGCCGGGCTCATGCCGAGCTCTGCTGCGATGTCGGCAATGGCCGTCTTGGCGTAGCCGACGCGCCGAAAATGCTCCTCCGCTACGACGAGGATACGCTCGCGTGTCTCATCGGCGGTGAAGCGGGCACGGGCAGTCATCGGCCTGATCTTTGATGAGTGACGATTTTTTAAAACTATCACTTATCATGCATCAGTCAAGCGGCGGCGACAGATGGCGGCGATCACGATTAACTGAGCGTTGCGGGCGACCAGAACGGACAAGGCCCGCCCGGTGGAACCGGACGGGCCTTTCCAGCCCCGCGTCAACGCTGTGACGCGAGCCTGCTTTGGAATTGATGGACGTTACGACAGCCAGGTGCGGCCGTTGTACCAGCTGTCGATTTCGCTGCTGGCCTGATCCTTGGCGTAGCCGTAGCGCTCCTGCAGCTTGCCCTCGAGCTGGTCGCGGCGGCCGTCGATGACGTCGAGGTCGTCATCGGTGAGCTTGCCCCACTGCTCCTTGATGGAGCCCTTGATCTGCTTCCAGTTACCTTCGACGCGGTCCCAGTTCATGTCAGGTCCTCCTCAGGGTTGGATGACCTCAAGAACCCCGGACGGGACGTGTAGGTTCCCTGGATCAGCGCCCCTTGTCGCGCAGCCGCCCGACGATACCTGTGGGGAAGAAGTAGACGCTCAGCACGAAGAGGATGCCGAGGAGCAGCAGCCAGCGATCGGGGTGCAGCAGCTTCGGCAGCAGGGGAATTCCCTCGGTGGCGGCCGCGGCCGTGCCCATCAGCTTCTGAAGATAGTTCTGAGCCACGATGAACAATGTCGCTCCGATGACCGCACCGTAGAGCGTCCCCATGCCGCCGATCACGACCATCAGCAGAATGTCCAGCATGATGGCGAAGGACAGCGTCGTGTCCGGGCCGGTGTAGCGCAGCCAGATGGCGCTCATCGCACCCGCCAGCACGGCCATGCCGGCCGCAAGACAATTAGCGACGGTCCGGTAGTAGACGACGCGGTAGCCGAGCGCCTCGGCGCGCATGTCGTTCTCGCGGATCGCCTGAAGCACGCGGCCGAAGGGCGAGTTGACGACCCTGAGCGCCAGCAGGAACAGCGTCAAGGCGGAGGCGAAGACCAGATAGTAGGCGAGGATGCGGCCGTTGACGACGGTGCCGAAGACAGGCGCCTCGAGCAGGCGGTAACCAGGCCTCAGGACCGGCGGCACGGAGAAGGAGCGGCCGTCCTCGCCGCCGGTGATCTCGGAGAACTGCGTGGCGAGGATGAGGAAGGCCGAGGCCACGGCGAGCGTGATCATGGCGTAGAAGATCGCCCGCACGCGGAGCGACAGGAGCCCGATCAGGAAGGCGAGCACGACGCCGACGGCGAGCGCCAGCAGGATGCCGAGCACGATGACACCCCAGCCGGCGCCGAAGGCATAGAGGCCGAGCCCGACGCCGTAGCCGCCGATGCCGAAGAACATGGTGTGGGCGAAGGAGACGATGCCCGTATAGCCGAGCAGCAGGTCGTAGCTCGCCACCAGCACGATGAAGATGCAGATCTTCGCCGCCGTGTTGATCGCAGCCGCTCCCGAAAACAGGAAGGGTGCGAAGGCAAGCCCGACCAGGATGGCGATGAGCACGCCGGTGAGGATGCGGCTGCGCGGATAGTCGCCGGAGAGAAGGCTGTTCAGCATCACCTCACCTCTTCGCCACGGGATAGAGGCCCTGCGGCC
>CAZPMD010000218.1:0-209 GCA_964587395.1 uncultured Hyphomicrobiales bacterium
CGAAGGGCGGCACGCCACGATGCAGTGGATGGAGGATCGGGCCGACCAGCGCGCCGCGCCGCGGGTTCTCTGGCCCGAGGCGCGCCGGGTGATCGCGCTGGGGATGAGCTACGCCCCGCATGCAGACCCGCTGGCGCTGGCCGCGCATCCGGACCGCGCCCGCATCTCGGTCTATGCGCAGGGCCGCGATTACCACGACGTCGTGGAGA
>CAZPMD010000218.1:219-479 GCA_964587395.1 uncultured Hyphomicrobiales bacterium
TACCTTTCGCACAAGGCCGTGGCTGTGGCCGCCGGCATCGGCTGGCAGGGCAAGCATTCCAACATGGTCAGCCGCGCGCACGGATCGTGGCTTTTCCTCGGCGCGATCTACACGACGCTGGAGCTGCCGGTCGACGATGTTCATGCCGACCGCTGCGGTTCGTGCCGCAGCTGCCTCGATCCCTGCCCCACCGATGCCTTCCCCGCGCCGCGTAGGGTCGATGCGGGACGGTGCATTTCCTACCTCACCATCGAGAACAA
>CAZPMD010000218.1:489-2692 GCA_964587395.1 uncultured Hyphomicrobiales bacterium
TAATCGCATCTACGGCTGCGACGATTGCCTTGCGGCCTGTCCGTGGAATTCGTTCGCCAGCGCGGCGGCGGCGAACCGCGCCTTCCTGCCGCGCGCCGAATTGGTGGCGCCCAGGCTCGACGAACTGATGGCGCTCGACGACGCGGGCTTTCGCGCGCTGCACTCCGGCTCGCCGATCAAGCGGATCGGGCGCGACCGATTCGTGCGCAACTGCCTTTACGCTGCGGGCAACAGCGGCGACGCCGCGCTGCTGCCGCAGGTGGAGGCGCTGCGCGGCGATCCCGATCCTGCCGTGGCCGAAGCGGCCGACTGGGCCGACGTCCGGCTCGGCGGCTAGGCCGTAGCCATTTCCTTGATCGCGAGGCTGTCGTCGGCGAGTACGTCGCGGTCGACCACGGCGCGGCTCTCGACCAGCTTCTTGCCCTGGACGTAATCCTTGACCTTGTTCACGCAGTCGAGCGCAACGACGCGGCCTTCCTTGAGGTAGACGACCGAGAAG
Source organism: uncultured Hyphomicrobiales bacterium (assembly GCA_964587395.1). Taxonomy (GTDB): domain Bacteria; phylum Pseudomonadota; class Alphaproteobacteria; order Rhizobiales; family Phreatobacteraceae; genus Phreatobacter. The sequence continues at coordinate 989 of CAZPMD010000218.1, forward strand.
CTGCGGCTGGCCGGATCGCCGCGCAGCACCGTCTCGTCATGGCCGGTGGAAAGGCCGACGGTCTGCAGCTTGAGATCATACTGGTTCGACCAGAACCAGGGCGTCGCCTTGTACGGATCCATCTCGCCCATGATCGCCTTGGCCACGGTCTTCGCCATGTCCGACGCGTTCTGCACCGATTCCAGCCGCATGACCGCCCCGTCGGCAAAGTCGTTGGCGTGCGAGGCGCAGTCGCCGATGGCATAGACGTTGGGCAGGGTGGTGCGGCAGTATTCATCGACGTCGACGCCGTTCGCGCCCCTCGCTCCGGCCACGATCAGCGGGCCGACGCTGGGGATAATGCCGATGCCGACGATGACCGCGCCGGTGATGAAGGCGGCGACAGGCCAGCGAGGCTTGGACTTTGGCGGAGCCGGCTCCGCCAAGCTGACCATGTCGGCGGGCACGACGCTGCCGTCGGCCAGCCGGACGCCGGTCACCTTGTGGCCGTCGCCCTCGATGCAGTCGACGCCGGTTTCCAGCCGCAGGTCGACGCCGTGGGCGCGGTGTTCGGCTTCGTAGAAGCGGGCCAATTCCTCTCCCGCCACGCGCGCGAGAACGCGGTCGAGCATCTCGATCAGCACGACCTCGACGCCGAGCTTGCGCAGCACGGCGGCCGCCTCCAGCCCGATGTAGCCGCCGCCGACGATCACCGTCTTCTTCGCGCCGGCGTCGATCTCGGCCATCATCCGGTCGACATCGGCGCGGGTGCGGACCGAATGGACGCCGACGACATCCGCGCCGCCGCACGACAGCCGGCGCGCATCGCCTCCGGCGGCCCAGACGAGGTGCTGGTAGGCGACGGTGCTGCCGTCGGACAGCGTCGCGGTCTTCGCCTGCGGATCGACGGCGGTGACCGAAGTCGACAGGCGTAGGGCCACGTCCTTGTCCGCCCAGAACTGCGGCGGACGGATGTAGAGCCGCTCGAATTCCTTTTCCCGGGCGAGGTATTCCTTGGACAGGGGCGGCCGTTCGTACGGCGGCTCGGGTTCGCGCCCGACCATCAGCACGCTGCCTTCGAAGCCCTGCTGGCGCAGCGCGACGGTAATGGCGCCGCCGCCATGTCCGGCACCCACGATCAAGACATCAGCCGCTTCTGTCATATTGTCTCCCTCCATCGGCCTGTTGCGCTAACGGCGAGGAGCCCCGCGTTCAAGTGCGATTAACGCAGGCCGTGGGCGGGACGCGACCGTCAGAGCCCGGCCAGCGTATCCATCGCGATGGCAAGGCCGCGGCGGCGGACCTCGGGATCGAAGGTCGAACCGGCGAGGATGATCTCGTCCGCGCCGGTGCGTTCGACAAGGCTCTCGATGCTGGCGCGCACGTCGGCGCCGGTGCCGATCGCGCTGACCTTGCGCATCGCGGTGAGGCCGGCGAGTTGGGCGGGCGGCAGGCTTTCGCGGTAGCCCGCCACGGGCGGAGGCAGGCGCCCCGGCCTGCCGGTGCGCAGCGCGACGAAGGACTGGTCCATCGACGAGGCGCTCAGTTCCGCCTCTTCGCGCGTTTCGGCCGGGTAGCAGTTGGCCGCGACCATCACATGGGGCCGGTCGAGCACATCGGACGGGCGGAAATTGGCGCGGTGGGTCGCCAACGCATCGTCGAGCGCGGCGGGCGCGAAGTGGCTGGCAAAGGCATAGGGCAGGCCGAGCATGGCGGCGAGCTGCG
>CAZPMD010000219.1:0-2569 GCA_964587395.1 uncultured Hyphomicrobiales bacterium
GTGGCCACGAGCGCCGCCGGCCGCGAGGTCGCCCGCCAGGCCGCGAGCCGCTCCTCGCCGGTCATCCGCAGCGCGAGCCGCGCCGCGACGATGCCGGCGAGAACGCAGCCGAACCACGGGAGCAGCGGCACGAAGTCGCCCGAGCGGATCGGCCGGTCGCCGAGCCCGATCCACAGAAGGAGGTCGCTGTTGAACAGCGGATGGACGCCGAGATGCGGCAGCGCGAAGGCGGTCACCGCCGCGCCGGCTACCGCCAGCGTCGGCAGCATGAGGAAGGGCAGGGCGAGAACGCTCGCCACCGCGATGTGGTGCAGGATGCCGAAGAACACATAGGCATCGGGCATGAAGGCATAGGTGCCCGCGGTGACGAGGGCGGCAGCGCCCGCGACGAGCGCCAGCCGCCGGAGATAACCGGCGGTGTCGAGCCTCTGGCGCGTGGCGAGGACGAGGCTGACGCCGACCAGCGCCAGGAAGGATCCGGCGATGCCGTGGGCGAACCAGCGCCAGCCGGCATGGGCGACGATGTCGGTGGCGATCAGCCGGTAGAACGACAGGTCCCAGGCGAAATGGTAGACGAACATCGCCAGAAGCGCCGTGCCGCGCGCCACATCGACGAGGTCGATCCGGCGCGGACCCGGCCGGTCCTGCGGGCGGTCCGGCAGGCGCCCCTCGGCGGCGATCGTCATGCGGCATCCTTCGGAACGGCTGCCCCGGAAACGGGGCACTGTGCAGCAACCCGGTTAGCGCGCCGTCGTTCCGCCGTCCACCTCGGCAGGTAGGCCCGACCCGCTGCGCCCCGCCGCCGCGCTGCTGCCAAAACCGGTCTTGCCGCTGCGCGGCGAAGCAGGCAGGAAGGGCCATGGCTTCCCGTCCATCCCCCTCCCGGCAGGGCGCGCCGCGCGCCTGGCAGCGCATGCTGTCCGGCCGCCGCCTCGATCTGCTCGATCCCTCGCCCCTCGACGTCGAGATCGAGGATATTGCCCATGGCCTCGCCCGCGTCGCCCGCTGGAACGGCCAGACCACCGGCCCGCACGTCTTCTCGGTGGCGCAGCACTGCCTGCTGGTCGAGGACATTGCGGCGCGCCTGAAGCCGGGCCTGGAGACGCGCTGGCGCCTCGCCGTGCTGCTGCACGATGCGCCCGAATATGTCATCGGCGACATGATCTCGCCCTTCAAGGCGGTCATCGGCGGCGACTACAAGGTCGTCGAGGCGCGCCTGATGGCCGCCATCCACATCCGTTTCGGCCTGCCGCCTGGCGCGCCCGCCGAGATCGCCGCGTTGACGAAGAAGGCCGACCACATCGCTGCCTTCCTCGAGGCGACCCAACTCGCCGGCTTCGGGCTGGACGAGGCCGCCGCCATCTTCGGTTCGCCGGCAGGCATCTTCGGCGGCGCCAGGGGCGTGCCGCCGGTGCTCGTGCCGCTCGATGCAGAGGCCGCCAAGGCCGCCTATCTCGCGAGGTTCTCGGCTCTCGGGGGGTGAATGGACTGGCGGGCGGCGGACATGTCGCACCGCCGGACTCATCGCCCTGTCGCATGCGCCGCGCTATCCTCTTGCCGAGCCCCTGTTCCGGACTGGAGAGAAGTCCCCATGGAAGTTCACGTCTGTTCGCTGTCGCGCCTGGCCGCGACCGTCGAGGCGACGGGCGCGCGCCACGTGGTGACCCTCATCAACCAGGGCACGCCGGTCCCGCGTCCGGCCGTGGTGCAGCCCGACGATCACCTCTTCCTCGGCATGAACGACATCGTCACGCCGATGGAGGGCTACGTGGCGCCGGGCGAAGCCCATGTCGACCGCCTGCTCGGCTTCGTCGACGGCTGGTGGCGGGACCATGGCACGGCGAGCCCGCTCGTCGTCCATTGCTGGGCCGGGATCAGCCGCTCGACAGCCGCCGCCTACATCACCGCCTGCGCCATCCATCCGGCGCATGACGAGGACGAACTGGCCCGCGAACTGCGCAGCCTCAGCCCCAGCGCCACGCCGAACCTGCGCCTCGTCGCCATCGCCGACCGCAAGCTCGGCCGCGACGGGCGCATGGTCTCCGCGATCGAGCGCATCGGCCGCGGCCGCGACGCCTACGAGGGCGAACCGTTCTCGCTGCGCCTCCTGCGCTGACCTTTTTTCCGGTCTGAGGCGAGACTCTCGCAAGGCCTTCCGGTGACAATCGGGCCGGTGCGCGGCATCGGGCGGAAATGTTGCGGGCTCATTTCGCGGACGCCCTGCTGGCGCAATCCGCGCCGATGCATGTCGATCTTGGCCTCGGGAGGCCGAACCGGATGGATTTCGTCTTCGCCATTGTCGTCGCCATCGCCGTCGTCCTCGGCCTGCCCATTCTCGCCATCGCCGCCTTCGTCCGGTCGGGCGATGCGAAGCGACGGCTGAATGCGGTGGAGATGCGCCTCAGGCAGGCGGAGACGGAACTCGGACTGATCCGTGCGGGCCTTGCGGCAGGCCAGACAGCGCCTGCAGCGCCTGCGGTTCCGGCGAGCGAGGCCGGTCTGGTGCCGACCGGGGCGCCGGTCGCGGCGAGTCCTGCCGAGCCTCTGCCCGCTTTGGAGCCCGCGGTGG
>CAZPMD010000220.1:0-2541 GCA_964587395.1 uncultured Hyphomicrobiales bacterium
CTCCGCACCCGCCGGCCGATGCCGCGGCCGTGGCGACGGCGGCGGACCTGCCGCAGCTCGAGGCCCCCTTCGCCGAGGCGCCGCCGCGCCGCTTCGAGGGGCGCGCCTATTCCGACATCCGCTATGCGGTCGGCCGCTCCGCCCATTTCGGGACGATCCGCCGCCATGCCGAGGCGCTGCGCGTGCCGATCGATCTCGCCGATGCCGTGGCGACGGTGGAAAGCGCCTACGACCCCCATGCGGTGGGCCTCATCGACGAGGTCGGCCTCATGCAGGTGCGGCCGACCATCGCGCGCCAGCTCGGATTCGCCGGAACGATCCAGGACCTGTTCGAGCCCGAGACGAACATCCGCCTGGGCATCACCTATCTGGCCGGCGCCTGGGAGCGATCGGGCGGGAACCTGTGCCAGGCACTGATGAAGTACCGCGCCGGATGGGACGAGACGCAGATGAGTGCGCTGTCGCTGGAGTATTGCCGGCGCGCGGTGGTGCATCTCAACGCCATCGGGTCGCCGCTCGCACGGGGCGTCACCGTGCCCCCGGGAGCCGCGACGCCGCCACCGGGGCAGCGCTCCACCAGCCGCTTCAACTGGTCGGACCACGAGACCCGCATCAAACAGATCGAGCAGCGCTTCGGCGGCCAGAACTTCGGCATCATAGCTGGTGAGCCGCGCCGCCCGTAGACGGGGGCGCGACAGCGGCCGTAGGCTCCGCTTCCCACGCAGGAGGAAGCGAGCATGCCCGTCACCACCGATGTCGAACAGGTCATCTCCGACATCATCCGCTGGGCCTCGATCGAGAGCCCGACCTATGACGCGGCCGCCGTCAACCGGATGATGGACGAGGGCGCGCGCGACCTCGCAAGCATGGGCTTCGGCATCGAGCGCCTGCCGGGAACGCAAGGCTTCGGCGACATCGTCATCGGGCGCCTCGCCGGCGCGGAAGCGGGTCCCGGGCTTCTTGTCCTGGCCCATGTCGATACGGTCCATGCCGTCGGCACGCTGGCAGGACCACTGCCCATCCGTCGCGAGGGCGAGCGGCTCTACGGGCCCGGCGTCACCGACATGAAGGGCGGGACGGTGCTGGCGCTGCACGTCCTCGGCAAGCTCATCAAGCAGAAGGGTGGCCGCCTGCGCCGCTCCGTCACCGTCGTCCTGATCCCCGATGAGGAGGTCGGCTCGCCCTCGTCGCGCGCCACCATCGAGGCTGAGGCTGCCAAGGCTGCCCATGTCCTGGTGCCGGAACCGGGTCGCGAGCATTTCGTCACCTCCGGGCGTCATGCCGTGGTGCGCTACATGATCCACGTCCACGGCCGGCCCTCGCACGCGGGCGCGGCGATCAGCCGTGGCGTCTCCTCGATCCGCGCCATGGCGCGGATCATCGAGACGATCGAGGACTGGTCGGACTACGAGCGTGGCCAGACTTTCGCGGTCGGCAGGGTCAATTCCGGCACCTGGGTCAATGTCGTGCCGGTGCTGTGTTCGGCCGAGGTGCTGTGCGTCGCCGCCACGCCGGAGGATCTCGCCGACATCGACGTGCGTCTGCGCACGCTGCGCCCGCCCTTCCCCAACACCCGCATCACCATCGAGCCGGGGCCGGTGCGGCCGCTCTTCATGGCCGGCGCCGGCACGATGGAGCTCTACGCCAAGGCCAAGGCCATCGCCGATGCGCACGGATTCCCCATCGACCACATGCAGTCCGGCGGCGGCTCCGACGGCAACTTCACCGGCGCCATGGGGGTACCTACCCTCGACGGGCTCGGGGTCTGGGGCGGCGGCATCCACACCAAGGAAGAGTACTGCGACATCCGCTCGATCCTGCCGCGCGGCACGATCCTCGGCGGGCTGATCGAGGACGTTGCCGGCTGAAAGCCGGCGGAAGGAGGAGCGATGTCGATGATGCCCATTCTGGCCGACGGCGACCTTTCGCCGGAGGCCGCGGCGGTCTTTGCCGACATCCGCGCCACCCGGAAGACGGATTTCGTCAACAATTTCTGGCGCGTTCTCGCCCACGACCCGGCCGCGCTGAAGCGGACATGGGACAGCGTGAAGCAGGTTATGGCGCCCGGCGCGCTCGACCCGCTGACGAAGGAACTGATCTACGTCGCGGTCTCCATGGCCAATTCCTGCGAGTACTGCATCCGCTCCCATTCGGCCGCCGCCCGGGCAAAGGGCATGACCGATGCGCAGTTCATGGAGATGGTCTCGGTGGTCGCCATGGCCGCCGAGACCAACCGCATGGTGATCTCCCTGCAGGTGCCGGTCGACGAGGCCTTCAAACAGCTGTGATGACATCAGACCGCGGCAAACACGGCGCGGGTCTTTCAACTGTCGCCATGGCGCCCCATTTCATGGTTGACTAGGTTCCGACGCAATCCCGCCGAAACATGGTGGGAGCATGCACGGGAACCGACGGGGATTCGCCATGATCACAGACCGATCGACGCTCATGCATCGTACGGCCAAGGGGCACGGCTACTCCCGCTCGCAGCGTTCCTTCACCGGTTTCTCGACCAGGACCTCCATGATGATTTCCCGGATC
>CAZPMD010000221.1:0-2534 GCA_964587395.1 uncultured Hyphomicrobiales bacterium
ACACGCTGGCCGGCCACGGTGGTGACGCCTTCGCGGGCGAATTGCAGCCCGGTCGCCAGCTTCATCAGCGTGGACTTGCCGCAGCCCGATGGTCCCACCACGGCGGCGAACTCGCCCTCATTGACCCTGATATCCAATCCGTCGACGGCCAGGGTGCCGCCGGTCGCATAGGTGTGGCTGACGCCGGTCAGTTCGACGAAGGGACGCAAGGAGAGGCGCTTTCAAGGCAGGGCATTGGCGCGGGATTGGGGCAGGGCATTCGCGCCCCGCAAGTCATCGGAGAAGCAAGCCTCAGGCCATCTTGCGGTCGGCGGCGGCCGGCAACAGGTCGGAGATGAACACGTCTTCCGGCTTCGGCTTGTTCTTGAAGGCGAAGGTCAGGCCGATCTGGTCGATCGCCGTGCTCATGCGGGCCGGATCGATGGCGCCGATGCCGTTCGCCTTGACGTAGGGCGAGAGCACATAGTTGTCGATCGTCATCTTCAGACGCTCAGTCTCGGTCTCGAGGCGGGCAACGTCATTCCGGGCAATGACCAGCTTGGCACCGGCAGCCGGGTCGGCGACGGTGTCGCGGATGCCCTTGACGAGGCCTCGGTTGAAGGCAGCCACCGCGGCGCGGTTGGCCGACAGGAAGGCCGGGCTCGCCATGATGGCGTTGCCGTAGAGCTCAACGCCGTAATCGTACATGTGCAGCACGACGATGTCGTTCTCCGGCACGCCGCGCGACTTCAGGTTGATGTAGGAGGAATTGGCGAAGCCGAAGATGGCATCGACCTCGCCCGAGGCGAGCATGGGCTCGCGTACGGGGAAGCCGACATTCTCGAAGCGCATCTTGGAATCGTCGAGCCTGTTGACGGTCTTGAAGATCGGCCACTGGGCATAGGCGGCGTCGGGCGCCGGGGCGCCGAACTTCTTGCCCTCGAGGCTCTTCACGTCGGTGGTGATGCCGCGGGACTTGCGGCCGACGATGGCGAAGGGCGGCCGGTCATAGACGATCATGTTCGCCTTGAGGTCGACCGTCGGGTTCTCGTCGCGGAAGCGGATCATCGAATTGATGTCGCCGAAGCCGATGTCGTAGGTACCGGAAGCGACGCGGGTGACGCCCTCGCGCGAGCCCGAAGCCGCGTCGATCGAGACGTTGAGCCCCTCGGCGCGGAAATGGCCCTTCTCCAGCGCCGTCAGGAACAGGGCCGAGGGACCCTCGAAGCGCCAGTCGAGGGTGAAGCGGACGGCGGTGGTCGCCTGGGCGTGGACTGCGGGTGCGAAGAGCGGGGCAAGAGAGGCCGCGCCGGCGAGCTTCAGGGCAGCGCGGCGGGTGGGATGAAAGCGATACTCGGTCATGGACGGGCCTTCTGGCGATCGGGGTGTCGAGCCTAACCCGGAGGCGTGGCCGTACGGTGACCATCCGGGAGCCGATCCGGACACCGTAGTATTACCGGGGCAGCAAAGACCATGCCGTAGCGTACGGCAACCCATTTCTGTCGCGCCGCGACAATTCTGCGCAACAAACGTGCAGGTCGCCTAGCGGGCGGGCAGGATCACCGACCGACGGATGCGGTCGTCGTGGGAGCACCGAGCTCGAGCCGCGTCGGCTGGATCTCGGCCATACCGACGGCTGTCCGGATCGAGATGCGGACGGGCACCAGGGCCCGCGTGCCGGCGACGGGAGCTAGCCAGATCTGCATGTCGCGATTGGCCTCCATCGGCGCGGTGACGGCCGGGCGATGGCCGGCGATGGCGCGGTAGCGGGCGTTGCAGACCACGGCTGGGCCATCATAGCCGGCGACCTTCAACGGCTCGGTGCGGGCATAGGAGAAGGAGAGGTCGTAGCGCTGGCGGCCGTCGAAGACGGGAAAGGTCTTGGCGCAGGCCTCGGCGGAGACGGTCGGTCCCGATCCGGGCACGAAGAAGAAGCCGGCCGACAGCGGGTCGAGCACGCTCTGCTTGTGTGCGGCGGTGAGGGGAACCTCGTCAGGCATGGCGGGCCGTGCCGGCTCGGCGGAATGAGAGCGGATGGCGCCGCCGGACATGGCCATGCGGATGGAATCGTTCTGCTGCGTCGTGTTGAGCGTCAGGGTGTAGTTGGCCGGAACGGCGCGCGCGCCGGCGATGCGGCCCGATGCCATGGCCGAGCCGCGGCCGGAGGCGACCACTCGCGAGACGCCCGAAAGACGCAGGGACACCGAGGCCTGATAGCTGTCCTGGGAGATGCGGCCCTCGAACCCGGCGATGCCCACCTGGAGGCCGCCGATCAGGATCTCGTAGCGACCGGAGACCCGCTCCTGGCTCCATGCCGGCGTGGCGGCGATGGCGAGAAGCACGGCGGCGGCAGGCAGGGTCGATCGGGACACGGCACACAACTCCAGGACCAGCGGGCCGGACAGCGCCCACCCGGCATGGGCGCATCAAACAGCCAAATGGTTAATGCCTTGGAAATCCACATGTGGCTTCATGGGCGGAACGGGCCGCTGAGGTAGCAGTCTACCTTGAATTCGGGCGTTGCGGCCGGCAGGGAGGCGGATCGTCTTGCGATC
>CAZPMD010000222.1:0-2514 GCA_964587395.1 uncultured Hyphomicrobiales bacterium
CCGTAGGAGCGCCGAGCCCTAGGGACACCGCCGAGATCGCCGGGGCGGGCGTGCCGACGAGGAAGCGCCGCGGGCTCCCGAGCGGCAGGGCCTGCCGCCCTGGGCACGCCTCGACGGCGGTGGCAACTGAGGGGTCAGCCGTCGAATTCCTGGTCGTAGCCGACCAGCAGGTCGCGGCCGTTCTTCGGGATCGGGAAGCCGTAGCCGGCGCCCTGCCCCGGCCAGGACAGGCGACCGTCGCGATGGTCGTCGCTCGCGTAGAGTTCAACGGCGATCTTCTGCATGGCGAGGTGCAGCGCCTGCAGCGCATCGACGCCCCAGGCAGCGCTCTGCCGGACGTCGCCGGGCCAAGCGATTTCGTAGCGGCACTCCCAGGCGCTGCCGTCCTCGACAGGCTGGAAGATGCGCACCGGCACCGCGACGGCGCCGGTGTCGGTCGTCAGATGAAGCACCCGTGCCCCGATGAGCATGGCGGCCTCCGGCAGGCTCGAACGATGAAGTCTAGCCCGTCTGCCGGAGCGCTTCACTCCGGCCGATGCCGGATCACGCCGCCACCTTCAAAAGCTTGATGGCGTCGTAGTCCGCCACGCCGCCGCCGACGCGCTTGGTGGTGTAGAAGAGCACGTAGGGCTTGGCCGAATAGGGGTCGCGCAGGATGCGCAGGCCGAGACGGTCGACGACGAGATAGCCGCGGCGGAAGTCGCCGAAGGCGATGGGCGTCGTCCCCGCGCCGATGTCCGGCATGTCCTCGGCCTCGGTGACCGGGAAGGTGAAGAGCCCGGCCGTCCCGCCCGCCTGGGCCGGCGGCGACCAGACATAGGCGCCGGAAGCGTCCTTCATCTTGCGCACCACGGCCTGGGTCTTGCGGTTCATGACGAAGCGGCCGTTCTGGCGGAAGCCGGCCTTCAGCGCATAGATCAGGTCGAAGAGCACATCCGCCGGGTCGTCCTCGGGGAAGGCGCTCGCCGCGCCGGTGACGGTGAAGCCGATCTTGCCCCACTCCCAGGCGCTGTTGGCGACGAGGGTCTGGGTGAGGAAGCCGGTCGGCTTGTTGACGCCGTCGCCGGCGACGAAGGCGGCGCCCTCCTGCTCGGCGAAGACGGTCTCGACCTCGCCGGCGATCCAGCTCTCGAGGTCCACCGCCGCATCGTCGATGAGCGTCTGGGTCGCCGCCGGCATGGCGTAGAGCTCCATGGCGGGGAACACCTGCTCGGCGAGGACCGGGCTGTCGGTCTGGGCGCGCGCCGCGGCCTCGCCGACCCAGCCGGTGGCCGGCCCGGTCTTCGCGAAGGGCCGCTTGAAGGTCGCGCCCGACACCTGGCGGATGCCGGCGATGGCGCGGATCGGCGACAGCGCGGCGAGGCGCTGCGTCACCGTCGTCTCGATCTCCGGCGGGGCGAGATAGCCGCCGTCCGGGCCCGAGCCGACCGACATGGCGCGGGTCTCGAGGCTGCGCAGGCCGGAGGTCTCGCCGGAGCGGACATAGGCCTCGAAGGCGGCCTTGTGCTCGCTCGCGCCAGCCTTCGCGTCACGGCGCTCGGGGGCAAGGCCCGGCCGGCGCGCCTCCAGCGCCAGGCGGTCGAGGCGGGCGAGCCGGTCGTCGAGCGCCTGGTCGATGCGGGCGAGCTTCTCCTCGGTGACGACGTCGCTCGCGCGCCGCTCGATCTCGGCGAGGCGGGCATCGTTCGCCTCCTTGAAGGCCTCGAAGATGCGCATGACCTCGCTATGGGTCACCTGCGCCTCGTGGGGGAGCAGGGTCTTGGTCTCGGGGGAGGCGTCGGCGTGGATCTCGGGCATGGGCCATGTCCTCGGGGTTGGGAGGGGGGATTCGGAGAAGCCCCGCGCGCTGGCGGGGCCGGCAGGCGGTAGACGGCGGTCGGGAGAGGTCAGGCGGCGACCCGCGTCACCCGCGCCCCGGCGAGCGCCGGGAAGGTGACGACCGAGACCTCCCAGAGGTCGACCTCGAGGAGGCGGCGGGGGCCGTCGCGGCGGCGGCGCTCGGCGCGCAGCGCCTTGAAGCCGATGGAGAGACCGTCGACGGCGCCGGCGGCGATAAGGTCCCGCGCCTCGCGGCCACGGGCGGTCAGCGTCACCAGCCGGCCGGTGACGCGCAGGCCGACCGGATCCTCGGAGAGCGACAGCCAGGTGCCGATGGGCTCGGCCGGGTCGTGCTGCCACAGCATGCGGATGCCGGCGGGGCCGCGCCGGAGCAGCGAGGCGGCAAAGGCGCCGCGCTCGACCACGTCGTTCTGCGCATCGGGAATGCCGAAGAGCGAGGCATAGCCGGTGAAGAGGCCGGTCGCCGGGTCGAGCCGGGTGGGGACGGCGTGGATGTCCTGCATCAGGCGGGCCTCCGGACCTGGGGGATGCGGGCCGGCGCCGGATCGAGGCTCCGGACACGGCCGCCGGCGGGCCTCGGCCGCGCCGTCTCCAGCGCCTCCAGCGTCTCGACGAAGCGGCGGAAGGGGTCGGCGGCGGACATGGCGGGGCGGTCGCGCCGCGGCGCGGTCAGGC